>NZ_CP032229.1:905623-1207497 GCF_004328625.1 Streptomyces seoulensis
TACGGCGGGCGCCGACGACCTGGGCGCGCAGCCGGAAGCCGCCGCACTCGGGGCAGTGCCAGGAGTGCTCCTCGCGCCCGCACCACTCGCAGCGCAGCGCCCCGGCGTCCTGTGCCTGGAGCGGCCCGGCGCAGTGCGCGCACCGCGCGGGGGCGCGGCACTGGGCGCAGGCCAGACGGGGCACGTAGCCGCGCCGGGGCACCTGCACCAGCACCGGGCCGGTCTTGAGCCCCTCGCGGACGGCCTGCCAGGCGAGGCTGGGGAGCCGGGCGGCGCGGGCGGCCTCGTCGCGGGCGAGGTCGGTGTCCCCGACGGTGCGTACCAGCGGGGCGGTGCGGCGGACCTGGTCGCGTCCGGCGGTCAGGGGCCGCGCCCAGCCGCTCTCGACGAGCTGCGCGGCTTCCACGGTGCAGCTCCAACCGCCCACCAGGAAGGCGCACTTGTCGAGCGAGGCGCGCAGCAGCAGGACGTCGCGGGCGTGCGGCTGGGGGGCGTGCTGTTCGCTGTGGCTGTCGTCGCCGTCGTCCCAGATCGCCACCAGCCCGAGGTCGCGCACGGGGGCGAACATGGCGGCGCGGGTGCCGACGACCGCCCGTACCGAGCCGCGCCGGACCGCGAGCCACTGCGCGTACCGCTTCTCGGGGCCGGCGTCGGCGGTGAGCAGCGCGTGGTGGCCCTTGCCGAGGAGGCCGGTGAGCCCGGCGTCGACCCGCGCGGCGGTCCGGCCGTCGGGGACGACGACCAGGGCGCCGCGTCCCGAGGCGAGGGTGGCGGCGACGGCGCGGGCGATCTCCTCGCTCCATTCGGGTCCCGGCAGCGCGTTCCACACCGCGCGGGGCGCGGCGCCGGACGCCAGGGCGGCGAGGAAGGCGGGACCGTGCTCGTAACGGGCCCAGGTGCCCGCGTCCGGGGCGGGGGGCGCGGGCAGGGGCTCGGGGGAGGCGCGCTTCTCCGCGCGGGCGCTGCGCGGCGGTACGGCCAGTTGCAGCACGTCGGCGAGGCTGCCCGCGTACCGGTCGGCGACGGCGCGGGCGAGTCCGAGGAGTTCCTCGCCGAGCACCGGTTCCGGGGAGACGACCTGGGCGAGGGCGGCGAGCGGTCCTGAGTAGTCGGACTCGTCCCGCCGCTCGATCAGGTAGCCGTCGATCAGGCCGCCGCCCTCGCGCCGCCCGTCCCGCACCCGGTGCCGCCCGGCGCCGAACCGCACCCGGACCCGTACGCCGGGCTGGGCGTCGGCGTCGAGCTCCTCGGGCACGGCGTAGTCGAAGTACCGGTCGAGGTGGAGGACGCCCTTGTCGACGAGCACCCGGGCGACCGGCCGGTCCTTGGCGAGCGCGGCCCCCCGCCAGGTGCGCGGCTTGGCGCGCGGCACGTCGGCGCCGCGCACGCTCTCCCGGATGAGCGCGAGCTGCTCCGGCGGTGGCCCCTCGGCCCCGCCGTCCCCCGGCCCGTTGTCGCTGCTCACGCTCGCATTCTCCCAAAGACCACTGACAGCGCCGTCCGCCGAGGCGCCCGGAACGTGCCGGGGCCCGGCGTCCCCGAAGGGAGGCCGGGCCCCGGTTCACACGGTGCGGATCAGACGCCGGCGGCCTTGCGCAGGGCGTCGACGCGGTCGGTGCGCTCCCAGGTGAAGTCGGGGATCTCCCGGCCGAAGTGGCCGTAGGCCGCCGTCTGGGCGTAGATCGGGCGCAGCAGGTCGAGGTCGCGGATGATCGCGGCCGGACGGAGGTCGAAGACCTCGTCGATGGCCTTCTCGATCTTCTCGGGCTCGATCTTGGCGGTGCCGAAGGTCTCCACGAAGAGACCGACCGGCTCGGCCTTGCCGATCGCGTAGGCGACCTGGACCTCGCAGCGCGAGGCGAGACCCGCGGCCACCACGTTCTTGGCGACCCAGCGCATCGCGTACGCGGCCGAGCGGTCCACCTTGGACGGGTCCTTGCCCGAGAAGGCGCCGCCACCGTGGCGGGCGAAGCCGCCGTAGGTGTCGATGATGATCTTGCGGCCGGTGAGGCCGGCGTCACCCATCGGGCCGCCGATCTCGAAGCGGCCGGTCGGGTTCACCAGCAGGCGGTAGCCCTCGGTGTCGATCTTGATGCCCTCGTCCAGCAGGGCCTTCAGCTCGGGCTCGACCACGAACTCGCGGATGTCGGGCGCGAGCAGCGACTCGAGGTCGATGTCGGAGGCGTGCTGGGAGGAGACCACGACGGTGTCGAGACGGACGGCCTTGTCGCCGTCGTACTCGATGGTGACCTGGGTCTTGCCGTCGGGACGCAGGTAGGGGATGGTGCCGTTCTTGCGGACCTCGGAGAGGCGCTTGGACAGGCGGTGCGCCAGGAAGATCGGCAGCGGCATCAGCGTCGGCGTCTCGTCCGAGGCGTAGCCGAACATCAGGCCCTGGTCGCCCGCGCCCTGCTTGTCGAGCTCGTCCTCATCGCCCTCGACGCGGTTCTCGTACGCCGTGTCGACGCCCTGCGCGATGTCCGGGGACTGCGCGCCGATGGACACCGAGACGCCACAGGAGGCGCCGTCGAAGCCCTTCTTGGAGGAGTCGTAGCCGATCTCGAGGATCTTCTCGCGCACCAACTGGGCGATGGGCGCGTAAGCCTTGGTCGTGACCTCGCCGGCCACGTGCACCAGGCCGGTGGTGATCAGCGTCTCGACGGCGACGCGGGACGAGGGGTCCTCGCGGAGCAGCGCGTCGAGAATGGTGTCGCTGATCTGGTCAGCGATCTTGTCGGGGTGACCTTCGGTCACGGACTCCGAGGTGAACAGGCGACGGGACACAACGCTCCCTGGGGTTGCAGCGGCTGCTGGCTGATCATTGAAGGACCACGTCGGGAGCTGCGCCCAACGTCGTCCGCGAACAGTTTATCGGTCGCACCTGGCCGCAGGGCCACCTGTTCTCGCCCAGCGAGAACGCTGTGACCTGCGGCACAGGCATTCTGCACGCTGGAGCGTGGCCTTGAACAGATCCGCCACGCGCCATCGCGGTATGAAAAAAAGACTCCGGGTGGCCGAAAACCGGCCGCCCCGAACGGCCCAGCCCGCTCAGCCCGCTCAGCCCAGCCGGGCCGCGACCAGATCCCAGACGGTGTCCGCGAGGGCCCCCTTCGGCCCGTGCGGTACGGCCGTCTCGGTGCCGTCGGCGCCGAGGACCACCGCCTCGTTCTCCTCCGAGCCGAAGGTCCGGCGCTCTCCCACCTCGTTCACCACCAGCAGGTCGCAGCCCTTGCGGGCCAGCTTGGCGCGGCCGTTGGCGAGCACGTCGTCGGTCTCGGCGGCGAAGCCGACGACGACCTGTCCGGGGCGGGCGCGTTCGGCGGCGACCTCGGCGAGCACATCGGGGTTGCGGACCAGGGCGACCGGCTCGGGCTCCTGGCCGTCCTTCTTCTTGATCTTCCCGCTCGCGTAGACCGCCGGGCGGAAGTCGGCGACGGCGGCGGCCATGACCACGGCGTCCGCGTCGGCGGCGGCCTTGAGCACCGCCTCACGGAGCTGGACGGCGGTGCCGACGTGCACGAGGTCCACCCCGGCCGGGTCGGGCAACCCCGCGTTGGCCGAGACCAACGTCACGCGGGCCCCGCGCGCGGCGGCGGTCCGGGCGAGGGCGTACCCCTGCTTGCCGGAGGAGCGGTTGCCGAGGAAGCGCACCGGGTCCAGCGGCTCACGGGTGCCGCCCGCCGAGACCACCACATGGCGCCCGGCGAGGTCCGGCCCCGCCACGCCCCGCGCCAGCACCCGGCGGCACACCTCGAAGATCTCCGCCGGGTCGGGCAGCCGCCCCTTGCCGGTGTCGACGCCCGTGAGGCGGCCCACGGCGGGCTCGATGACGACCGCGCCCCGGCGGCGCAGGGTGGCCACGTTCTCCTGGGTGGCCGGGTGCTCCCACATCTCGGTGTGCATCGCGGGCGCGAAGACCACCGGGCAGCGGGCGGTGAGCAGGGTGTTGGTGAGCAGGTCGTCGGCGAGACCGTGCGCGGCCTTGGCGAGCATGTCGGCGGTGGCGGGCGCGACCACCACGAGGTCGGCGTGCTGCCCGATGCGGACGTGCGGCACCTCGTGGACGCTGTCCCAGACCTCGGTGGAGACCGGGTTGCCGGACAGCGCGGACCAGGTGGCGGCGCCGACGAAGTGCAGCGCGGAGGCGGTCGGCACCACCCGCACGTCGTGCCCCGACTCGGTGAGCCGTCTCAGCAGCTCACAGGACTTGTACGCGGCGATGCCACCGCTGACGCCCAGCACGACCTTCGGCTTGTCCACCGTCTCCACCGTCTCCCCGGATTCCCCGGACTCTCGAGAACCTTCGACACCCATGAACACCCATGACACACCACAGGCCCGGCAGCATGACTGCCGGGCCTGTGGATAAGTCGACCGCGATCTGAAAGTACGACCGCGAACGGCGGGAACTACTGGACCGGGCCCTCGATGGCCTCGGAGGTCAGCAGACCGGCGTTGATCTCGCGCAGCGCGATCGAGAGCGGCTTCTCGTGGACGTGGGTGTCGACGAGCGGACCGACGTACTCGAGGAGGCCCTCACCGAGCTGCGAGTAGTACGCGTTGATCTGACGGGCACGCTTGGCCGCGTAGATCACGAGGCTGTACTTCGAGTCGGTGGCCTCGAGGAGCTCGTCGATCGGAGGGTTGATGATGCCCTCGGGCGCGGTGATGGAAGAGGACACGCTCTGCCTTCCGATGGGTGGGAAAGAATCAGTCGGTGTGGAGCACCGTGACCGGTGAGTCCTGTCGATGGACGGCGGTCACGATCACACAACGTCCATCAAGGCTAGCAGCTCCCCGGCCACGTCCTCGACGGAGGTGTTGACCAGGGTCACGTCGAACTCGGGCTCGGCGGCCAGTTCCGTCCGGGCCGCCTCCAGCCGGCGCTCGATGACCTCCGGCGGCTCGGTGCCCCGGCCGGTGAGCCTGCGCACCAGCTCATCCCAGGAGGGCGGGGCGAGGAAGACCAGTTGGGCGTCGGACATCGACTCGCGGACCTGCCGGGCGCCCTGGAGGTCGATCTCCAGCAGCACCGGCTCGCCCTTCTCCAGCCGCTCCAGCACGGCCGTGCGCGGCGTGCCGTAGCGGTTGCCGGCGAACTCGGCCCACTCCAGCAGCTCGCCGTTGGCGATCAGCTTGTCCATCTCCTCGTCGCTGACGAAGAAGTAGTGGACGCCGTGCTGCTCGCCGGGGCGCGGCTTGCGGGTCGTCGCGGACACCGACAGCCAGACGTCGGGGTGTTCTTTGCGCATGTGGGCGACGACCGTGCTCTTGCCGACCCCGGAGGGGCCGGAGAGCACGGTCAGCCGCGGACGTGCGTCCGGGGGTACGGGGGACGTCCCCCGGAATGTTCCAGCCATGCAGCGATTATTCCAGCAATCCCGGAGTGTCCGGGACTCCGGTCCGGGCAGTGCCCGGACTCAGGAGCCGGTGCTGCCGAACTCACGCTCCAGGGAAGCGATCTGGTTGGAACCGAGGCCGCGGACACGACGGCTCTCGGAGATACCCAGACGCTCCATGATCTGCTTGGCGCGGACCTTGCCCACGCCCGGCAGGGACTCCAGCAGAGCCGAGACCTTCATCTTGCCGATGACCTCGTTCTCCTGGCCCTGCTTGATGACCTCGTGCAGCGAGGCGCCGGAGTGCTTGAGTCGATTCTTGACCTCGGCCCGCTCCCGGCGAGCCGCGGCGGCCTTTTCGAGCGCGGCTGCGCGCTGTTCAGGGGTAAGGGGCGGAAGAGCCACGCCTACGTCACCTCGGATGTCGAACTGTCGGATACGGACCGGTGAGGAACCTAGTCGCCCCACACCTGGGGAGGGACGAGCAACACGCTCGCCCGCTCTCACTGCTCGGAGACTAGCGGGCATGTCCGCCGGAGTCAGCGAGAACAGCGGAAAAGTCCTGGTCAGCCTCCGTGAGGTCGGACTTTTCGGGCATACTGCCCACGATTCGTGGATGTATTCGCCTCCCGGACCCCCGGTCGAGCCCGTCCGCCGTGCTCAGGAGCCCGCGACGGCGGCCCTGATCTCGCCCGCGAAGGCCGCCGTGGCCGCCCGCAGCGCCGCGATGTCGGGACCGTGCCGCAGCACGCCCCGGCTGACGTTCGGCACCACGTTGCCCACCGCGCTGCCGAACACCGCCGGGAGGTCCGCCGGGGTGGCGCCCTGGGCACCGACGCCGGGGGCGAGCAGCGGCCCGTTGATGGCGAGGTCGTAGGACGACAGGTCGCCCACCGTGGCGCCCACGACCGCGCCGAAGGAGCCCAGCGGCTCGGCGCCCGTGTTCTCGGCGGCGAGGTGGGCCAGCACGGTCGCGGCCACACTGCGCCCGTCCGCGCGGACCGCGTGCTGCACCTCGGGCCCCTCCGGATTGGAGGTCAGCGCGAGCACGAACAGCCCGGTGCCGCTCTCCCGGGCCAGCTCGACCGCCGGGGCGAGCGAGCCGTAGCCGAGGTACGGGGAGACGGTGAGCGCGTCCGAGAACAGCGGGGCGTCCTTGCGCAGGAACGCCTCCGCGTACCCGGCCATGGTGGAGCCGATGTCGCCGCGCTTGGCGTCCATCACCACCAGGGCGCCCGCCGCGCGGGTCTCCTCGACGACACGCTCCAGGACGGCGACTCCGCGCGAGCCGAACCGCTCGAAGAACGCGCTCTGCGGCTTGATCACGGCGACCCGGTCGGCGACGGCCTCCACGACCGTGCGGCTGAACCGCTCCAGGCCGGCCACGTCGTCGCCCAGGCCCCAGTCGGCGAGCAGCGAGGCGTGCGGGTCGATGCCGACGCACAGCGGGCCGCGCTCGTCCATGGCACGGCGCAGACGGGTACCGAAGGGCTCGCTCATGCGGGGTTCCTGACGTCGGCGCCGACCGCGTCGGCGAGGGTGGCGTACGGGCTGGCCTTCAGCCGGGCGGCGAGGCCCTTGTGGACGGCACGGGTCCAGAAGGGGCCCTCGTAGACGAAGGCGCTGTAGCCCTGGACCAGGGTGGCGCCGGCCAGGATGCGCTGCCAGGCGTCCTCCGCGGTCTCGACGCCGCCGACGCCCACCAGGGTGATGCGGTCGCCCGCGCGCGCGTACAGGCGGCGCAGGACTTCCAGCGAGCGTCCCTTGAGCGGGGCGCCGGACAGCCCGCCGGTCTCCTTGACCACCGAGGGCGCGGAGCGCAGGCCGAGGCCCTCGCGGGCGATGGTGGTGTTGGTGGCGATGATGCCGTCCAGGCCGAGTTCCACGGCGAGGTCGGCGACGGCGTCGACGTCCTCGTCCGCGAGGTCGGGGGCGATCTTCACCAGGAGCGGCACGCGGCGGTCGCCGGTGGCGCGGTCGGCGGCCTCGCGCACGGCGCCGAGCAGCGGGCGCAGCGCCTCGGTGGCCTGGAGGTCGCGCAGCCCGGGGGTGTTCGGGGAGGAGACGTTCACCACGAGGTAGTCGGCGTGCGGGGCGAGCCGCTCGGCGGACTTCACGTAGTCCGCGACGGCGTCCGCCTCGGCGACGGCCTTGGTCTTGCCGATGTTGACGCCGACGACCGTACGGAACACCGGGCGCCGGGAGGCGAGGCGGGCGGCGACGGCGAGGGAGCCCTCGTTGTTGAAGCCCATGCGGTTGATCAGGGCGCGGTCGGCGACCAGCCGGAACAGCCGCTTCTTCGGGTTGCCGGGCTGGGCCTCGCCGGTGACGGTGCCGATCTCGACATGGTCGAAGCCGAGCATGGAGAGCCCGTCGATGCCGACGGCGTTCTTGTCGAAGCCGGCGGCGAGCCCGAAGGGGCCGTGCATGCGCAGGCCGAGGGCCTCGGTGCGCAGTTCCGGGTGCCGGGGGGCGAGCGCGGCGGCGGCGAAGGTGCGCAGGACCGGAATGCGCGCGAGCAGGCGGATCCAGCGGAAGGCCAGGTGGTGGGCCTGTTCCGGGTCCATCCGTGTGAAGACGAGGTCGAAGAAGAACTTGTACATGGCTGTCCTCATGAAGAGGGGGACACCGTTTCCGGTGTCCCCCTCGGGTGGCTAGTCGCGGGCGGCGTTCAGGTGTTCCGCGTGTTCCTGGAGCGACCGGACGCCCACGTCCCCGCGGCCGAGGGCGTCGATGCCCTGGACGGCGGCGGCGAGCGCCTGGACGGTGGTCAGGCAGGGCACCGAGCGGGCCACGGCCGCCGTACGGATGTCGTAGCCGTCGAGGCGGCCGCCGGTGCCGTACGGCGTGTTGACGATGAGGTCGACCTCGCCGTCGTGGATGAGCTGGACGATGGTCCGCTCGCCGTTCGGGCCGGTGCCCTCGGACTGCTTGCGCACCACGGTGGCGTTGATGCCGTTGCGCTTGAGGACCTCGGCGGTGCCGGAGGTGGCCAGCAGCTCGAAGCCGTGGGCGACCAGCTCGCGGGCCGGGAAGATCATCGAGCGCTTGTCGCGGTTGGCGACCGAGATGAACGCGCGGCCCTTGGTGGGCAGCGGGCCGTACGCGCCCGCCTGCGACTTGGCGTACGCCGTGCCGAAGACGGAGTCGATGCCCATGACCTCGCCGGTGGAGCGCATCTCCGGACCGAGCACGGTGTCCACGCCGCGGCCCTGGATGTCCCGGAAGCGGGACCAGGGCATCACGGCCTCCTTGACGGAGATCGGCGCGTCCAGCGGGAGTTCGCCCCCGTCGCCGGTGGCGGGCAGCAGGCCCTCGGCGCGCAGCTCGGCGATGGTCGTGCCCAGCGAGATGCGGGCGGCGGCCTTGGCGAGCGGGACGGCGGTCGCCTTGGAGGTGAAGGGGACCGTGCGGGAGGCGCGCGGGTTGGCCTCCAGGACGTAGAGGATGTCGCCCGACATGGCGAACTGGATGTTGATCAGTCCGCGGACGCCGACGCCCTTGGCGATGGCCTCGGTGGAGGCGCGCAGCCGCTTGATGTCGAAGCCGCCGAGGGTGATCGGGGGCAGGGCGCACGCCGAGTCGCCGGAGTGGATGCCGGCCTCCTCGATGTGCTCCATGACGCCGCCGAGGTACAGCTCCTCGCCGTCGTAGAGGGCGTCGACGTCGATCTCGATGGCGTCGTCCAGGAAGCGGTCCACCAGGACCGGCCGGGACGGGCTGATCTCGGTGGACTCCTCGATGTACGCGGAGAGGCGCTCCTCCTCGTACACGATCTCCATGCCGCGTCCGCCGAGGACGTAGGAGGGGCGGACGAGGACCGGGTAGCCGATCTCGTCCGCGATGGCCTTGGCCTCGGCGAAGGTGGTGGCGGTGCCGTGCTTGGGCGCGGGCAGGCCGGCCTCGGCGAGCACGCGGCCGAAGGCGCCCCGGTCCTCGGCGGCGTGGATGGCCTCGGGCGGGGTGCCGACGACCGGCACGCCGTTGTCCTTGAGCGCCTGCGCGAGGCCCAGCGGGGTCTGGCCGCCGAGCTGCACGACCACACCGGCGATCGGGCCGGCGAGGGACTCCGCGTGCACGATCTCCAGCACGTCCTCCAGGGTGAGCGGCTCGAAGTAGAGCCGGTCGGAGGTGTCGTAGTCGGTGGAGACGGTCTCCGGGTTGCAGTTGACCATCACGGTCTCGTACCCGGCGTCGGAGAGCGCGAAGGAGGCGTGGACGCAGGAGTAGTCGAACTCGATGCCCTGGCCGATGCGGTTGGGTCCGGAGCCCAGGATGATGACGGCGGGCTTCTCGCGCGGCGCGACCTCGCTCTCCTCGTCGTAGGAGGAGTAGAAGTACGGCGTCTGCGCGGCGAACTCGGCGGCGCAGGTGTCGACCGTCTTGTAGACCGGGCGGATGCCGAGCACGTGCCGGACCTCGCGGACGACGTCCTCGCGCAGGCCCCGGATCTCGCCGATCTGGAGGTCGGAGAAGCCGTGCCGCTTGGCCTCGGCGAGCAGTTCGGCGGTCAGCTCGGGGGCCTCGGCCAGCTCGTCGGCGGTCTCCTTGATCAGGAAGAGCTGGTCGACGAACCACGGGTCGATCTTCGTGTACTCGAAGATCTCCTCCGGCGTGGCGCCCGCGCGGATGGCCTGCATGACGGTGTTGATCCGGCCGTCGGTGGGGCGCACCGCCTCTTCGAGGAGGGCGGTCTTGTCGCCGGGCTCGCCCACGAAGGTGAACTGGCTGCCCTTCTTCTCCAGCGAGCGCAGTGCCTTCTGGAACGCCTCGGTGAAGTTGCGGCCGATGGCCATGGCCTCGCCGACCGACTTCATGGTGGTGGTCAGCGTGGAGTCGGCCTGCGGGAACTTCTCGAAGGCGAACCGGGGGGCCTTGACGACGACGTAGTCGAGCGTGGGCTCGAAGGAGGCCGGGGTCTCCTTCGTGATGTCGTTCGGGATCTCGTCCAGGGTGTAGCCGACGGCCAGCTTGGCGGCGATCTTGGCGATCGGGAAGCCGGTGGCCTTGGAGGCGAGCGCGGAGGACCGGGAGACGCGCGGGTTCATCTCGATGACGATGACCCGGCCGTCCTCGGGGTTCACCGCGAACTGGATGTTGCAGCCGCCGGTGTCCACGCCGACCTCGCGGATGATCGCGATGCCGACGTCGCGCAGGAGCTGGTACTCGCGGTCGGTGAGCGTCATCGAGGGCGCGACGGTGATGGAGTCGCCGGTGTGCACGCCCATCGGGTCGAAGTTCTCGATGGAGCAGACGACCACGACGTTGTCGTTCTTGTCGCGCATCAGCTCCAGCTCGTACTCCTTCCAGCCGAGGATGGACTCCTCCAGGAGCACCTCGGTGGTCGGGGAGAGCGTGAGGCCCTGGCCGGCGATGCGGCGCAGCTCCTTCTCGTCGCGGGCGAAGCCGGAGCCGGCGCCGCCCATGGTGAAGGAGGGACGGACGACGACGGGGTAGCCGCCGAGCGTGTCGACGCCCGCGAGGACGTCGTCCATGGTGTGGCAGATGACCGAGCGGGCGGACTCGCCGTGGCCGGTCTTCTTGCGGACCTCCTCCACGACGCCCTTGAAGAGGTCGCGGTCCTCGCCCTTGTGGATCGCCTCGGGCCGGGCGCCGATCAGTTCGACGCCGTACTTCTCCAGCACCCCGCTGTCGTGCAGCGAGATGGCGGTGTTCAGGGCGGTCTGGCCGCCCAGGGTGGGCAGGAGGGCGTCGGGGCGCTCCTTGGCGATGATCTTCTCGACGAACTCGGGGGTGATCGGCTCGACGTAGGTGGCGTCGGCGATCTCCGGGTCGGTCATGATCGTCGCCGGGTTGGAGTTGACGAGGATCACGCGCAGGCCCTCGGCCTTGAGCACGCGGCACGCCTGGGTGCCGGAGTAGTCGAACTCGGCGGCCTGACCGATGACGATCGGACCCGAGCCGATGACCAGGACGGACTGGATGTCGGAGCGCTTAGGCACGCTGGCCCTCCCGGACGGTGCTCATCAAAGACGTGAAGCGGTCGAACAGATAGGCGGCGTCGTGCGGACCGGCCGCCGCCTCGGGGTGGTACTGGACCGAGAAGGCCGGCTGGTCGAGCAGCTGGAGGCCCTCCACCACGTCGTCGTTCAGGCAGACGTGGGAGACCTCGGCGCGGCCGAACCTGGTGTCGCTGACCTGGTCCAGCGGCGCGTCCACGGCGAAGCCGTGGTTGTGCGCGGTGACCTCCACCTTGCCGGTGGTGCGGTCCTGGACAGGCTGGTTGATGCCCCGGTGGCCGTACTTCAGCTTGTACGTGCCGAAGCCGAGGGCGCGGCCGAGGATCTGGTTGCCGAAGCAGATGCCGAACAGCGGGGTCTTCCGCTCCAGCACGGCGGTCATCAGGGCCACCGGGCCCTCGGCCGTGGCCGGGTCGCCGGGGCCGTTGGAGAAGAACACTCCGTCGGGCTCGACGGCGTAGACGTCCTCGGCGGTGGCGGTCGCCGGGAGCACGTGGACCTCTATGCCGCGCTCGGCCATCCGCTGCGGGGTCATGCCCTTGATGCCGAGGTCGATCGCGGCGACGGTGAACTTCTTCTCGCCGACCGCGGGGACGACGTACGCCTCCTTGGTGGCGACCTCCTCGTAGAGGCTCGCGCCCTTCATGTGCGGCTGGGCCTGGACCCGGGTCACCAGCTCGGCGTCGGGGGCCAGCGTCTCGCCGGAGAAGATCCCGGCGCGCATCGAGCCGCGCTCGCGCAGATGGCGGGTGAGGGCGCGGGTGTCGATGCCGCTGATGCCGACGACGCCCTGGGCGGTCAGCTCGTCGTCCAGGGAGCGCCGGGAGCGCCAGTTGGACGGCACGCGCGCGGGGTCGCGGACCACGTAGCCGGAGACCCAGATGCGGCCGGACTCGTCGTCCTCGTCGTTCCAGCCGGTGTTGCCGATCTGGGGGGCGGTGGCGACGACGATCTGGCGGTCGTAGGAGGGGTCGGTCAGGGTCTCCTGGTAGCCGGTCATGCCGGTGGAGAACACGGCCTCGCCGAAGGTCTCCCCCACGGCCCCGTAGGCGCGGCCGCGGAAGATGCGGCCGTCCTCCAGGACGAGTACGGCGGGAGTCTTCGCGGCTCCCCTGGTGGAGGTCGTCATCGTGCGCCTTCCGTGTGGTTGGTCATCTGGTTCAGGGTGTCGGCCCAGGTGGTGTGCTCGGCCGCGTGGTCGGAGCGGAAGCCGGAGTCGATCGGCTTCCCGCCGTGCTCCCAGGTCACCACGAGCAGTCCGCCCTCGGTGAGGACCTTGCCCGCGATGCCCTTGTCGAGCCGGGCGCCGCGCAGCGCGGCCACGGGGATGAAGAAGTCGGTGGCGCCGGGGCGCTCGACGGCCAGCCCTTCGTCGGTGAGGGTCAGCTCGGCCCGGCTGCGGGAGCCCAGGCCGTGGGCCACGATCCGGTCCAGCCACTGCCCGGCGGTGGTGGAGCCGTGGTAGCGGCCGCTGAGGGTCAGTTTCACGGGGCCGAGGTCGTCCGGCACCTCGGGGAGTGCGGGCAGGTCGCTCTGGAGGGTGCCGCGCCACTTCCAGCCCTCGCGCATCAGCCAGTAGACGAGGGCGACGAAGAGGGCCAGGCCGACGAGCCAGCCCAGCCGGGCGGCCCAGTCGGTCACCGCGGCCGACTTCTTCTCGTCGGCCAGCCCGGCGGCGAGCGATACGGCGAGCTGAGTTGCAGGTGTCACGTGAGCTTCCCGTCCATGAGCGTGGCCTTGCCCCGCAGCCAGGTGTGGGTGACACGGCCCGGCAGCTCGCGGCCCTCGTAGGGGGTGTTGCGGCTGCGCGAGGCGAAGCGCGCGGGGTCCACCTGTCCACGGTAGGCCGTGTCCACGAGGGTGAGGTTGGCGGGCTCGCCCGCGGCGACGGGGCGGCCGTGGCCGGCGGCGCCGCCGATCCGGGCCGGGGTGAAGGACATCCGGTCGGCGACCGCGGCCCAGTCCAGCAGGCCGGTCTCCACCATGGTCTCCTGCACCACGGACAGCGCGGTCTCCAGGCCGACCATGCCCATGGCGGCCGCGGCCCACTCGCAGTCCTTGTCCTCGTGCGGGTGCGGGGCGTGGTCGGTGGCGACGATGTCGATCGTGCCGTCCGCCAGCGCCTCCCGCAGGGCGCGGACATCGCGCTCGGTGCGCAGCGGCGGGTTCACCTTGTAGGCGGGGTTGTAGGTGCGCACCATCTCCTCGGTGAGGAGCAGGTGGTGCGGGCACACCTCGGCGGTGACGTCGATGCCCCGGGACTTGGCCCAGCGGATGATCTCCACCGAGCCGGCCGTGGAGAGGTGGCAGATGTGCAGCCGGGAGCCGACGTGCTCGGCGAGCAGCACGTCCCGCGCGATGATCGACTCCTCGGCGACGGCCGGCCAGCCGCCCAGGCCCAGCTCGGCGGAGACGACGCCCTCGTTCATCTGGGCGCCCTCGGTGAGCCGGGGCTCCTGGGCGTGCTGGGCGACGACCCCGCCGAACGCCTTCACGTACTCCAGGGCGCGGCGCATGATGACCGCGTCGTCCACGCACTTGCCGTCGTCGGAGAAGACGCTGACCTCGGCGGCCGAGTCGTGCATGGCGCCCAGCTCGGCCAGCTTCTTGCCCTCCAGGCCCACGGTGACGGCGCCGATGGGGCGTACGTCGCAGTAGCCGGACTCCTTGCCGAGCCGCCAGACCTGCTCGACCACGCCGGCGGTGTCGGCGACCGGGAAGGTGTTGGCCATGGCGAAGACGGCGGTGAAGCCGCCGGAGGCGGCGGCGCGGGTGCCGGTGAGCACGGTCTCGGAGTCCTCGCGGCCCGGCTCGCGCAGATGGGTGTGCAGGTCGACCAGGCCCGGCAGCAGCACCTTGCCATCGGCCTCGATCACCTCAGCGCCCTCGGCGCTCAGCCCGGTGCCGACCGCCGCGATCAGCTCGCCGTCGATCAGGACGTCCTGCGGCTCGCCCCCGAGGACCTTCGCACCACGGATCAGGATCTTGCTCATGGGTCTTACTTCTCCTCGGTACGAAGGTGGGAGGTGGCGGGCTGGGCGCCGGCGGGCTCGTTGCCGCCGAGCAGCAGGTACAGGACGGCCATGCGGATGGAGACGCCGTTGGCGACCTGCTCCACGACCGTGCAGCGGTCGGAGTCGGCGACCTCGGCGGTGATCTCCATGCCCCGGACCATGGGGCCGGGGTGCATCACGATGGCGTGCTCCGGCAGCCTGGCCATCCGGTCGCCGTCGAGGCCGTAGCGGCGGGAGTACTCGCGCTCGGTGGGGAAGAACGCGGCGTTCATCCGCTCGCGCTGGACGCGGAGCATCATCACCGCGTCGGACTTGGGCAGCGTGGAGTCGAGGTCGTAGGAGACCTCGCAGGGCCAGGTCTCCACGCCGACCGGGAGCAGGGTGGGCGGGGCGACCAGGGTGACCTCGGCGCCCAGGGTGTGCAGCAGGTCCACGTTGGAGCGGGCGACCCGGCTGTGCAGGACGTCGCCGACGAGGGTGACGCGCTTGCCGTCGAGGTCCCGGCCGAGCCCGGCGTCGGCGCCGATCAGGCGGCGGCGCATGGTGAAGGCGTCCAGCAGGGCCTGGGTGGGGTGCTGGTGGGTGCCGTCGCCGGCGTTGATGACCGGGGCGTCGATCCAGCCGGAGTTGGCGAGGCGGTAGGGGGCGCCGGAGGCGCTGTGCCGGATGACGACGGCGTCCACGCCCATCGCCTCCAGCGTCTGGACGGTGTCCTTCAGCGACTCGCCCTTGGAGACGCTGGAGCCCTTGGCCGCGAAGTTGATGACATCGGCGGAGAGGCGCTTCTCGGCGGCCTCGAACGAGATCCGGGTGCGGGTCGAGTCCTCGAAGAAGAGGTTGCAGACCGTGCGGCCGCGCAGGGTCGGCAGTTTCTTGATCGGCCGGTCCGCGACCCGGGCCATCTCCTCGGCGGTGTCGAGGATCAGGACGGCGTCGTCGCGGGTGAGGTCGGCGGCCGAGATGAGATGACGCTGCATCTGTCAGGCTCCGTAAGGCAGTTAATACGGGAGGTTTCGGGCGGACCTGGGTGCGCCGGGGCACGCCTGAGCGGCCGGGCACCCGGAAGCGCTACTGGTCGGCAGACTTGGCACCGAGCAGCACGGTGTCCCGTCCGTCCTCCTCGGCGAGCTGGACCTTGACCGTCTCCCGCAGCGACGTGGGGAGGTTCTTGCCGACGTAGTCGGCGCGGATCGGGAGTTCCCGGTGCCCTCGGTCGACGAGGACGGCGAGCTGCACCGCGCGGGGGCGCCCGATGTCGTTCAGGGCGTCGAGGGCGGCGCGGATGGTGCGGCCGGAGAAGAGCACGTCGTCGACGAGGACGACCAGGCGGCCGTCGACACCCTCACCGGGGATCTCGGTGCGGGCGAGGGCGCGCGGGGGGTGCATGCGCAGGTCGTCGCGGTACATCGTGATGTCGAGCGAACCGACGGGGATCTTCCGGCCGGTGACCTGCTCCAGCTTGACGGCGAGCCGCTGGGCGAGGAAGACGCCTCGCGTGGGGATGCCGAGGAGCACCACGTCGTCGGCGCCCTTGGCGCGTTCGACGATCTCGTGGGCGATGCGGGTCAGGACCCGGGCGATGTCCGGGCCTTCGAGCACGGGCCGGGCATCGGAGTTGAGCGGATTGGCGTGCGTGTCCATACGAAACGGACCCCCTTCTCCGCCTCACGGGACGGACTTTAAAGGACGTCGGATTTGCGCCAACCAGCCTAGCAGGTCGCCGGAGGGCCTTGTTCACCCGCTTGGCCCAACGGGCGGCCACTACCACGGAAGAGTCGGTGTGGACCATTCGGCTTGACGCAGGAGAATCACGCTGCGTAACCTCACAGTGAGTTACCAGCCGCGCGGTGGGATCACCTGCCGCCCGCGTCTACACAGTGTCCGGGGAGCTATATGTCCAGCGAATACGCCAAACAGCTCGGGGCCAAGCTCCGGGCCATCCGCACCCAGCAGGGCCTTTCCCTCCACGGTGTCGAGGAGAAGTCCCAGGGGCGCTGGAAGGCCGTGGTGGTCGGTTCCTACGAGCGCGGCGACCGTGCCGTGACCGTGCAGCGCCTGGCCGAGCTGGCCGATTTCTACGGCGTTCCGGTGCAGGAGCTGCTGCCGGGCACCACGCCGGGCGGGGCCGCCGAGCCGCCGCCGAAGCTGGTCCTGGACCTGGAGCGGCTGGCCACCGTGCCGGCCGAGAAGGCGGGCCCCCTCCAGCGGTACGCGGCGACGATCCAGTCCCAGCGCGGCGACTACAACGGCAAGGTGCTGTCGATCCGCCAGGACGACCTGCGCACCCTCGCCGTCATCTACGACCAGTCCCCCTCGGTCCTCACCGAGCAGCTCATCAGCTGGGGCGTCCTGGACGCGGACGCGCGCCGCGCGGTCGCCCACGAGGACAACTAGCCCTCGGGCTCAGCAGCAGAAACGTGCCGCCGGGGTGGCGGGGAGACGATCTCTGCCACCCCGGCGGTTTCCTTGTATGCCCCCGAGAACGCCGGAGGGCCCGCAGCAGGCGTGCTGCGGGCCCTCCGGCGTCTTGTCGTACCGGTTACGCCTCGTCCCGGCGCAGGCCGGGCTTCAGCTCCTTGAAGCGGCCCAGGAGGCCGTTCACGAAGGCCGGCGACTCGTCCGTGGAGAACTCCTTCGCGAGCTGCACCATCTCGTCGAGGACGACCGCGTCCGGGGTCTCGTCCTCCCAGATCAGCTCGTACGCGCCGAGGCGCAGGAGGTTGCGGTCGACGACCGGCATCCGGTCGAGCGTCCAGCCCACCGCGTACTGGGCGATCAGGTCGTCGATACGGCGGGCGCGCTCGGCGTACCCCTCGACGAGCTGCATGGTGTACTCGCTGACGGGCGGCTGCCGGGTGTCGCTCCGGGAGAGCCGGACCCAGTCGGCGAGGACCGTGATGACATCGGTGCCGCGCTGGTCACCCTCGAAGAGGATCTGGAAGGCGCGCTTGCGGGCCGTGTTGCGGGCGGCCACGGTTAGCTGTTCACCCGGCCGAGGTAGTCGCTCGTGCGGGTGTCGACCTTGATCTTCTCGCCCGTGGTGATGAAGAGCGGGACCTGGATCTGGTGGCCGGTCTCCAGGATGGCGGGCTTGGTGCCACCGGTGGAGCGGTCGCCCTGGACGCCCGGCTCGGTCTCCTGGATGACCAGCTCGACGGCGGCCGGCAGCTCCACGAAGAGCACCTCGCCCTCGTGCTGGGCGACGACGGCGGTGAAGCCCTCGATCAGGAAGTTCGCGGCGTCGCCGACGGCCTTCGGGTCGATGTGGAGCTGGTCGTACGTCTCCATGTCCATGAAGACGAAGTACTCGCCGTCCTTGTACGAGTACTGCATGTCGCGCTTGTCGACGGTGGCCGTCTCGACCTTGACACCGGCGTTGAAGGTCTTGTCGACCACCTTGCCGGAGAGGACGTTCTTGAGCTTGGTGCGCACGAAGGCCGGGCCCTTACCGGGCTTGACGTGCTGGAACTCGACGACGGACCAAAGCTGGCCCCCGTCGAGCTTGAGCACCATGCCGTTCTTGAGGTCGTTCGTGGAAGCCACGGTTGCGGAATCTCCTGGACTGACGTACGACCCCGGCGCACGCTCCTGTCTACAGGGCGAGCAGTTCCTTGGTCGTGATGGTGAGTAGCTCGGGTCCGCCGTCCGCCTCGGGGCGGACGACGAGCGTGTCATCGATCCGGACTCCGCCCCGGCCCGGAAGGTGGACCCCCGGCTCGACGGTGACCGGCACGCAAGCGTCAAGTTTACCCATGGCCGCGGGGGCGAGCTGCGGGTCCTCGTCGATTTCGAGCCCGACGCCGTGTCCGGTGGCCGCCTGGAGGGCCGCGCCGTGTCCGGCGGAGTCCAGCACCTGGCGCGCGGCCCGGTCCACGTCACGGCAGGCCGCGCCCGGTACGAGGGCCTCGCGGCCCGCCCGTTGGGCGGCGAAGACCAGGTCGTACAGCTCGACCTGCCAGTCGGCCGGCGAGGTGCCGATGACGAAGGTCCGGCCGATCTCGCACCGGTAACCGCGGTAGGCGGCGCCCAGGCAGACGGAGAGGAAGTCGCCCTCCTCCACCCGCCGGTCGGTGGGGCGGTGGCCCGGACGGCCGGAGTTGGGGCCGGTGGCGACCGAGGTCGGGAAGGCCGGGCCCTCGGCGCCGTGGTCGACCAGCCGCCGCTCCAGCTCCAGCGCGAGGTGCCGCTCGGTGCGGCCGACCAGGATCGACTCCAGCAGCTCGCCGAGGGCCTGGTCGGCGATCTCGGCGCCGATGCGCAGGCAGGAGATCTCCTCCTCGTCCTTGATCAGCCTGAGCTGCTCCACGGCCGTGCCGAGCCCGGCGAGCCGCAGCTTCGGCGCGACGGCGTCCAGGGCGCGGTAGCGGGCCACGGTGAGGTGGTGCTCCTCCACGGCGAGGGCCTCGCTGCCCTGGTTCCCGGCCAGGTCGGCGGCGGCCACGGCCGGGTCGCGTCCGGGCGTGGACAGGATGTGCAGGACCAGGGACTCGTCGGGGCGCCCGTCCGCCGGCCGGTCCTCCGGCGGGACGGGGCACACCAACTGGTCGCGCTGGTCCTGGTCTCTGCCGAGCAGCAGGACGGCGCCCTGGGGCGCGGCGCCCGCCAGGTAGCGCACATTGGCGGGGCGGGAGATGAGCGCTGCCGCGGTACCGGCCGCGTTGCAGCGTTCCCTCAGCCGGGATCGGCGGGTCGCGTACACCTCTGACATGAGACGAGCGTAGAAGTTGTGTCCGGTTTGTGCCGGTCGGCGAGGGCCGAGTGGGGTGCGGGCGGTGTCCCTACCAGTTCGGCGGGCTGGTGATCGCGCGCCCCAGCACCTCGTCCAGCACCCGCGCGGTGCCCGGGACGTCCAACTGGGAGTTGTCGATGATGGGCAGCCCGGAGCCGTACCAGCCGGCCATGCGGCCGTGGATGCGGGCCACCTCCTCGTCGGTGAGGCGGCGGTTGCCCGAGCGCTCGGCGTTGCGCTCCAGGACGATGTCCAGCCCCGGCAGCAGCACCACCGGGAGCAGGCCGGGGCCCACATGGCGCTTCCAGCCGCCGAGCCCCACCACCGGGCGGTCGGGGAAGACGGCGTCGTCGAGGATGCAGGAGATCCCGTTGGCCAGGAAGTTGCGGGCGGCGAAGCCGCAGGTGCGGCGGGCCAGGCGGTACTGGGCCTCGGAGTGGTCGTTCCACCCGGTCTGCGGGTCGGCGAAGCCGGAGCGGACCCACTCGCGGACGTCGTCGAGGCTGATGTGGGCGGTGGGCACCCGGCGGTGGTCGGCCCAGTACTTGGCCACGCTGGTCTTGCCCGCGCCCGCCGGGCCGATCAGCAGCACGGCGAGCGTGGTGGCCGAGGGGTCGGGCGCGGTCAGGTGGGGCGGCGCGGCGGGCACGCCCACGGGACCGCCGGGCGGCAGCCTCACATGCCCGGAGGCGTCGGGCGCGGGCGGCGGGGCCACCGGGTGCTGCGGAGCGGGCTGGTGGGGAGCGGGCTGCTGCGGGACCGGGACCTGCGCGGGCGGAGCCGGCGGCGCGGGCGGTACGGGTCCCGAGAAGCCGGGCGGTGGCACGCCGGGCCCCTGTGGCGCCCCCGCGGCCCAGGTGGTGTGCGGCCCGTGCCCCGGCTGGTGGGGCGGCGGCAGCGGAGATCCCACTGCGTGCTGCATCCGTTGCCACTCCATCTCGTACACGCACTCGGCGCCGGAAGGCGGGTACGGAGCCCGCACCCTACCGAACGGTACCGCCCCCGGCCGTCATTCGGTGAAACGGCCGGGGGCGGTGCGAAGTGCCCGCCCCGGGTGGGGAATCGGGGCACACCGGGCGGTACGGGACCTACTGGCCGACCTCGCCGTAGGCGGCGAGGAGCACGGCCGGGTCGGGGCCCTCCAGCACGGTCGGCCGGGCGAGGCCGTCCAGCACGATGAAGCGGAGCAGGTCGCCACGGGACTTCTTGTCGACCTTCATCGCCTCCACCAGCTTGGGCCACTGGTCGTAGCGGTAGTGCAGGGGCAGGCCCACGGACTCCAGGACCGCGCGGTGCCGGTCGGCGGTCGCGTCGTCCAGCCGGCCCGCCAGACGGCCGAGTTCGGCGGCGAAGTGCATGCCGACGGCGACGGCCGCGCCGTGCCGCCACTTGTACCGCTCGTTCTTCTCGATGGCGTGGCCGAGCGTGTGGCCGTAGTTGAGGATCTCCCGGCGGCCGTTCTCCTTCAGGTCGGAGGAGACCACGTCGGCCTTGACCCGGATCGAGCGCTCGATTAGCTCGGAGGTGTGCGGTCCGGCCGGGGTGCGAGCGGCCTGGGGGTCGGACTCGATTCTGTCCAGGATCACCGGGTCGGCGATGAAGCCGGCCTTGATGACCTCCGCGAGCCCCGAGACGTAGTCGTGCACCGGGAGGGAGTCCAGGGCGGCCAGGTCGCACAGGACGCCGGCCGGGGGGTGGAAGGCGCCGACGAGGTTCTTGCCCTCGGCGGTGTTGATGCCGGTCTTGCCGCCGACGGCCGCGTCCACCATGGCCAGCACGGTGGTGGGGACGGCGATCCAGCGCACCCCGCGCAGCCAGGTGGCCGCGACGAACCCGGCGAGGTCGGTGGTGGCGCCGCCGCCGACGCCCACGACCACGTCGGTGCGGGTGAAGCCGGACTGGCCGAGCGCCTTCCAGCAGTAGGCGGCGACCTCGGCGGTCTTCGCCTCCTCGGCGTTGGGCACCTGGATGGCGACCGCCTCGTACCCCTGCTCCGCCAGGTCGGCGCGGAGCGCGTCGCCGGTGTCGGCGAGCGCCTCGGGGTGGATGACGGCGACCCGCTTGGCCCTCGGGCCGATCAGTCCGGCCAGCTCGCCCAGCAACTGGCGGCCGACCAGGACCTCGTAGGGGTCGGTGCCCGCGGTCCCGGCGATCTGGATGCGGGTGACTGCCTCGCTCATGCTTCCTTCAACTCCAGTGCGTCCAGGACGGCTCGGGCGACGTCCTCCGGACCGCGTCCGTCGGTCGGCACGACGGCGGTGGCGACCTCTTCGTACAGATGGCGGCGGGCCTCCATCAGCGCGCGCCACTGCTGGCGCGGGTTGACGGCGAGCAGCGGACGGGCGGCGTTCAGCCCGGTGCGGCGCACGGCCTCCTCGACGTCCATCGAGAGGTAGACCACCCGCTGCGCCGTCAGCAGCGCCCGGGTGTCCGCGTCCAGGACGGCGCCGCCGCCCAGCGCGAGGACACCCGCGTGCCCGGCGACCGCCTCGGCCACCGCGCGCTTCTCCAGGGCGCGGAAGGCGTCCTCGCCGTCGTCCACGAAGATCTCGGCGATGGTGCGGCCCTGGGCGGCCACGATGTCGTCGTCGGTGTCCCGGAACGCGGCGCCCAGCCGGCCGGCCAGCAGCCGTCCGACGGTGGACTTGCCCACGCCCATCGGTCCCACCAGGACGACCACGGGCACGGCGCTCATCCGATGGCCAGGTTGTCGAGGTAGGAGCGGACGTTGCGCCGGGTCTCGGCCACGCTGTCGCCGCCGAACTTCTCCGCGACCGCGTCCGCGAGGACCAGGGCCACCATCGCCTCGGCCACGATGCCGGCGGCCGGGACCGCGCACACGTCGGAGCGCTGGTGGTGGGCCTGCGCGGCCTCGCCGGTGGCCACGTCGACCGTGGCCAGCGCGCGCGGCACGGTGGCGATCGGCTTCATCGCCGCCCGCACCCGCAGCAGCTCACCGGTGGTCAGACCGCCCTCGGTGCCGCCGGAACGGCCGGTGGCGCGCTTGATGCCCTCGGGGGTGGTGAGGATCTCGTCGTGCGCCTTGGAGCCGGGCACGCGGGCCAGGTCGAAGCCGTCGCCGACCTCGACGCCCTTGATCGCCTGGATGCCCATCAGGGCGGCCGCGAGCCGGGCGTCCAGCCTGCGGTCCCAGTGCACGTGCGAGCCGAGGCCGACCGGGACGCCGTAGGCCAGCACCTCGACCACACCACCGAGGGTGTCGCCGTCCTTGTGGGCCTGGTCGATCTCCGCGACCATCGCCTTGGAGGCGTCCGTGTCCAGGCAGCGCACCGGGTCCTCATCCAGCCGCTCGACATCGGCCGGGGTCGGGTACACGCCGTACGGCGCCTTCGCGGCGGCCAGTTCCACGACGTGGCTGACGATCTCGATCCCGGCGGTCTCCTTCAGGTACGACCGCGCCACCGCGCCGAGCGCGACCCGCGCCGCCGTCTCCCGCGCGGAGGCCCGCTCCAGGATCGGCCGGGCCTCGTCGAAGCCGTACTTCTGCATGCCGGCGAGGTCCGCGTGACCGGGGCGCGGGCGGGTCAGCTTGGCATTGCGCGCCAAGCCGGCCAGCACCTCCTCGTCCACCGGGTCGGCCGCCATGACCTGCTCCCACTTCGGCCACTCGGTGTTGCCCACCATGACCGCCACCGGGGAGCCCAGGGTGAGCCCGTGCCGCACACCGCCGAGGAACGTGACCTCGTCACGCTCGAACTTCATCCGCGCGCCGCGCCCATAGCCGAGCCGCCGCCGCGCCAGATGATCCGCCACCATCTCCGTGGTGATCGGCACGCCGGCGGGAAGTCCCTCCAGCGTCGCGACGAGTGCGGGACCGTGGGACTCCCCCGCGGTCAGCCAACGCAGCCTGCTCAACGTTGCTCCTCAGATTTCGCGCCCGGTACTGCCCCGCTTACGCGTGTCCGCGCGTACGGCGGCGGCCCGACCGGGTGCGCGATCCCGGCCCGCCACCTCCGATCCTCCCACGCCGGGCCCGGTATCCGGGCCTCGGTCCGGATTTCGGGACCCCGGCACGGGGCGGACGCGGCGGGTCAGCGGGCGGCGAGGGCGCGTTCGCCCGCCCGGCGCATGGCCTCCAGCGGGGCGGGGGTGCGGCCGGTCATCCGTTCCACCTGGAGCACGGCCTGGTGGACCAGCAGGTCCAGGCCGCCGACCACGGCACCGCCGAACATCGACCAGCGGGCCGCCAGCTCGGTGGGCCAGGGGTCGTAGAGCACGTCGAAGAGGGTCGCCGGGCGCTCGGGTACGGAGCCGGCGAGGGCGTCGGCGGTGCCTGCGGGGGTGGTGGCGATCACCAGAGGGGCGCGCAGGGCCTCGGCCGCGTCCGCCCAGTCGGCGGTGCGGACGTCCACGTCGAGGCGCTCGCCCCACTCCCGCATCTCCGCGGCGCGGGCGGCGCTGCGGACGTACACCACGACCTCACCGGGGCAGATCCGGGCGAGGGCGGCGAGCGCGGAGGAGGCGGTGGCGCCGGCGCCGAGGATGGCGGCGGACTCCACCTCCTCGATGCCGTGCTCGCGCAGGGCGGCGACCATGCCGGGGATGTCGGTGTTGTCCCCGACCTTGCGGCCGTCCTCCGTGAACACCACGGTGTTCACCGCGTCCACGGAGGCCGCCGTCTCACTGACCTCGTCCAGCAACGGCATCACCGCCCGCTTGAGCGGCATCGTCAACGACAACCCGGCCCACTCGGGCCCGATCCCCGCGAGAAACCCGTCCAGCCCGGCCTCATCGACCTCGAACCGGTCGTACGACCAGCCGTCGAGGCCGAGTTCGGCGTAGGCCGCCCGGTGCAGCACCGGGGAGAGCGAGTGGGCGATGGGTTTGCCCAGCACGGCGGCCCGGCGGCCGCCGGTGGCTCCTGACGTCATCAGTTGCCCGCCTGCTTCCGGGCCTCCTGGTACTTCTCCACGTTCCGGTTGTGCTCCTCGTTGGTGACGGCGAACACCGTCTCGTTCTCGTTGATCGAGACGAAGTAGTACCAGGGACCGGGGGTGGGCTTCAGCGCGGACTCGATGGCCTCGCTGCCGGGGTTGCTGATGGGGCCCGGCGGGAGTCCCTTGATGTCGTAGGTGTTGTACGGGTCGGCGATCTTCCGCAGATCGGCGACCGAACCGACGTCGAGGGTGCTCTGGCCCTTCAGGTAGTTGACCGTGGAGTCGAACTCCAGCCGGCCCGCCGTCTCGACGTTGTCCGGCTTGAGGCGGTTGTAGACGACGCGGGCGACCTTGCCGAAGTCGTGCTTGTACTTGCCCTCGACCTGCACGAGGCTCGCCACCGTGAGCACCTGGAGCGGGCTGCTCAGACCCAGGTCCTGCGCCTTGCCCGCGAGGTCGTACTGCTTGTACTGCTCGTTGGAGCGCTCGACCATGCTCTTCAGGACGTCCTCGGGCTTCATGCCCTTGGCCACCGCGTAGCTGGACGGGTAGAGGAAGCCCTCGAGCGGGTCCTTGATCTGCTTGTTGCTGTTCGCCCAGGAGGGCAGCCCGAGGTCCTTCCAGTCCTTCTTGGCGACCTTCGCCGTCGTGCCCTTGGCGAGCTTCAGGCGGGTGTCGATCGCCTCGTACACCCAGATGTTGCGCTTCCCCTCGGGGATGACGAGGTTGTCACGGCTCTTCGGGCTGAGCATCAGATCCACCGCGCTGGCGGCGGACATGTGCTTCTGGAGGGTGTAGATGCCGTCCTGGAGGGCCTTCGCCTTCGGGTTCGCCGCCTGGGCGGAGACGAAGGCGTCGACGCTCTGGACGACGCCCGCCTCCTTGAGCTTGCGGCCGATGTCATAGCCGCCGGCGCCCTTGGGGATGTCGACCGTCACCGTCTCGCCATTGCCGCTGCCCGCATAGTCCGGGGCCGGGGCGAAACGATTTTTGTAGAACTGGTAGCCGAAGTAGGCGACGCCGCCGAGGCCGCCGCCGAAGACGAGGACGACGACCATCAGGGCGCAGCCGGTGCGGCCCTTCTTGCTCTTGACGGGCTTGCGGCCCTTGCCGCGCCGCTCGGAGCGCTCCGGCGGGACCTCGTCGTCCTCCGGAGGCAGCAGCGGGGGCTCGTCGTCGCCCTGGGGGTCCCGGTGGCCGGGGGGCTGGGGCGGCGGGTAGGCGTCCTCGGTGCCGTAGAGGTCGGGCTGCTCGGCGCCGTAGGCGGCGGGGTGCTGCCCGTAGGGGTCGCCCGGATCGGCCGCGTAGGGCACATGGCCGTGCGTGCCCGTGGCGTCCCAGCCGCCCTGGTGCGGCTGGGGATGCGGGTGCTGACCGGTCTGCTGGGGATCGAAGTGCTGCTGGCCCTGGCCGTCGTACTGCGGGTACTGCTGACCCCCGTAGTGCGGCTGCTGGTCCTGGGACCAGCCGTCGTACTGCGGGTGCTGCGGCTGGCCGCCGTAGGGGTACTGCTGACCCGCGTGGGCCTGCTGCGCTCCCCACCCGGCGTCCCCGTACAGCGGGTCCTCCGGATGCCACGGTTCGGTGCCTGGGCCCCGGCCATACTCAGTCATCGATCCCCTAGAGCCGGGAGGCCGACGGTCGCCCGGCTCCAGGACCGGCTTCCGTTCCGCCTCTTGCTGTGCGGCGGCTGTTCGAACACCGCCGCATCGCGCGGAACGTTACCGCACCGCGATCAGATGACCACTTCGACGCCCTCACCGGGTGGTGCACCTGACACCCGTTCGGATTCCAGCGCCTGCTGGAGAATGATCACCGCGGCCGCCTGGTCGATCACGGAGCGGCCCTTTTTGGACTTCACGCCCGAGGCGCGCAGTCCCTGACTGGCCGTCACCGTGGTCATCCGCTCGTCCACCAGCCTGACCGGCACCGGCTTGATGCCCCGCGCCAGCTCCTGGGTGAACGCGCGCACCTTGACCGCCGCCGGGCCCTCGCCCCCCTTGAGGGAGCGAGGGAGCCCGACGACGACCTCGATCGGCTCGTACTCCTCGACCAGCTGCCGCAGCCTGCGGTGCGCGGCCGGGACGTCCCGGCCGGGCACCGTCTCCACCGGGGTGGCGAGGATCCCGTCGGGGTCGCACGAGGCGACCCCGATCCGGGCGTCCCCGACGTCGATCGCGAGCCGGCGTCCTCTGCGCATGACGGGCGGCCTACTTCGCGGTGTCGGCGACGAGGCGCTCGACGGCGTCGACGGCGTCGACGACGGCGGCCGGGTTCTGGCCGCCGCCCTGGGCCACGTCCGGCTTGCCGCCACCGCCGCCACCGAGGGTCTTGGCGGCGGTACGGACCAGCTCACCGGCCTTGAGGCCGCGCTCGCGGGCCGCGTCGTTGGTGGCGATCACGGTGAGCGGCTTGCCGTTGTTCACCGTGAACAGGGCGACCACGGCGGCCCGGCCGCCCTGGATGCGCCCGCGCACGTCCAGCACCAGCCGGCGCAGGTCGTCCGGGGTGGTGCCGTCCGGGACCTGGCCGGCGACCAGGGCGACACCGCGCACGTCCTTGGCGGACTCGGCGAGCCCGGCGGCGGCCTGGAGCACCTTCTCGGCGCGGAACTTCTCGATCTCCTTCTCGGCGTCCTTCAGCTTGCCGAGCATCGCGGAGACCTTCTCCGGCAGCTCCTCGGAGCGTCCCTTGATCAGCTCGCTGAGCTGGTTGACGACCGTGTGCTCCCGGGCGAGGAAGTTGTAGGCGTCCATGCCGACCAGCGCCTCGATCCGGCGTACGCCGGAGCCGATGGAGGACTCGCCGAGCAGCTTCACCAGGCCCAGCTGGGCGGTGTTGTGCACGTGGGTGCCGCCGCACAGCTCCTTGGAGAAGTCGCCGATGGTGACCACGCGGACCCGCTCGCCGTACTTCTCGCCGAACTCGGCGATGGCGCCCTGCTTCTTGGCGTCGTCGATGCCCATGACCTCGGCGTGCACGTCCAGGTCGCGGGAGAGCACCTCGTTGATCTTCTGCTCGACGTCGGTCATCACGGCCGTCGGGACGGCGGCCGGGGAGCCGAAGTCGAAGCGGAAGCGGCCGGGCTGGTTCTCCGAACCGGCCTGGGCGGCAGTCGGGCCGAGGGCGTCGCGCAGCGCCTGGTGGGTCAGGTGGGTGGCCGAGTGGGCGCGGGCGATGGCCTTGCGGCGGCGGGCGTCGATGGACGCCTGGGCCTTGGCCCCGACCGTGACCTCGCCGACCTGGACGACGCCCTTGTGGACGTAGACGCCCGGCACCGGCTTCTGGGTGTCGCGGATCTCGATGACGGCACCGGTGTCGACCTTGATGCGGCCGGTGTCACCGATCTGGCCGCCGCCCTCGGCGTAGAACGGGGTGCGGTCGAGCACGATCTCGACCTCGTCGCCCTCGGTGGCGGCCGGCGAGGAGACGCCGTCGACGAGGATGCCGACGATCGTGGTCTCGCTCTCGGTGTCGCTGTAGCCGATGAAGTCGGTGGCGCCGGAGGCGTCCGCGATCTCCCGGTAGGCGCCGAGGTCGGCGTGGCCGGTCTTCTTGGCGCGGGCGTCGGCCTTGGCGCGCTCCCGCTGCTCCGTCATCAGGCGGCGGAAGCCGGTCTCGTCCACGGAGAGGCCCTGCTCGGCGGCCATCTCCAGGGTGAGGTCGATCGGGAAGCCCCAGGTGTCGTGGAGCAGGAACGCCTTGTCGCCGGAGAGCATGCTTCCGCCGGACTGCTTGGTCTCGGTGACGGCGGTGTCGAGGATGTTGGTGCCGGCCTTGAGCGTCTTGAGGAAGGCGTTCTCCTCGGCGACGGCGACCTTCTCGATGCGCTCGCGGTCGGTGATCAGCTCGGGGTACTGCTGCCCCATCATGGCGATCACGACGTCGATCAGCGGCTTGACGACCGGGCCCTCGGCGCCCAGCAGGCGCATGTTGCGGATGGCGCGGCGCATGATGCGGCGCAGCACGTAGCCGCGGCCCTCGTTGCCGGGGGTGACGCCATCGCCGATCAGCATGACGGCGGTGCGCATGTGGTCGGTGACCACGCGCAGCGAGACGTCGGAGGCCTGGGCGTCGCCGTAGGCGACACCGGTCAGCTCGGTGGCCTTCTCGATGACGGCCATCGAGGTGTCGATCTCGTACATGTTCTGCACGCCCTGCAGAATCATGGCGAGGCGCTCCAGGCCGAGGCCCGTGTCGATGTTCTGGCTCGGCAGGTCCCCAAGGATCTCGAAGTCGTCCTTGCCGATGCCCTCGCCCCGCTCGTACTGCATGAAGACGAGGTTCCAGATCTCGACGTACCGCTCGTCGTTGACGGCGGGGCCGCCCTCGACGCCGAACTCGGGGCCGCGGTCGTAGTTGATCTCGGAGCAGGGGCCGCAGGGGCCGGGGACGCCCATGGACCAGTAGTTGTCCTTCATGCCCAGGCGCTGGATGCGCTCCTTGGGCACGCCCACGACGTCGTGCCAGATGCGCTCGGCCTCGTCGTCGTCCTTGTAGACGGTGATCCACAGACGCTCGGGGTCGAGGCCGTAACCGCCCTTGTCCTGGGGGCTGGTGAGCAGCTCCCAGGCGAACTTGATGGCGCCTTCCTTGAAGTAGTCGCCGAAGGAGAAGTTGCCGCACATCTGGAAGAACGTGCCGTGGCGGGTGGTCTTGCCGACCTCTTCGATGTCGGGCGTGCGCACGCACTTCTGCACGCTGGTGGCGCGCTGGAAGGGCGGCTTGACCTCACCCAGGAAGTAGGGCTTGAAGGGCACCATGCCGGCGGGGACGAGGAGCAGAGTCGGGTCGTCCGCGATGAGCGACGCCGAAGGGACGACGGTGTGCCCGCGCTCCTCGAAGAAGCTCAGCCAGCGGCGGCGAATCTCGGCCGACTCCATCAGTGGTCCTCATTCCGGTTGTACGAGTACGTCGTGTTCTCGATGTACTTCACTGTGCTGCTGTTGTTCTCGATGGCGGTGATCCGCCGGGGCTCCGGCAGGGCGGGGCTCTCGTGGATGCCGAGCGCCTCCTCCAGCTCCGCCTCGCGCTGGACCATGTTGTCGCGGACGTCGAGTGCGAAGCCGACCGCCGCGTCCTTGAGCCGGTGCCCGGTCTCCAGTGCCTTGTTGGCCGCGGTGACGGCGAGGCTCTCGGGGGTGAGCTGCTTCAGCTTGCGGTTGACCTTGGTGGTGGCCCACACACCGGCTGCGACGCCGGTGCCGAACCAGAACGTACGGCGGAACATCGCGGTCCTCAGTCCTTCTTTCGCTTGCCCCGCCGTGCGGCCGGGACCGTCCGGCCCACGATCACCGTACGGCGCGGCGTCTTCGCGGGCTTGGCCTCGTCGCGGCCGCCGAGCGCGCGGCGGACGCCGTAGCCGAAGGCGGCGACCTTGACCAGGGGGCCGCCGAAGGTGGAGGCGACGGTGGAGGAGAGCGCGGAGGCGTTCGACGTCACCTCCTGCACGTCGGAGGCGATGGCGTCGACGCGCTCGATCTGGGTCTGCGCCGAGCGCACCGCCGTGGACGCGTCCGCCAGCAGCGGGACGGCCTGATCGGTCACGTCCGCCACGAGCTTGGTGGTCGCCTTGAGCGTCTGGGCCAGCCTCGCCAGCGCTACGGCGAGGAAGGAGACCAGGATCGCCCAGAAGACGGCCACCAGGATCCCGGCAACCTCTCCACCGGACACTGTGCGCACCAGCTCCCTGAAACGTGCTTGAGCATCGATAAAGTCGTGCACCGAGCCTATCGCGCCACCGGCGGGGCTCCGTACCGGATTACCGGGCGCCGGCGGGGAGGCCGGGAACGCGCGAGCCCGCCGTCCCGCCCGCCGGAAGGGCGGGGGGACGGCGGGCCGTGGTGCTGCGCCGGGGCTGGGATCAGCGGGCGTAGTACTCGACGACGAGCTGCTCGTCGCAGATCACCGGGATCTCCTTGCGGTTCGGCTCGCGGTCCAGGCGGAACGCCAGGGCCTTGAGGTTCACCTGGAGGTAACGCGGGGTCTCACCGTCGGCGGCGAAGCCACCCTCGCGCGAGACCTGGAAGAGCGTCTTGTCCTTGGAGCGGTCGCGGACCTGCACGACGTCGTCCGGACGGACACGGAAGGACGGCTTGTCGACCTTCTGGCCGTTGACCTGGATGTGGCCGTGGACGACCATCTGGCGGGCCTGGTAGATCGTGCGGGCGATGCCCGAACGCAGGACCAGCGCGTCGAGGCGGCGCTCGAGCTCGATGATCAGGGCCTCACCGGTCTTGCCCTGGACCTTGGAGGCACGCTCGTAGGCGCGGACGAGCTGACGCTCGGACACGTCGTACTGCGCGCGCAGACGCTGCTTCTCGAGCAGACGGACCTTGTAGTCCGAGTTCTGCTTGCGGCCGCGGCCGTGCTCGCCCGGCGGGTAGGGGCGGGCCTCGAAGTACTTGACGGCCTTCGGGGTCAGCGCGATGCCGAGGGCACGCGACTTCTTGACCTTGGGGCGGGACTGGTTCGCCATGGAACCGACACCTCGTGTTTCTTATGCGAATACGGCTTCACCAGGGTTAGGGGAGGTCGCATCCGCAGCCGGGGAGACCCTGCCTGTCCTTGGCGGACGGGCCGGGCAGCCGTTCCCCGAACTGGGCACATACGTGCAGCACGCGAGTGGCCCACCGACCGGTTCCGGCGCTCGGCCGGAGGGTGGTGGGCTGCCCGCGACACCTTCGACGGTGCGCGACGCTCCTGGAGAACCCTGCCCCGGGGGGCGGACTCTCCGGCTGGATGTCCCGCTCTGGTGAGCCGTTCCCCTTTGTCGGGGGCCCGGACACGGGACTCAGCACTTCGAGGCAGTCTACAGGGCGCTCAGGACCGCTTTCGACCCAGGTGCTTCCTGGTCCATTCCACCGCGTCCGCGTACCGCGCCTCGGCGCCGTGCCGGGTCGGGGTGTAGTACTCGCGGTCCTTCAGGGCGTCCGGGGCGTACTGCTGGGCGGCGATGCCGTCGGCCTGGTTGTGGGGGTAGACGTAGCCCTTGGCATGGCCCAGCTTCTTGGCGCCCTGGTAGTGCCCGTCCCGCAGGTGGGCCGGGACCGGGCCCGCGAGGCCCTTGCGCACGTCGGCCATGGCCTCGCCGATCGCGGTGGTCGCGGAGTTGGACTTGGGGGCCAGCGCGAGCGCGATGGTGGCGTGGCTGAGGGTGAGGGACGCCTCGGGGAAGCCGATCATGGCGACGGCCTGCGCTGCCGCGACGGCTATGGGCAGCGCGTTGGGGTCGGCGACGCCGATGTCCTCGCTGGCGGAGATCATCAGGCGGCGGGCGATGAAGCGGGGGTCCTCGCCGGCCTCGATCATCCGGGCCAGGTAGTGCAGGGCGGCGTCCACGTCGGACCCCCGGATGGACTTGATCAGGGCGCTGGCCACGTCGTAGTGCTGGTCGCCGTCGCGGTCGTACTTCACCGCCGCGCGGTCGACCGTCTCCTCCAGCGTGGTCAGGGCGATCTCGCCGTCGCCCTTGTCGAGGGAGGCGCCGGCGGCGGCCTCCAGGACGGTGAGGGCGCGGCGGGCGTCGCCGCCGGCCACCCGCAGGATGTGCTCCTCGGACTCCTCGGGGAGGGTGAGCGTCCCGCCGAGGCCACGCTCGTCGGCGAGGGCGCGGCGCACGAGGTCGCGTACGTCGTCGTCGGTGAGGGGTTCGAGGGTGAGGAGCAGGGAGCGGGAGAGCAGCGGGGAGATGACCGAGAAGTACGGGTTCTCGGTGGTGGCCGCGATCAGGGTGACCCAGCGGTTCTCCACGGCCGGGAGCAGGGAGTCCTGCTGGGCCTTGCTGAAGCGGTGGATCTCGTCGAGGAAGAGGACGGTCTCCTTGCCGAAGCCGCCGGTGGCGCGGCGGGCGCCGTCGATGACCGCGCGGACCTCCTTGACGCCGGCGCTGATGGCGCTCAGCTCCACGAAGCGCTGGTCGGTGGCGCGGGAGACGACATGGGCGAGGGTGGTCTTGCCGGTGCCGGGCGGGCCCCAGAGGATCACCGAGGAGGGCCCGGCGGGACCCCTCCCGCCCTCGCCGACCAGTCTGCGCAGCGGTGAGCCGGGCTTGAGCAGATGGCGCTGGCCCACCACCTCGTCGAGGGTGCGCGGGCGCATGCGTGCCGCCAGGGGGCTGCCCGCGGGCTCCTTCTCCTGGCGTTCTTCGGCTGCGGCGGTGAACAGGTCGGCTTCCACGCTGAAAACCCTAAATCACCCCACTGACAAGGGCCCCGGCCGCGGGGGCGCGGCCCGGTCGGTCAGCTCGTCCAGAAGCTCCACCAGCGGGTCAGGATCAGCATGGCGATGATGCCGATGTGCAGCACGGGCAGGACCCAGGTGAACTCGCCGAAGAAGGAGCGCAGCGGGCGCGGGGCGGGCAGGAAGCCCTGGCGCACGTTGAAGGAGGTGACGTACCAGAACATGATGATCGTGGCGACCCAGGCCAGCGAGCACCACAGGCACAGGGCGTTGATCCGGTACAGGGACTGGAACTGGAGCCAGGTGCAGAAGCCGACGCCGAACAGCGTGCCGGCGTTGAAGGTGAGCCAGTACCAGCGGGGGAAGCGGGCGCGGGCGAGCAGGCTCACTCCGACGCAGATCACGATGCCGTAGGCGACCAGGCCCAGCATGGGGTTGGGGAAGCCGAAGGCGGCGGCCTGCTTGCTCTCCATGACGCTGCCGCAGGAGACCACGGGGTTCAGGCTGCAGCCGGGGACGAAGGTCTTGCCCTCGACCTTCGCTTCCAGCAGCTTGAACTTGTCGAGCGTGATGACCCAGGCGGCGAGCAGTCCGGCCGCGCCGGTGATCACCAGCATCAGGGCGAAGGCGCGGCTGCCGCCCTCGACGCGGGCCGTGCCGCGAGTGTGGTCGGGCTCCGTGGAGACGTCGTTGACTGTCGTCTTGCTCATCACGCCGGTTTCCGTCACTCGGTAGATCGGGCCTGCTTCGGGCATCGGTCATTGTGCCGCACAGGCGCCCCCGCGCACCGTTCGCTGGGGATAAGTTCGAAGCGGGCCAGGCGCCGTGACTCTATTTTCGGCCGTTTCCGTTCGCACGGCAGCACAGGCGATCGAACGGTGACGGGCCGGACGACTGTACGTCCGGCCCGCCGCCCGCTCGATGCCCGGGGATCAGAGCCGGGACTCCAGCTCCGCGACGACCTCGTCGATGCCGACCGCGGTCTGCTCGCCGGACTCCATGTCCTTGACCTGGACCAGGCCCTCGGCGAGGTCACGCTCGCCGAGCACCAGCGCGTAGCGGGCGCCGGAGCGGTTGGCGGCCTTCATCGCGGCCTTCAGACCCTTGCCGCCGTAGGAGAAGTCGGCCGCGACGCCGACCTTGCGCAACTCGGTGACCTTGGCGAACAGCACCCGGCGGGCCTCCTCGCCGAGCGGGACGGCGAAGACGCTGGTGGTGGACGGCAGGTCCAGCTCCACGCCCTCTGCCTCCAGGGCGAGGACGGTGCGGTCCACGCCGAGCGCCCAGCCGACCGAGGGCAGCGCGGGGCCGCCGATCATCTCGGAGAGGCCGTCGTAGCGACCGCCGCCGCCGACGGCGGACTGGGAGCCGAGGCCGTCGTGGACGAACTCGAAGGTGGTGCGGGTGTAGTAGTCCAGGCCCCGGACCAGCTTGGGGTCGTCCTCGAAGGCGACGCCCGCGGCGGTGATCAGCTCGCGGACCTCCTCGTGGTACGCCTTGCAGGCGTCGCACAGGTAGTCGCGCAGCAGGGGGGCGCCGGTGAGCTGCTTCTGCACCGACTCGCGCTTGTCGTCCAGGACGCGCAGCGGGTTGATCTCGGCGCGGCGCAGGGTGTCCTCGTCGAGGTCGAGTCCGCGCAGGAAGTCCTGGAGCGCGGCCCGGTACACCGGACGGCACTCGGCGTCGCCCAGGCTGTTGAGCAGGATGCGGAACTCGCGCAGGCCCAGCGAGCGGTACGCCTGGTCGGCCAGGATGATCAGCTCGGCGTCGAGCGCGGGGTCCTCGGCACCGATCGCCTCGGCGCCGACCTGGGAGAAGTGGCGGTAACGGCCCTTCTGCGGACGCTCGTAGCGGTAGTAGGAGCCGGAGTACCAGAGCTTGACCGGGAGGTTGCCCGCCTTGTGCAGGTTGGCCTCCAGGGCGGCGCGCAGCACGGAGGCGGTGCCTTCGGGGCGCAGGGCGAGGCGGTCGCCGCCCTTGGTCTCGAAGGCGTACATCTCCTTGGTGACGATGTCGGTGGACTCGCCGACGCCGCGCGCGAACAGCTCGACGTTCTCGAAGCCCGGGGTCTCGATGTAGCCGTACCCGGAGTTGCGCAGCGGGGCGGCGATGGCCTCGCGGACGGCGAGGTACTGGGCGGACTGCGGCGGGATCAGGTCGTACGTGCCCTTGGGGGCCTTGAAGGTGCTCACGGAAGCTCTCTCGTCACATTCCTCGTCGGGGAGCCGGGTCGGTTCCCTGGCCGGTGGCCACCTGCCGCAGATAGGGGTTGGTGGCGCGTTCCTGGCCGATGGTGGTCTGGGGTCCGTGGCCGGACAGGACCACGGTGGAGTCGTCGAGCGGCAGGCACACGCGTGCCAGCGACCCGAGCATGTCCTCCATCGATCCGCCCGGCAGGTCGGTGCGTCCCACGGAGCCGGCGAACAGCAGATCCCCGGAGAAGAAGACCGACGGGACGTCGGCGCTCTCGGGCATCCGGAAGGTCACCGACCCCTTGGTATGGCCCGGCGCGTGGGCGACGGAGAACTCCATCCCGGCGAGGTCCAGCTTCGCGCCGTCGGTCAGCTCCCGGACGTCGTCCGGCTCCCCCACGGTCAGTTCGCCCATGAGCGGCATCCCGATGGACCGGCCGAGCGCCTTCTCCGGGTCGCTCAACATGTACCGGTCGTCGGGATGGATCCACGCGGGCACGTCGTGCGCGCCGCACACGGGGACGACGGAGGCGACATGGTCGATGTGGCCGTGGGTGAGGACGACGGCGGTCGGCTTGAGGCGATGCTTCTTCAGCGCTTCCTCGACGCCGGGGGCGGCCTGATGGCCGGGGTCGATGATCACGCACTCCTCACCGGCGGCGGGGGCGACGAGATAACAGTTCGTCCCCCAGGCCCCGGCGGGGAACCCGGCAATGAGCACGATCGTCCTTCGTTGTGTCGGTACGGGAGGGCTCGCGCGCGGGCGGCCCTCGGAGGGAAGAAGCCCCTAGAGCCTACCGGCGCTGCCGTTTCCTCAGCGAACCCATATACGGTACGGGGCTACACGCGCCTGTCGGATCACAGGACGCACACGTACCGGTCGGCATACGACACGCATGAGGGAGAAACCCGGTGGTCAGCCAGGAGCAGCGACGGCGTCAGCTCGCACGGGAGAAGTTCTTGCGGCAGCAGCAGCGGCGCACGGACTCGCGACGCAAGGCGCGCATGCGCAACTCGGTGATCGCGTCGGTGCTCGGCGTGATCGTGATCGGCAGTGTGGCGCTGTACACGACGGGCGTGATGAAGGACGACGGCGACAAGAAGGTGGACGCCGCCGGGTCCTCGCCGAGCGCGCCCGCGAGCCCCAGCAAGGTCCCGGACCCCTGCGAGAAGCCGGCCAAGGGCTCGGTGAAGAAGCAGTCCTGGAAGAAGGAGCCGGCGATGTCGATCGACACGTCGGCCGACTACACGATGAAGCTGGCCACCACCTGCGGCGACATCGGCATCGCGCTGAAGGCGTCGGCGGCCCCGCACACGGTGAACTCCTTCTCCTACCTCGCGGACAAGGGCTTCTTCGACCACACCAAGTGCCACCGGCTGACCACGAAGGGGATCTTCGTCCTGCAGTGCGGTGACCCGACGGCCGCCGGCACCGGCGGTCCGGGCTACACGATCCCGGACGAGAACCTGAAGGACCCGAGCCTCAAGAAGAACACCTACCCGGCCGGCACGGTCGCGATGGCCAACACCGGGCAGCCGCACACCGGTGGCAGCCAGTTCTTCCTGGTCTTCAAGGACAGCCCGCTGCCGCCCTCGTACACCCCCTTCGGCACGATCGACAAGGGCGGGATGAAGGTGCTGGACAAGATCGCCAAGGCGGGCGAGAACACCGGCCAGGGCGACGGCGCCCCGAACGCGACGGTCGTGATCGACAAGGCGACGGTCACGAAGTCCTGACCCCGCCGGGGTGTTCCGGTCCGCCTCCGCGGGCCGGTCGCCTGCGTAATTGGGTGCCGCCGGATGCGGACAGGCCACCCGCCGGTCGCCTATGTTGGCGATGACGAAACTGTGGACGATGCCAGGGGGCCGGGAGGCTCCCCGCAGGCATCATGTGGAGGAGGCGCTGTGAGCAGCGACCCGTGGGGCCGCGTCGACGAGACGGGGACCGTGTACGTGCGTACGGCCGACGGCGAGCAGGTCGTCGGATCGTGGGCGGCCGGCTCCCCCGAGGAGGCGCTTGCCTACTTCGAGCGCAAGTACGAGGGCCTGGTGGTCGAGATCGGCCTCCTCGAAAAGCGCGTGCAGACCACCGATCTGTCCGCCAAGGACGCCCAGACCGCGATCGGCCACATCCGCGAGCAGGTGGACGCCCACCACGCGGTGGGCGATCTGGAGGCGCTGCGGACCCGGCTGGACAAGCTCGTCGAGAAGGTCGAGTCGCGGCGCGAGGAGCGCAAGGCGCAGCGGGCCAAGCAGTCCGACGAGGCCCGCAAGGCCAAGGAGGACCTGGTCGCGGAGGCGGAGCAGCTCGCGGCGTCCGACCAGTGGCGAGTGGCCGGTGAGCGGCTGCGGGCCCTGGTGGACACCTGGAAGGGCCTGCCGCGTCTGGACCGCAAGTCCGACGACGAGCTGTGGCACCGCTTCTCGCACGCCCGGTCGGCATTCTCCAAGCGCCGCAAGGCGCACTTCGCGCAGCTCGACTCGCAGCGCGAGGACGCCCGGCGGGTGAAGGAGCGGCTGGTCGCGGAGGCCGAGGCGCTGTCGGGCTCGACGGACTGGGGTGTCACGGCGGCCCGGTACCGCGAGCTGATGGCGGACTGGAAGGCCGCGGGCCGCGCCCAGCGCGAGCACGAGGACGACCTGTGGAACCGCTTCCGGGGCGCGCAGGACGTGTTCTTCGCCGCCCGCAGCTCGGTGTTCGCCGAGCGGGACGCGGAGCAGGGCGAGAACCTGAAGCTGAAGGAGGCGCTGGCCGAGGAGGCCGAGCAGATCCTCCCGGTGCGCGACCTGAAGGCCGCGCGTGCCGCCTTCCGTTCGGTGAACGAGCGGTGGGAGGCCATCGGTCATGTGCCGCGCGACGCGCGGGGCAAGGTCGAGGGCCGGATGCACGCGGTGGAGCGGGCGATCCAGGAGGCCGAGGAGGCCGAGTGGCGCCGCACCAACCCGGAGGCGCGCGCCCGTGCCGCGGGCCTGACCGGTCAGCTCCAGGCCGCCGTGGACAAGCTCCGTGGCCAGGCCGAGCAGGCTCGCGCCCAGGGCAACACCCCCCGCGCCGACAAGCTGGAGCGTGAGCTGGAGGGCCGCCAGGCGCTGCTGGACCAGGCGCTGAAGGGTCTTGAGGAGTTCGGGGGCTGACACTCCCCCGGCCGGCTCCCGCCGCCGCACACGCCGAGGGGCTCCGTACACACCGTACGGAGCCCCTCGGCGTTTTGTGTCCCTAGCCCCGGTTGCGGGCCGAGGTGACGCGGTAGACGTCGTAGACGCCCTCCACGCCCCGCACGGCCTTCAGGACGTGGCCCAGGTGCTTGGGGTCGCCCATCTCGAAGGTGAAGCGGGAGGTGGCGACCCGGTCGCGGGAGGTCTGCACGGCCGCCGACAGGATGTTGACGTGCTGGTCGGACAGGACGCGGGTGACGTCCGAGAGCAGCCGGGAGCGGTCCAGCGCCTCGACCTGGATGGCGACCAGGAAGACCGAGGACTGGGTGGGCGCCCACTCGACGTCGAGGATGCGCTCGGGCTCGCGGGAGAGCGAGTCCACGTTGACGCAGTCGCTGCGGTGCACCGAGACCCCGCTGCCCCGGGTGACGAACCCGATGATCGGATCGCCGGGGACCGGGGTGCAGCAGCGGGCCAGCTTCACCCACACGTCGTCGACGCCCTTGACGACGACACCGGGGTCGGCGCTGGAGCGGCGCTTGCGGCTGCGCCGGGTCGGCGGGACCGGCTCCTCGATCTCCTCGGTGGCCGCCTCCTCGCCGCCGAGCGCCTGGACGAGCTTCTGCACGATGTTCTGCGCGGAGACATGGCCCTCGCCGATCGCCGCGTACAGCGCGGAGATGTCGGAGTACCGCATCTCGTGCGCCAGCGTGACCAGGGAGTCGCCGGTCAGGATGCGCTGGATCGGCAGGTTCTGCTTGCGCATCGCGCGGACGATCGCGTCCTTGCCCTGTTCGATCGCCTCGTCCCGGCGCTCCTTGGAGAACCAGGCGCGGATCTTGTTGCGGGCGCGGGGCGACTTGACGAAGCCCAGCCAGTCGCGGGAGGGCCCGGCGCCGGGCGCCTTGGAGGTGAAGACCTCCACCAGGTCGCCGTTGTCCAGGGTGGACTCCAGCGGGACCAGGCGTCCGTTGACGCGTGCCCCTATGGTCCGGTGGCCGACCTCGGTGTGCACCGCGTAGGCGAAGTCGACCGGGGTTGCCCCGGCCGGGAGCGCTATCACGTCGCCCTTGGGCGTGAAGACGAAGACCTCGTTGCGGGACAGGTCGAAGCGCAGGGACTCCAGGAACTCGCCCGGGTCCTCGGTCTCCTTCTGCCAGTCCAGCAGTTGGCGCAGCCACGCCATGTCGTTGAGGTGGTCGTCCTTGCCCTTGCCGGACGACTTCGGCGCGTCGGTGCGCACCTTGGAGGCGCCGGCCACGGCCTCCTGCTTGTACTTCCAGTGCGCGGCGATGCCGTACTCGGCGCGGCGGTGCATGTCGAAGGTGCGGATCTGCAGCTCGACCGGCTTGCCGTTGGGTCCGATGACCGTCGTGTGCAGCGACTGGTACATGTTGAACTTCGGCATCGCGATGTAGTCCTTGAACCGGCCGGGGACCGGGTTCCATCGCGCGTGGATCGTGCCGAGCGCCGCGTAGCAGTCCCGGACGGTCTCCACCAGGACGCGGATGCCGACCAGGTCGTAGATCTCCGCGAAGTCCCGGCCGCGGACGATCATCTTCTGGTAGACGCTGTAGTAGTGCTTGGGCCGGCCGGTGACGGTCGCCTTGATCCGGGCGGCGCGCAGGTCGGCCTGCACCTCGTCGGTGACTATGGCCAGGTACTCGTCGCGCTTGGGGGCGCGCTCGGCCACCAGCCGCACGATCTCGTCGTACATCTTGGGGTAGAGGATGGCGAAGGCCAGGTCCTCCAGCTCCCACTTGATGGTGTTCATGCCCAGGCGGTGGGCGAGCGGCGCGTAGATCTCCAGGGTCTCGCGCGCCTTCTTCTCCTGCTTCTCGCGCTTGAGGTAGCGCATGGTGCGCATGTTGTGCAGGCGGTCGGCGAGCTTGATGACCAGGACGCGGGGGTCCTTGGCCATGGCGACGACCATCTTGCGCACGGTCTCGGCCTGCGCGGCCTCACCGAACTTGACCTTGTCCAGCTTGGTGACGCCGTCCACCAGCAGCGCGACCACGTCACCGAAGTCCCGGCGCAGGTCGTCCAGGCCGTACTCGGTGTCCTCGACGGTGTCGTGCAGCAGGCCGGCCATCAGGGTCGCCGGGTCCATGCCCAGCTCGGCCAGGATGGTGGTGACGGCCAGCGGGTGCGTGATGTACGGGTCGCCGCTCTTGCGCTTCTGGCCCCGGTGCCAGCGCTCGGCCACCTGGTAGGCGCTCTCGATCTGGCGGAGCGTGGCGTTCTCGATCTTGGGGTCGTTGCTGCGCACTATCCGCAGCAGCGGCTCCAGCACCGGGTTGTACGGGTTGGCGCGCTGCACGCCGAGACGGGCCAGGCGGGCGCGGACGCGGTTGGAGGAGCCGGAGCGGGGCGCGGGCTGACCGGCCGCGGGGCGCACGGGGGCGGGCTTGGGGCGCGCGGTGTCGGCGGTCTTCTCCACCGGCGCCGACTGGGCGTGCTCGACCGAGCCGCGCCGGTCGTTCTTCGCGTCGGACGCGTTCGGCGCGGGCTTCACCGCGGGCGCCGAGGCGGACTCCGGCTTGGCGGCGGTCAGTGGCTGGGCCTCGTCGGGCAAGAGGACTCCTAGTGCGCGATCCGGGTCCCCCGGTCAGGCTCCGGATACCCCATGGTAGCGATCCCGTGCCCCGCCATCGCCTTCAGGCGGTGGGGAGAGCGGTCCACCAGGGGAACACGGGAGACGTGTGGTGGATTCCGGGGGCCCGGCGCCGGAAGCGGAACGGCCGCGAGCGCGGGCCGGGGAAGGCCCGGTGCGCTCGCGGCCGCTCAGGGTCCGCCCGGTCGGTTCAGACCTGGAGCAGCGCCTCCAGGGGCGCGCCGTCCAGGGCGGGCTCCAGGCGGGCACGGCCCTGCAGGAAGCCCAGCTCCATGAGGACGGCGACGCCCGAGACGCGTGCGCCGGCGCGCTCGATCAGCTTGATCGCGGCCTCGGCGGTACCGCCGGTGGCGAGCACGTCGTCCACGATGAACACACGGTCACCCTCGGACAGGTCCTCGGCGTGCACCTCGATCTCGGCGGAGCCGTACTCCAGGTCGTACGCCTGGCGCAGCGTGGCCCCGGGGAGCTTGCCGGCCTTGCGGACGGGGATGAAGCCGAGGCCCGAGCGGACGGCGACCGGCGCGCCCAGGATGAAGCCCCGCGCCTCCAGGCCGACGATCTTGGTGGCCCCGGTGGCCGTGGCGAGCTCGGCCAGCGTGTCGGTGAGGGCCGTGAACGCGGCGGGGTCGGCCAGGAGCGGGGTGATGTCCTTGAACATCACGCCCGGCTCCGGGTAGTCGGCCACGTCGCGGATACGGCTGAGCAGCAGCTCCTGGATGGAGGTCATCGGCGCTTTCCAGAGGGTCGGCCGCGGCCCCGGTTGCGGGGCGCGGACTGGTCGCGCGGGCCCACCACAGCGGGCGCCGCGCCGTCGGACGGTTCTCCGGTGGCGGACCGGGACTCCTCCTGGGCCTCTCCGGCGGCGGCCTGGGCACGCTTGGCCAGGACCCGCTTCTTGAGGGCCTTCATCGCCGGCTCGCGCTCCTTGAGGTCGGCGACGAGCGGCGTGGCGATGAAGATCGAGGAGTACGCGCCGGCCGCGAGGCCGACGAACAGCGACAGGGAGATGTCGTTGAGGGTGCCCGCTCCGAGGAAACCGCCGCCGATGAACAGCAGGCCCGCCACCGGGAGGAGTGCGACCACCGTGGTGTTGATGGAGCGCACCAGGGTGCTGTTGATCGAGTGGTTGGCGATGTCACTGTAGGTGAAGCGGGTCTGCTTGGTGATGTCCTTGGTCTGCTCCTTGAGGCTGTCGAAGACGACGACCGTGTCGTAGAGCGAGTAACCGAGGATGGTCAGCAGACCGATGACCGTGCCGGGCGTGACCTCGAAGCCGACGAGGGCGTAGATGCCGACGGTGATGGTGATGTCGTGGATCAGCGCGACGAGGGCCGCGATGGCCATGCGCCACTCGAAGGCGATCGCCAGGTAGATCACCACGAGCACCATGAAGATCGCCAGGCCCTGCCACGCCTTGTTGGCGATCTGCTCACCCCAGCTCGGGCCGACCAGGTCGGCGTTGAGCTTCTCGGGGTTGAGCTTCAGGTCCTTGGCGAGGGTCTGCTTGACCTCGTCGGACTTGCCGGTGTCGAGGCCGGCGATCTGGATGCGCAGGCTGCCGTTGCCGAGCTTCTGCACGACGGCCTCGTGGCCGGAGGCGTCATGGGCGTACTCCTCGACCTGGGCGACCGAGGCGCTCATCTTGGTCGGGGTGGTGAAGACGGCGCCGCCCTGGAAGTCGATGCCCATGTTCAGGCCGCGCACCGCCAGGCCGAGGATGGCCGTGATGGTGATCAGGATGGAGACGCCGTACCAGATCTTGCGCTTGCCGATGAAGTCGTAGCTGACTTCGCCGCGGTGCAGCCGCGCGCCGAGGTTACCGAGTTTCGACATCGCTCACGCCCCCTTGGGGTCGACGGGGCCCGTGGTGGGACCGGAGGGACGGCGGGTGCGGCGCAGCGGGGGCTTGGCGCCCAGGCTCCGCGGGTCGAGGCCGGACCACTTGTGGCCGTCGGCGAAGAACCTGCGGCGGGCCAGCAGCGTCATGAGCGGCTTGGTGAAGAGGAAGACCACCACGACGTCGAGCACGGTGGTCAGACCGAGCGTGAACGCGAAGCCCTGGACCTTGCCGACGGTCACGATGAACAGCACGGCGGCGGCGAGGAACGAAACGAAGTCGGAGACCAGGATGGTGCGCCGGGCGCGCGGCCAGGCCCGCTCGACGGCGGGACGCAGGGTGCGGCCCTCGCGGATCTCGTCCCGGATGCGTTCGAAGTACACGATGAACGAGTCCGCGGTGATACCGATGGCGACGATGGCACCGCAGACGGCGGGCAGGTTCAGCGCGAAGCCGATGGCAGGGCCGAGCAGCGACATGATCACGTAGGTGAGGATCGCGGAGACCAGCAGGGAGGCCATGGCCACCAGCGACAGTCCGCGGTAGTAGGCCACCAGGTAGATCACGACCAGGACGAGGCCGATGGCGCCCGCGAGGAGGCCGGCCTTGAGCTGCTCGCCGCCGAGGGCCGCGGTGACCGTGGTGACGGTCTCCTCCTGGAAGGACAGCGGGAGCGCGCCGTAGGACAGCATGTTGGAGAGGCTCTGGGCCTCCTCCTGCGTGAACCGGCCGGAGATCTCGGCCTGGCCGCCGGTGATGGCCTGCTGCACGTACGGGCTGGAGACCACGTCGCCGTCGAGGACGATGCCGAACTCGTTCTGCGGCTGCTGGTTCTTGGCCAGTTCGCCGGTGATGTCGGCGAACTTCTTGGCGCCGGAGGAGGTGAAGGTCATCTGCACCTGCCAGCCGGAGGCGCCCTGGGTGTCGAAGATCGCCTGGGCCTTCTTCACCTCGGTGCCGTCCACGGCGGCGGGGCCGAGCACGTACTTGTACCAGACCTTGTTGACCTCGCCGCAGGCCACGGTGGGCTCACCGGGCTTGCCGGCCTTGCCGACCTTGGCGCGCTCGGCGGGCTTGGTGCAGTCCAGGGCCTGGTACTGGGCCTGGAGCTTCGCGGCGTCCGCGTTGGCACCGGGCGTCGGCGAGGGGCTGGCCGGGGCGCCGGAGGACTTGGCGCTCGGGGAGCCGGTGGGCGACGGGGTGGCGTCGGCCTTCAGCGCGTCGCTGACGGCGCGGCCCTGCGAGGTGGCCGAGGCGTTCGGCGAGGGGGCGTTGGAGGGCGAGGTCGCCTTCTGGTCGCCGGAGGGGCTGGCGGCCGGGCTCGGGGAGCCGCTGGCGCCGGAGGAGGTGCTCGGCGACGGCTTGGGGGCCGCGCCGCCGCTGGGCTCGCTGGCCAGGACCGGGCGGAAGTACAGCTTGGCGGTGGTGCCGACCTGCTGCTGGGCCTCCTTGGAGTTGGTGCCCTTGGGGATGTTGACGATGATGTGATCGTCGCCCTGGGTCTGCACCTCGGCCTCGGAGACACCAAGGCCGTTGACACGGCGGTTCATGATGTCGACCGCGGTGTCCATGTTGGCCTTGTTGATCGCCGACCCCTGGTCGGCCTTCGCCTTGAGCGTGATGCTCGTACCGCCGGCAAGGTCGATGCCGAGACGCGGGGTGGTGTGCCCGGCGAGGAACATTCCGCCGGTCATCGCCACGATGGCGATCAGGATGAGGACCAGCGAGCGCCCTGGCTTGCTCTGGGCACTCGCGCCCCGGCCCTTCTTAGGTGCTGCCACCTTCTCGTACTCCCTCTCGGGCCTCCCGGTGCGCCGTGGGCGCCGGTGGCCATGACATGGTGTCGGGATTCCGTGCGGGAAACAGAAGCGTCCGGGGCGTGCCGTGCGCCCGGTGCGGGGCGCCGGGACGCCCCGGGGACGTGACTACTTCGCGTCGGTGTCGCCGTCGGTCTTCTTCGGCGCCTCGGCCGGCTCGGCCGCCTCCGCCTTGTTCACGACGGTGTCGTCCTTGGCGGCCTCGACGGTCCCGGCCTTGTCGGCGGGCGTCTTGTCCTCGGCGACCGGGGTCTCCTCGGCGGCGTCCTTCTTGCCGAAGTCGACGGCCTTGTGCTCGGCGTCGGCGGCGGTGAGGGAGGAGGCGTCGTCCGGGACGATCTCGGAGTCCGACTTCAGGTCGTGCTCGATGCCGTGGATGATGCGGTTGTACTCGTCGTCGGAGAGGACGGCGCCGATCGCGTTCTTGGCGAAGATCAGCTCGACGCCCGGCCCGGCGTCGAGGAGGACGGTGTCCTCCGTGACCTCCTTGACCGTCGCGTACATCCCCCCGATCGTGCGCACACCCGAACCGGGCTGCATCTCGTTCCGCATGTTGGCGGCCTGCTGCTGCTTCTTCTTGGCCGAGCGCGTCATCAGGAACATGACCGCGATGAGCACGATGAAGGGGAGAAGGGTGTAGACATTCACGAGGCGGAATTTCCTTCGCGTGACCGCGCGGTGAGCGGCCTGTTGGAGGGGGCTGGTCGGCGTCGCCCGCAAGGGCGGCATCGGCGGAGTCTAAGCGAGTCCGCGCGCATGGAACAACGCTCAGCATGGCACCTGGGTTCCTCCTGGGGCCAATGCGCCGGTCTCACGCCCCGAACAGGTCCTGTTGTCCGTTTCCGGTGACCGGCCGCTGCGGCGGGGTGAGGCCGAGGTGCGCCCAGGCCGCCGGGGTCGCCACGCGCCCGCGCGGGGTGCGGGCGAGCAGACCCTCGCGCACCAGGAACGGTTCGGCGACCTCCTCCACCGTCTCCCGCTCCTCCCCCACCGCGACGGCCAGCGTGGACAGGCCGACCGGGCCGCCGCCGAACAGCTTCAGCAGCGCCTCCAGCACGCCCCGGTCGAGCCGGTCGAGGCCGCGCTCGTCCACCTCGTACACGGCGAGGGCGGCGGCGGCGATGTCCTCGGTGATCAGGCCGTCCGCCTTGACCTGGGCGTAGTCCCGCACCCGGCGCAGCAGCCGGTTGGCGATCCGGGGCGTGCCGCGCGAGCGGCCGGCGATCTCGGCGGCGCCTGACGGGTCGATCTCGACGTCCAGCAGGGCGGCCGAGCGGTGCACGACCCGCTGGAGTTCGCGGGGCTCGTAGAACTCCATGTGCGCGGTGAAGCCGAAGCGGTCGCGCAGCGGGGGCGGCAGCAGGCCCGCGCGGGTGGTGGCGCCGACCAGGGTGAAGGGGGGCAGTTCCAGCGGGATGGCGGTGGCGCCGGGGCCCTTGCCGACGATGACGTCGACCCGGAAGTCCTCCATCGCCATGTACAGCATCTCCTCGGCGGGCCGGGACATGCGGTGGATCTCGTCCAGGAAGAGGACCTCGCCCTCCTGGAGGGAGGAGAGGATCGCGGCGAGGTCGCCGGCGTGCTGGATGGCGGGGCCGGAGGTGATGCGGATGGGGGCGCCCATCTCGGCCGCGATGATCATCGACAGGGTGGTCTTGCCGAGGCCGGGGGCGCCGGAGAGCAGCACGTGGTCGGCGGTGGCTCCGCGCGCGCGGGCGGCGCGCAGCACGAGGTCGAGCTGTTCGCGCACCTTCTCCTGGCCGATGAACTCGCCGAGGTCCTTGGGGCGCAGGGCGGCTTCGACGGCTTGGTCCTCCCGGTCGGCGGCGGTGTCCACCAGCCGTTCCGCGGCGGCGCCGTCCGTCGTGTCGTCCCAGTTCACTTCAGGTGCTCCTAGCGGGATGCGCGCGGGTCAGCGGGCGCGGTTCAGGGTCTGGAGGGCGGCCTTGAGCAGCTGGCCGACCTGGGGGGTACCGCCCGCCGCCTCGGCCTGGGGGGTCACGGCGGTGACGGCCTCGTCGGCCTCGCGGGTGGCGTACCCCAGGCCGATGAGGGCCGCGTGCAGCTGGTCGCGCCAGCCCTGACTCACCGAGGCGCCGACTGCGGGGGCGCCGATGGGGGCGCCGAGCCGGTCCTTCAGCTCCAGCAGCAGCTTCTGGGCGCCCTTCTTGCCGATGCCGGGCACGGCGGTGAGGGCCTTCTCGTCGGCGGTGGCGACGGCGCGGCGCAGCGTGTCCGGGCGGTGGGTGGCGAGCATGGCCTGGGCGAGGCGGGGGCCGACGCCGCTGGCGGTCTGGAGCAGCTCGAAGACCTGGCGCTCGTCGTCGTCGGCGAAGCCGTACAGGGTGAGCGAGTCCTCGCGGACGACGAGGGAGGTGTGCAGCCGGGCGGCCTGGCCGACGCGGAGTTTCGCCAGGGTGTCGGGGGTGCACTGGACGGCCATGCCGACCCCGCCGACCTCGACGACCGCCGAGTCGGGGGCGAGGGCGGCGACGGTGCCGCTGACGAAGGCGATCATGCCGTTCGGCCTTTCGTTGCCTGTGGGGTGCGGCGGGCCGTGTGCTCGGCGACCGCCTGCTGGAGCCGGTTCTGGGCGGGGGCGCGCCAGATGTGGCAGATGGCGAGCGCGAGGGCGTCGGCGGCGTCGGCCGGCTTGGGGGGTGCGCTGAGCCGGAGCAGCCGGGTGACCATGGCGCCGACCTGGGCCTTGTCGGCGCGGCCGGTGCCGGTGACGGCGGCCTTGACCTCGCTGGGGGTGTGCAGGGCGACCGGGATGCCGCGCCGGGCCGCGCACAGCATGGCGACGGCGCTGGCCTGGGCGGTGCCCATGACGGTGCTGACGTTGTGCTGGCTGAAGACCCGCTCCACGGCGACGAATTCCGGCCGGTGCTCGTCGAGCCACTGTTCGAGGCCCTGCTCGACGGCGAGCAACCGGTGGCTCAGCTCGGCGTCGGGGGGCGTACGGACGACACCGACGCCGACCATGGTGAGCGGCCGCCCCGCGACCCCCTCGACCACGCCGACCCCGCACCGCGTCAGTCCGGGGTCCACCCCGAGTACCCGCACGCCGCCCCCAACCCTTCGATCACCTGTTTGTGCAGGCTATCGGGTGACACCGACAACGCCCCGCAACCGGGCCCCGGCAACGCGACGGGCCGACGGGAAAACCCGTCGGCCCGTCCGCACTGCCAAGCTCGCGGCGGCGTTACGCGTCGACCTTCTCCATGACGTCGTCGCTCACGTCGAAGTTGGCGAAGACGTTCTGCACGTCGTCGCTGTCCTCAAGGGCGTCGATCAGCTTGAAGATCTTCCGGGCGCCGTCCTCGTCCAGCTCGACCTGCATGGTCGGGACGAAGTTGGAGTCGGCGGAGTCGTAGTCGATGCCGGCCTCCTGGAGGGCGGTGCGGACCGCGACCAGGTCGGTGGCCTCGCTGAGCACCTCGAAGGACTCACCCAGGTCGTTGACCTCCTCGGCACCGGCGTCCAGGACCGCGCCGAGCACGTCGTCCTCGGTCAGTTCGCCCTTGGGGACGATGATGACGCCCTTGCGATTGAAGAGGTACGACACCGAGCCGGGGTCGGCCATGTTGCCGCCGTTGCGGGTCATGGCGACGCGGACGTCGGAGGCGGCGCGGTTGCGGTTGTCGGTGAGGCACTCGATGAGCACCGCGACACCGTTGGGGCCGTAACCCTCGTACATGATCGTCTCGTAGTCGGCGCCGCCGGCCTCAAGGCCGCCGCCGCGCTTGACCGCGGAGTCGATGTTCTTGTTGGGGACCGACTGCTTCTTCGCCTTCTGGATGGCGTCGTAGAGCGTCGGGTTGCCCTCGATGTCGACGCCGCCCATGCGGGCCGCGACCTCGATGTTCTTGATGAGCTTCGCGAAGAGCTTGCCGCGCTTGGCGTCGATCACGGCCTTCTTGTGCTTCGTCGTAGCCCATTTAGAGTGGCCGGACATCTGCCTGTCTCCTTCGCGTAACCCGATCCGATACGGACTCCCCGGCGCTGGGAGAGCCTGGGGGGTACCGCCGCAGATCCTACAAGGACTCCGGTGTCCGGTTCGCGCGGACCATGTCGACGAAGAGCGCGTGCACACGGTGGTCGCCGGTCAGTTCCGGGTGGAACGAGGTGGCGAGCACGTTGTCCTGGCGTACGGCGACGATGTGGCCGTCGTGCTCGGCGAGCACCTCGGCGGCCGCGCCCACGGACTCCACCCAGGGGGCGCGGATGAAGACGCCCTCCACGGGAGCGCCCTCGACGCCCCTGACGTCGACCGCCGCCTCGAAGGACTCGTTCTGGCGGCCGAAGGCGTTGCGGCGGACGATCATGTCGATGCCGCCGATGGTCTCCTGGCCCGAGCGCGGGTCGAGGATCTTGTCGGCGAGCAGGATCAGCCCGGCGCAGGTGCCGTAGACGGGCATGCCGGCACGCACGCGGGCGCGCAGGGGCTCCATCAGGCCGAAGAGGACGGCCAGTTTGGAGATGGTGGTGGACTCACCGCCGGGCAGGACGAGGGCGTCCACCTCGGCGAGTTCCTCGGGGCGCCTGACCGGCCTGGCCACGGCGTCCGCCGCGGCCAGGGCGATGAGGTGCTCCCGTACGTCGCCCTGGAGTGCCAGGACGCCGATGACGGGCGTGTTCATGGTGTGCAGGTCCTACCAGCCGCGGTTGGCGTAGCGCTCGGTCTCGGGGAGGGTGTCGCAGTTGATGCCGACCATGGCCTCGCCGAGGTTGCGGGAGGCGTCCGCGACGATCTTCGGGTCGTCGTAGAAGGTGGTGGCCTTCACGATGGCGGCGGCGCGCTTGGCCGGGTCGCCGGACTTGAAGATGCCGGAGCCCACGAAGACGCCCTCGGCGCCGAGCTGGCGCATCAGCGCGGCGTCGGCCGGGGTGGCGACACCGCCGGCGGAGAACAGCACGACGGGGAGCTTGCCCAGCTCGGCGACCTCCTTGACCAGCTCGTAGGGGGCGCGCAGCTCCTTGGCGGCGGCGAACAGCTCGTTGTGGTCGCAGCCGCGCAGCTTGGCGATCTCGCCCTTGATCTGGCGCAGGTGGCGCACGGCCTCCACGACGTTGCCGGTGCCGGCCTCGCCCTTGGAGCGGATCATGGCCGCGCCCTCGGCGATGCGGCGCAGGGCCTCGCCCAGGTTGGTGGCACCGCAGACGAAGGGGGTGGTGAACGCCCACTTGTCGGAGTGGTTGACCTCGTCGGCCGGGGTGAGCACCTCGGACTCGTCGATGTAGTCGACACCGAGGGACTGGAGCACCTGGGCCTCGACGAAGTGGCCGATGCGGGACTTGGCCATGACCGGGATCGAGACGGCGTCGATGATGCCCTCGATCATGTCCGGGTCGGACATCCGGGCCACGCCGCCGTCCTTGCGGATGTCGGCCGGGACCCGCTCCAGGGCCATGACGGCCACGGCGCCGGCGTCCTCGGCGATCTTCGCCTGCTCGGCGTTGACCACGTCCATGATGACGCCGCCCTTGAGCTGCTCGGCCATGCCGCGCTTCACACGGGCGGTGCCGGTCTCGGGACCCTGGTTGTCGATGATGGACACGCGTGACCTCACTGGTGGGTAAGACGGCTTCTGCACCGCCGAGGAAACGCGACCGGACCGGGCCACAGCAAGGGCCAATGGGAAGCCGGTGGATCATTTTGTCCCGGCGTGCCCCCGTGGGACCGCCGTGGACTCGGCTCAGGCGACCCGTTCGACCAGCGCGGCGGGCGGTTCGTCGTCCATCTCGAAGGCCAGCGGGAACGGCGCGTGCCCGGCGAGGCGGAACCAGCGGACCTTGCGGTGCCCGCGCAGCCGGCGGGCGGCGCCCACCGCGTCGTTGTGGAAGCGGCGGGCCATCGGCACCCGGCGCACCGCCTCGGCCAGCTCGTGCGCCGCGTCCTCGCCACCGGGGGCCGCCCGTACGCCCTCGACCTGGCGGGCGTCCTCGAACACGGCGCGCAGCGCCTGGCTCAGCTCGCTCTCGGCGACCTCGCGCTGCTCCTCCTCGGCCTGCCGGGCGGCGTGCGCGGCCTCGTAGAGCACGATGGAGGCGGCCGGGTCCAGGACGCCGGAGGTGGCGAGTTCCTGGGCCACGGACGCCCGGCGCAGCAACTGCGCGTCCAGCGCGGCGCGGGCGGCGTCCATGCGCACATGCAGCCGGTCCAGCCGTCCGGCGGTCCAGCTCAGGTAGACGCCGACCGCCAGCAGCGCGACGAGAATCCAGATGAGGGTGGGGATCACGCGCGAAGGTTATCGGTGGAGTGCGGGGCGTCCGCCTCCGCGTCCCGCTCACGGGCCAGCCCGAAGCGTGACCAGAGGCCGGGGCGCTCGTCGGTGGCGACCGCCGCGGTGCCGGTGGTGACCGTCTCGTACACCGAGAGGATGTCCGCGCCGACCGTGGACCAGTCGAAGCGGCGTACGTGGGCGCTGCCCCGCTCCCGCAGCTCCGCCCGGCGCCCGGGGTCGGCGAGCAGGGCCACGGCCTTCTCCGCGAGCGCGTCGGCGTCCTCGTTGGCGAAGACCTCCCCCGCCCGGCCCTGGTCGAGGACCTGGACGAAGGCGTCCAGGTCGGAGGCGAGCACCGGGGCGCCCGCCGACATGGCCTCGACGAGGATGATGCCGAAGCTCTCGCCCCCGGTGTTGGGCGCCACGTACAGGTCGACGCTGCGCAGGAAGCGGGCCTTGTCCTCGTCGCTGACCATGCCGAGGAACTCCACGCGGGAGCGCAGCTCCTCGGGCAGCTCCTCGACGGCGGCCTCCTCGTCACCCCGGCCCGCGACCAGCAGCCGGGCCCCGGGATGCGCGGCGACGATCTTCGGCAGCGCCCGCATCAGCACCGGCAGGCCCTTGCGGGGCTCGTCGATGCGCCCTATGAAGCCGATCGTGCCGCCCTGCCACTCCGCCTTGGGCTCGGCGTCGGCGAAGAAGTCCACGTCGACCCCGTTGGGGATCACCACCGCGTCCCCGCCCAGGTGCTCGACCAGGGTCCGGCGGGCGTACTCGCTCACCGCGATCCGGGCGCTGATCTTCTCCAGCGCGGCCTGGAGGATCGCGTAGGCGGCGATCATCGCGCGGGAGCGCGGGTTGGAGGTGTGGAAGGTGGCCACGATGGGCCCCTGCGCCGCCCAGCAGGTGAGCAGGCCGAGCGAGGGCGACGTCGGCTCGTGGATGTGCACCACGTCGAACGAGCCGTCGTGCAGCCACCGCCGCACCCGCGCCGCCGACAGGAACCCGAAGTTCAGCCGGGCCACCGAGCCGTTGTACGGCACCGGCACCGCACGGCCCGCCGAGACCACGTAGGGCGGCAGCGGGGTGTCGTCGTCGGCCGGGGCCAGCACGGAGACCTCGTGGCCGAGCCGGATGAAGTACTCGGCGAGGTCCCGGATGTGGAACTGGACGCCACCGGGCACGTCCCAGGAGTACGGGCAGACGATCCCGATTCTCACGCGGGTCCCTTCGCCGGATCGAGGTCGGCGAGCCACAGCCGCTGGAGCATGTGCCAGTCCTCCGGGTGCTCGGCGATCCCGGAGGCGAAGGTGTCGGCCAGCGCCTGGGTCATCACGGCCGTCTTCTCGATCCGCGTACCCCCCTCGGGCACCTCGACCGGCGGATGGACGCGGCCCTGCATCACGGGCGAGTCGTCGTACCAGAGGGTGACCGGGAGCAGTTGGGCGCCGGTCTGCTGGGCGAGCAGGGCGGGCCCGGCGGGCATCCGGGCGCGCTCGCCGAAGAAGTCGACCTCGACACCGGCGGCCGACAGGTCCCGGTCCGCGACCAGGCAGACCAGGCCGCCGTCGCGCAGCCGCCGGGCCAGGGTGCCGAAGGCGGAGGCCCCGCTGTGCGCCAGCACCTCCATGCCCAGGCCCTCGCGGTAGGCGACGAACCGGTCGTACAGCGTCTCCGGCTTCAGGCGCTCGGCGACGGTGGTGAAGGGGATGCCGAGGGTGGTGGTGACCCAGGCGCCGGCCAGGTCCCAGTTGGCCAGGTGCGGCAGGGCCAGTATCACGCCCTTGCCCGCGGCCAGGCCGTCCGTCAGATGGTGGGCGCCCTTGGGGTCGAAGCCGGTGCGCACCCGCTCCGCGCTCCAGGCGGGCAGCCGGAAGGACTCCATCCAGTACCGCAGATAGGAGCGCATCCCCGCCCGGGACAGCTCCGCGAGCCGCTGCGGGGAGGCGTCCGGCACCACGCGCGCGTAGTTGGCCTCCAGCCGCTGGACACCCTTGCCGCGCCGCTTCCAGGCGGCGTCCGCGACGGTACGGCCCAGCTGGGCGGCGACCGGTTCGGGGAGCTTCTTGACGGTGCTCCAGCCGAGCGCGTACAGCCCGTCGGTCAGGCGGTCGGCGGCGTTCACTGGGCCGCCTCGCTCCCTGCGTCGAGCCGCCGGGCCGCCTCTTCCGCCTCGGCGGACTCCCGGCGCACGGTGACGACCCGCTGGACCAGCGTGACCAGGCTGCCGACCGCGACGATCCACAGGGCGACCGGCAGCAGGTACTGGATGCCCGGCACCCCGAACTTGTGCAGGCCCGCGAACCCGGCCGCGACCAGCGAGATCACCAGCCGCTCGGCCCGCTCCACCAGCCCGTTGACCGCCACCGGCAGCCCGATCGCCTCGCCGCGCGCCTTGGTGTACGACACCACCTGGCCGCTGGCCAGACAGAAGAGGGAGACCGCGCACAGCGCGTTGTCGTCGCCGTTGCCCGCGTACCAGAGGGCGAAGCCGCCGAAGATCGCGCCGTCCGCGACCCGGTCCAGGGTGGAGTCCAGGAAGGCGCCCCAGCGGCTGGAGCGGCCGAGCTGGCGGGCCATGTTCCCGTCGACGAGGTCGGAGAAGACGAAGAGCGTGATCACGATCGTGCCCCAGAAGAACTCTCCCCGGGGGTAGAAGACCAGCGCACCCGCGACCACACCGGCGGTGCCGATGAGCGTCACCGTGTCGGGGCTCACCCCCCGCCGGATGAGAAACGCGGCGAACGGCGTGAGGACACGCGTGAAGAATGCACGCGCGTACTTGTTCAGCATGGCCTTCCCGACGGTCGGTGTCGCCGTGGCCCCTGGTGGCCGTCGGCTGGCCCATCGTAGTCACGCGCGCCCGCGCACGGGGGCGCGCACCCTCCGTCACGGCACGATCCGTGACCATCCCCACGGTCCCCGACGACCGCACCGGGTTCCCGGGGGGCCGTCGTATGGACGCGGCATGACGGGAGTGGAAAGCTCGAAGGACCGCGGGCGCCGCCGGAGCCGCCGCACCCACGCGGGACCCCGCCGCGTTCGCGTCCCCGATGACCTCACCGTGCACGGGAGGCAGAACCATGGGCGACAAGACGCACACACACCCCGGAGCCGCCGGCAGAGCAGTGACGGCCGACCACCCCGCGTCCGTACGGAACGTGGTGCTGGTCGGCCCCTCCGGATCGGGCAAGACCACCCTGGTGGAGGCCCTCGCACTCACCGCGGGGGCGGTGAACCGGGCGGGCCGCGTCGAGGACGGCGGCACCGTCTCCGACCACGACGACATCGAGCACCGCCAGCACCGCTCCGTACAGCTCTCGCTGGTCCCCGTCGAATGGGACGGGATCAAGGTCAACCTCCTCGACACCCCCGGATACGCCGACTTCGTCGGGGAGCTGAGGGCCGGTCTGCGCGCGGCGGACGCGGCCCTCTTCGTCGTCTCCGCCGCCGACGGCGTGGACGGCGCGACCCGGATGGTGTGGGAGGAGTGCCAGGCCGTCGGCATGCCCCGCGCCATCGTCGTCACGCACCTGGAGTCCGCCCGCGCCGACTTCGAGGAGATGACCCGGGTGTGCGCCGAGGCGTTCGGCGCCGACGACCCCGACGCCGTCCTCCCCCTCTACCTCCCGCTGCGCGGCCCCGCCGGACCCGACGGACACGCCCCGGTGACCGGCCTGGTCGGCCTGCTCTCGCAGAAGCTCTTCGACTACTCGGCCGGCGAACGCAAGGAGTCCGAACCCGGCGAGGACCAGCTCCCCACCCTGGAGGGCGCCCGGGACCGGCTCATCGAGGGGATCATCGCCGAGAGCGAGGACGAGACCCTCATGGACCGCTACCTCGGCGGCGAACAGGTCGACGTCAAGACGCTCGTCGAGGACCTCGAACGCGCCGTCGCCCGCGGCACTTTCCACCCCGTCCTCGCCGCCGCGCCCGCCGCCGAGGGCGCCCGCCAGGGCCTCGGCACCGTGGAACTCCTGGAACTGATCACCCGGGGCTTCCCCACCCCCTTCGAGCACCCCCTGCCCGAGGTCACCGGCATCGACGGCACCCCCCGCGAGCTGGCCCCCTGCGACACCGAGGGCCCCCTGGTCGCCGAGGTCGTCAAGACCTCCTCCGACCCCTACGTCGGCCGCCTCTCCCTGGTCCGCGTCTTCTCCGGCACCCTGCGCCCCGACGACACCGTGCACGTCTCCGGACACGGCCTCGCCGACCGGGGCCACGAGGACCACGACGTCGACGAGAAGGTCGGCGCCCTCTCCATGGCCTTCGGCAGACAGCAGCGCCCGGTCGACCGGGCCGTCGCCGGCGACCTCGTCTGCGTCGCCAAGCTCGGCCGCGCCGAGACCGGCGACACCCTCTCCGCCAAGGACGACCCGCTGCTGATGCGGCCCTGGCGGATGCCCGACCCGCTGCTCCCCCTCGCCATCCAGGCCCACAGCAAGCCCGACGAGGACAAACTCTCCCTCGGCCTCTCCCGGCTCGTCGCCGAGGACCCCACCATGCGCCTGGAACAGAACCAGGACACCCACCAGGTCGTCCTGTGGTGTCTCGGCGAGGCCCACGCCGACGTCGCCCTGGAACGGCTCCGCAGCCGCTACGGCGTCCAGGTCGACGTGGTCCCGCACAAGGTGCCGCTGCGCGAGACCTTCGCCGGCAAGGCCGCCGGACGCGGCCGGCACGTCAAACAGTCCGGCGGGCACGGCCAGTTCGCCATCTGCGAGATCGAGGTCGAGCCGCTGCCCGGCGGCTCCGGCATCGAGTTCGTGGACAAGGTCGTCGGCGGCGCCGTACCCCGCCAGTTCATCCCCTCCGTAGAGAAGGGCGTCCGCGCCCAGGCCGCCAAGGGCGTCGCCGCCGGCCACCCCCTGGTCGACGTGCGCGTCACCCTGCTCGACGGCAAGTCCCACTCCGTCGACTCCTCCGACGCCGCCTTCCAGACCGCCGGCGCCCTCGCCCTGCGCGAAGCCGCCGCCGAGACCCGCATCCACCTGCTGGAACCGGTCGCCGAGGTCTCCGTCCTCATCCCCGACGACTACGTCGGCGCCGTCATGAGCGACCTCTCCACCCGGCGCGGCCGCGTCCTCGGCACCGAACAGACCGGCGCCGGACGCACCCTGATCCGCGCCGAGGTACCCGAGTTCGAGATCGGCCGGTACGCCATCGACCTGCGCTCCCTCTCCCACGGCACGGCCTCCTTCAGCCGTGCCTACGCCCGCCACGAACCGATGCCGCCCCAAGTCGCGGAGAAACTGCGCGAACAGGACGGCGAGACCTCGTAACTCCCCGCGCCGGCGGGCGGCTTCGGCCGTCCGCCGACGCGCGGGGTACGGCTGCCGATACCCTGGCCACCGGGTCCCGGCCCGGCCGAACCGGCACCGTGGCCACGGGACATCGCAACGATGTCCGGTTCGGCAGGTGTGCGCGGCGGGGAAGCCGGGAAGGCCGCAGAAGCGACTCGGCGGCGATGGGGGCGGGAATGTCGGTAGGGACGGAGTGGGACGGGCCACAGGTGCCCGTCTCCGGGGACGAGGGCCAGGCGGCGACCCTCGCACTGGCCTCGGCGGCCTACCGGGACAACCCCATCGTGGAGATCAAGAAGGCCGACAACGAGTGGCACGAGTCCACCGTCAAGGCCGGCCGCATCCCGCTGTTCCGCCCCAACCTGGGCGAAGCCTTCTCCCGTGCCGTAGCCGACCGCCTCCTGGCCCCCGGCCGCAAGCCCCTGATCCAGTCCTTCGGCGCCGACCCCCAGGTCGTCGTCGAACACTGCCTCGCCGCCAACCACATCCGCCGCGACCGCGACGACAAGCTGACCCTCGTGATGGTCGTCTGCGGGCTGATCTTCCTGCCCGGCCTCATCGCCTGGCTCCTGGTCTTCCTGCTCCGGTCGTTCCTGGCCAAGCGCGAGGGCCGGGCCGGCGCCCTCGGCACCGCGCTGCTCGCCGGGGTCGGCGTGCTCGCCGTCCTCTTCCTGCTCAAGCTGCCCTTCCACGGCCTCCTGGGCTGGTACATCCGCGCCGCCGTCGTCGTCCCCGTCCTCGGCTGGTTCTGGGCCCGCCGCGTCTGCGAGCGCACCGCCGCCGACCTGCGCGAACGCTGGGCCGGACTGCTCTCCGGCAGCAGCGTCGGCGCCAAGGTCCCCGAGGCCGTACCCCGCAGCCCCGGCGAGACCGCCGCCGAACAGCTCCGCCAGTCCCTGGCCCGCCTCGGCGCCGAACAGCGCTCCAACTCCGTCTTCTACGCCGGCCCCAAGGGCATCCTCGGCATGGGCACCCGCTGGGGCTCCTGGCAGCTCGCCGAGGAACTCGTCTCCGCCGAACCCCCGCGCGAGATCCACCCCTTCCGCAGCTGGGACGTCATACGCGCCATCCACGACCAGCTCAGCCTGCTGGAGCGCGGCCCGCTGAACACCGGCGGCTTCCCGCGCCCGTCCGTACGGCACTGGATCGTCACCCCGATCGGCGAGAAGGCCGACGCGGTCTCCCGGCCCGACGGCACCGACGTCGAGGCGTTCCAGGTCAAGCCGCACGCCATACAGGAGATCTGCAACAAGCAGCAGTTCGGCAGCGGCGACCGGCACTACCTGGGCGTCCAGTGGACCCTGTGGGACGGCCAGCTCGTCCTCACCATGATGATCACGGTGACCGTCCTCCACGAGACGCTGCGCATCGAGGTCACCGGCCACGCGCTCGGCCCGGTCAACCCGCTCTTCCACGCCAAGCCGGCCGCCCCCACCAAGGACGTCGCCAAGACCCTGAAGCCGTGGGAGAACCGCACCGTCAAGCTCCCACTGGTCCCCACCGACGAGGTCGTACGCCTCGCCGTGCGTGCCCCGCTGACCCGGTTCACGCCGACCCTGAACTGGCTCGGCGGCTCCATCGGCCTCCCCGAGCCCTTCGGCCTGCGGCACTCCTGGGCCGACCAGCCCTGGCGCCACCGCTTCATGGCCGACGACGCCCTGCGCGCCGCCACCCCGGTCCTGCGGGTGGTGCACTCGGCCGCGATCAAGGTGCTCAAGGAGAACGGCGTGGACACCGAGAAGTTCGGCGCCCGCTCCGCCTTCCTCAGCGGCCTGGTCCAGGACCCGTCCCCGAGGAAGGCCGACCTGTACGACGCGTAGGCGTACTCAGCTCTCCGGCCAGGCGTCCGCCAGCATCTTGCGGGTGTCGCCGAGCAGCTGCGGCAGGACCTTCGTCTGGCCCACCACCGGCATGAAGTTCGTGTCCCCGCCCCAGCGCGGCACGATGTGCTGGTGCAGGTGGGCCGCGATGCCCGCGCCCGCGACCGCGCCCTGGTTCATCCCGATGTTGAACCCGTGCGCCCCGGACGCCGTACGCAGCGCCGTCATCGCCTGCTTCGTCAGCTCCGCCAGCTCGGCCGTCTCCGGCACCGTCAGATCCGTGTAGTCCGCCACATGCCGGTACGGCACCGTCATCAGATGACCGCCGTTGTACGGGTACAGGTTGAGCACCGCGTACACATGCTCACCCCGGCGCACGATCAGGCCGTCCTCGTCGGACTTCGCCGGGATCGAGCAGAACGGGCAGCCGTCGTCCGCGCCCGGACCGCTCGGCTTGTTCTCGCCCTGGATGTAGGCCATCCGGTGGGGCGTCCACAGGCGCTGGAACGCGTCCTGCGTCCCCACTCCGATCTGCTGCTCCGGCTCACTCGTCATGCAAGGCAGCATATGGCTTCGCCCGTTCGCGGCGTGTCGCCGGGGCCGCGCGAAGACTCCCGGCGGCGAAGCTGGGCCGGTGCACCACGACAGAACCAAGACCCGCTGGGAGCGCCGGGCCGAGATGCCGCTCACCGTGGCGTCCCTGACGTTCCTCGGTTCCTACGCGGCCCTGGTGCTCGCGCCCAGCCTGGGCACCGCCTGGGACGGCATCTGGCTGGTGCTGCTGGTCGCCTGCTGGGCCCTGTTCGCCGTGGACTACGCGATGCGCTGGCGGCTGAGCGGGCAGGGCCCGCGCTTCGTGCGCACCCACTGGCTCGACACGCTCGTCCTGCTGCTGCCCCTGCTGCGGCCGTTGCGGGTGGTCCGGGTCTACGAGTCCATGGAGCACCGGCGCGGCCTGCCCCGGCTCCCGCTGTACGCGCGGGTCATCGCCTACTCGGGGATCACCACCCTGCTGATGGGCTTCACGGGCGCGCTCGCGGTCTACCAGCAGGAGAAGGGCGCCCCGGCCTCGCACATGCGGACCTTCGGCGACGCGGTCTGGTGGGCCTGCTCCACGCTGTCGACGGTGGGCTACGGCGATGTCGTCCCGGTCACCGCCGGCGGCCGGATCATCGCGGTGGCGATGATGGCGGGCGGCCTGGCCCTGCTGGGCGCGGTGACGGGCTCGTTCTCGTCGTGGCTGCTACAGGTGTTCGCGCGGGAGGAGGACGACGAACCCCCGGGGCGGCGGTGACGCCCCGGGGTTCGTACGGATCTGGCCGGGTCAGACCTGGACCCGCTCCGCCACGACCTTCTCGATCTTGGCGATGGCGTCCTCGAACGGGATGCCGTTCTCCTGCGAGCCGTCGCGGTAGCGGAAGGAGACGGTGTCCGCGTTCATGTCCTCGTCACCGACGATGATCATGAACGGCACCTTCTGCCGCTGGGCGTTGCGGATCTTCTTCTGCATCCGGTCCGAGGAGGAGTCCACCTCGACCCGCAGCCCCTTCCGCTTGGCCTCGGCCGCGAACTTCTCCAGGTACTCGACGTGCGCGTCCCCGATCGGGATGCCCACCGCCTGCACCGGGGCGAGCCACGCCGGGAAGGCGCCCGCGTAGTGCTCCAGCAGCACCGCGAAGAACCGCTCGATGGAGCCGAACAGGGCGCGGTGGATCATCACCGGACGCTGCTTGGAGCCGTCGGGGCCGGTGTACTCCAGGTCGAACCGCTCGGGCAGGTTGAAGTCGAGCTGGATGGTCGACATCTGCCAGGTACGGCCGATCGCGTCCTTGGCCTGGACGGAGATCTTGGGGCCGTAGAACGCGGCGCCACCGGGGTCGGGCACCAGCGGCAGACCCTGCTTCTCGGCGACCTGGCGCAGGGTCTCCGTGGCCTCTTCCCAGGCGTCGTCCGAGCCGACGAACTTCTCCGGGTCCTTGGTGGACAGCTCCAGGTAGAAGTCGGTCAGACCGTAGTCCCGCAGCAGGCCGAGGACGAAGGTGAGCGTCTTGTCGAGCTCCTCCGCCATCTGCTCACGGGTGCAGTAGATGTGCGCGTCGTCCTGGGTGAAGCCCCGGGCCCGGGTGAGGCCGTGCACGACGCCCGACTTCTCGTACCGGTACACGGTCCCGAACTCGAAGAGGCGCAGCGGCAGTTCACGGTACGAGCGGCCGCGCGCGTCGAAGATCAGGTTGTGCATCGGGCAGTTCATGGGCTTGAGGTAGTAGTCCACGCCCTCGTCGAGCTGCATGGGCGGGTACATGCCGTCGGCGTACCAGTCCAGGTGGCCCGAGGTCTCGAAGAGCTTCCCCTTGGTCGCGTGCGGGGTGTAGACGAACTCGTAGCCCTCCTCCTCGTGGCGGCGCCGCGAGTAGTCCTCCATGACCCGGCGGATGATGCCGCCCTTGGGGTGGAAGACGGCGAGGCCGGAGCCGATCTGCTCCGGGATGGAGAAGAGGTCCAGCTCGTTGCCGAGCTTGCGGTGGTCGCGCTTCTCGGCCTCGGCGAGGAACTCCAGGTGCGCCTTCAGCTCGTCCCTGGACGGCCAGGCGGTGCCGTAGATGCGCTGGAGCATCGGGTTCTTCTCGCTGCCGCGCCAGTAGGCGGCCGCGTTGCGCATCAGCTTGAACGCCGGGATGTTGCGGGTGGAGGGCAGGTGGGGACCCCGGCAGAGGTCCTTCCAGCACAGCTCGCCGGTCTTGGCGTCGAGGTTGTCGTAGATGGTCAGCTCGCCGGCGCCGACCTCGACGTCCGCGCCGTCGTCGGAGGAGGCCGAGCCCTTGAGGCCGATCAGCTCCAGCTTGTACGGCTCGTCGGCCAGCTCGGCGCGGGCGTCCTCGTCGGAGACCACGCGGCGGGAGAACTTCTGGCCCCGCTTCTGGATCTCCTGCATCTTCTTCTCGATGGCCTTGAGGTCATCGGGGTGGAAGGGCTTCTCCACGTCGAAGTCGTAGTAGAAGCCGTCCTTGACCGGCGGGCCGATGCCCAGCTTGGCCTCGGGGAACAGCTCCTGCACGGCCTGCGCCATGACGTGCGCGGTGGAGTGGCGCAGGATGCCGAGGCCGTCCTCGGAGGAGATCTCGACGCCCTCGACCTCGTCGCCGTCGGACAGCTGGTAGGCGAGGTCCTTCAGCTCGCCCGCCACGCGCGCGGCGATGATGGAGCGCTCGCCCGCGAAGAGGTCGGCGGCGGTAGTGCCCGTCGTCACCACGCGCTCTTCCCGCTCGGAATCGCGTTGGATGATCACACGGACGTCTGACACCGGTCTCTCCTGACTGAAGGCTTGAGTGCGGCGCCGTACCAGGAGCGCGCGCACAAGGGATCGTACCGACCCGCCCCCTCCGACCGCGAAACGGTTACTTTCCGTCGCCGTCCCCGTACGCCTCTCCGCATGCCTCCTCGAAGAAGTCGAGGTTCTCCTGGAGGGACTTCATCAGCCGGTCACGCTCGGTCTCGTCGACCCGCACGGGGACGACCCCGGTGGCGCCGGTGAGCCTGCGGAAGCCGCCCCGGCGCTCCAGCCGGCCGTGCACGCGCACGGGGAGGCCGACGAGGTGGGCGTGGCCCGCTATCCGGTAGTCCTCCTCGCCGAGGGTGAGCCGCAGGTGCGGGACCTCGGCGCCCGCGAGCACCCGCAGCCGTACGGTGCCCGCGCCGCGCGGTCCGGAGCGGCGCAGCCGGACGACGACTCCGGTGACGCTGACGGTGACGGAGGGTTCGGCGCTCAGGTAGCGGGCTCCGGCCGCGCGCAGGGCGGGGAGGTCGCCGGGTGAGAACTCGACGGGCCCGGCGGAGGCGGCGCAGCCGTCGGGGACGCCGGCGGCGGGTGCCCAGGCGATGGCGACGCGGGCGCCCTCGGTGCCCCGGACCAGGGCGGTGAGGGCCTCGGTGAGTTCGCGGCTGACGCCGGCTGCCACCGCGCCGTCGAAGGCGTCCATGGCGCCCGTGGCCCGCTGGTAGTCGATGGCCTCGCGGGTGGCGTGCAGGGCGTGGTGGAGGCGGACGGTCAGGGGGCGGCCGGTGGGTGCGGGGGCGAAGGCGGTGAGGGTGCGGCCTTCGGTGGCGGGTCCGAGGAGGACGCCGTCGAGGAGCGTTGCGGCCGGGCCGCGGTGCCGGGCGCCGTGGTAGCCGGTGCGGGCGCGGGTGGCGAGGGCGGCGGCGAGGAGGGTCTGGCGGGCGGCGGTGCGCAGGCGCTCGTCGACGGTCCAGGGGGTGGCGCCGTCGACGGGTCCGGCGGGGGTGTCGCGGTGCCAGCGGATCTCGTCGCTGGGGACGGCGAGGGCGATGAGGATCTCGCGGGCGGAGGGGGCGGCGCTGCGGTGCAGGGCGTCAAGAGCCTCGCCGAGGAGGTCGTCGGCGTCGGGGAAGGCGCGGCTCTCGGGGACGAGGAGGCTGGTGGGGCCTTCGGCGGGGGTGGGCGGGGTCCAGCGGCCGTAGCGTCCGGGGACTCCGCCACGCCTGAGCCAGCCGTGGCGGCGGAGCAGGGCGGTGAGGTCGGCGGGGTCGACGCGGGCCGGGTCGGGGGGCCGGTGCCAGGCGGAGTCGTCGGGGTGGGGGCGGAGCATGCGCAGGGGTTCGTCGGGGCTTGTCATGGCCTGCCTCCGGTGCCGACGCGCGTCATGATCTCGCAGAGGGCGCGGTCGTCGAAGATGCGCGCGGTGGGGACGCGGACGGTGGTGCGGGTGCGTCCGGTGACGGGGTGTCCGGCGAGGTTGACCCAGTAGCAGCAGTGTCTGAGGTCGAGCCGGTCGTGTCCGGCGCGCAGCCAGTCGTCCGGGGAGCGCGGGACGATCATGACGACGAGGATCTTGTGCACCGAGACGGGGGTGCGGGCGAGTTTGCGCAGGTGGTCGTTGTCCAGCGTGAACGAGAAGGTCGGGCCGGGGGGCCTGGGGGCGAGCTGGTAGGTGCATTTGAGCTGCACCTTGATGGTGACCTCGTCGTCCACGGTGTGGCCGGGGGCGCTGTGGCTGACGTGCCAGTCGATGCCGTTGTCGGGGAACGGCTGGGACAGCGAGCAGCCGGCCGCCGCGGCGACCGCGTGCAGATAGCCGACCTGCAGGGTCTCCATGCAGGCGGTGGTGGCGAGGGTGCCGCGAAGGTGACCCGTGCGGTCGGGCAGCAGCCCGCCCCGCTCGGGCTGCGCCATGGCCATGGGACAACAGCCTTCCGAACCGGGGGTTTCCCCACTGCGGGCCGCTGAACTGCAAAGACCCGTACTCCTGTTGTCTCCTTCCGGCGTACGGCGCAAACGGGCCGGGTATCACCAAACGGGCAGAAGACGGAACGTCAGCCGCCATGTGCGGGCGAGGAGTTGGGTTGGGATGACGTGCTGGTACGAAGGGGCGCTGGCCGCCTTCGACACGGAGACGACGGGCGTGGACGTCGAGGCCGACCGGATCGTGTCGGCCGCCGTCGTCGTCCAGGACGCGCCGGGGACGCGGCCGCGGGTGAGCCGCTGGCTGGTCAGCCCGGGGGTGCCGGTGCCCGAGGGGGCGACGGCGGTGCACGGGCTGACGGAGGAGCACCTCCAGCGCAACGGCCGCTGGCCGGCGCCGGTGGTGTACGAGATAGCCCAGCAGCTGGCGGAGCACACGGCGATGGGGCGGCCGCTGGTGGTGATGAACGCGCCCTTCGATCTGACGCTGCTGGACCGGGAGTTGCGCCGGCACCGGGCGTCGTCGCTGGACCGCTGGTTCGAGTCGGCGCCGCTCAGGGTGCTGGACCCGAGGGTGATGGACAAGCAGCTGGACCGCTATCGCAAGGGCCGCCGCACGCTGGGCGATCTGTGCGAGCAGTACGGGGTGGAGCTGCGGGGCGCGCACGACGCGGCGGCGGACGCGATGGCGGCGCTGGACGTGGTGCGGGCGATGGGGCGCCGGTTCGCGGCGCGGCTGGAGCGGTTGTCCCCGGCGGAGTTGCACGCGTTGCAGGTGGGCTGGCACGCGGCGCAGGCGCGGGGCCTTCAGGCGTGGTTCGCGCGCAGCGGGTCGCCGGAGCTGGTGAGTACGGAGTGGCCGCTGCGGCAGGAGTTGTCGGCGGCGGCGTAGTCGCGGCGGGGCGCAGGGCTTCCGACAGGCCCCGGACAGCGGAAGAGCCGGCCCGCTGTGTGCGGACCGGCTCTCGTGCCGGTGGGCGATACTGGGTTCGAACCAGTGACCTCTTCGGTGTGAACGAAGCGCTCTCCCACTGAGCTAATCGCCCGGCAACGCACTGAACCATACAGGTCCGGGCGGGGTGAGTCCAAACCGCCGTGGCCCGCCCGGGGGCCCCGAGTGCCGTGCGTGCGGTGCCGGATGGAGATGACCGGGAATCAGAAGAGTGTACGCAAAGGGGACTTGGCGGCGCGCGGAATTCGCAGGTTGTCGCACTTGTGGGAAATCCGGACGCTTTCCCTCGGGATATCGCCGGCATACCGTCCGTATTTCCCCGCCGCTTTTTACGTGCACACGCCGAAGGCCCGCCTGCTGTTCGCAGACGGGCCTTCGGACCAGGGTGGGCGATACTGGGTTCGAACCAGTGACCTCTTCGGTGTGAACGAAGCGCTCTCCCACTGAGCTAATCGCCCTGGGCGCAGGAAGAACATTACCCCATGTCAGCGGGTGCCCGTGACCACCTGCGGCCCCGGCTCACTGGTCCTTGATGCTCCACGGCGCGACGAAGCCGAACTTCCAGAGGTAGATCCCGGCCAGCACCCCGATGATCACCAGCCCGATCACGGTCAGGGTGATGTTGCGGCGCCGCACCTTGGGGTCGAGGGCCTTCTGCGCGGCCTCGGTGACCTTGCGCTTGGTCCAGCGCAGCACCAGCTGGGCCCAGACGAACTCGGTCGCCCAGATCGCCATGCCGCCGAAGATCACGACCCAGCCGGGTCCGGGCAGCGGGAGCATGATGACGCCCGCCACCACCACGGCGAGACCGAGCACGAAGACGCCGACCTGCCAGCTCAGGTGCAGGGCCCTGCGCTGCTTGACGAACTCCGGCGCCCGCGAACCCAGGCCGTCGTCGGCCCGGCCCTCACCAGTCTCCGTCTCGTCCGTCACCACGGCGACCTCACCCGGCTCGCCACTCCCCGTATTCATACGGTCAAACCCTACCGGAGCGAATGAGTCACTGGAATGGTGGCAGATCTCGTATCACTTCTCGGCCGTAAGAGGTACCTAAAGCCACGCAAAACCCTCGAAGGGGTTTACAACGGCACCGTAGGTGGCATGTCGATTTCGCCGACGTGCGAATCCCCGAGCGCACACTGAGCGAAAGGCCCTGGCGCTTATGAACACCACGGTCAGCTGCGAGCTGCACCTGCGCCTCGTTGTGTCGAGCGAGTCCTCCCTGCCTGTCCCCGCAGGCCTGCGGTACGACACGGCCGACCCCTACGCCGTGCACGCCACCTTCCACACCGGAGCCGAGGAGACCGTCGAGTGGGTGTTCGCCCGCGACCTCCTCGCCGAGGGGCTGCACCGCCCCACCGGCACCGGCGACGTCCGCGTCTGGCCATCGCGCAGTCATGGTCAGGGCGTCGTCTGCATCGCCCTCAGCTCTCCGGAGGGCGAAGCACTGCTGGAGGCCCCCGCACGGGCCCTGGAGTCCTTCCTGAAGCGAACCGACGCCGCCGTGCCGCCCGGCACGGAACACCGGCACTTCGATCTCGACCAGGAGCTGTCGCACATCCTGGCGGAGAACTAGGCCACGACACCCCACCGAGCCGCCCGGCGCCGTCCACTCGGGGAGACGGCGCGGGCCGAGACAACCGCATAGGGCACCCAGCGGCGTCGTCACCGTGAGCGTTCACGGAGGCGGCGCCGCTGTGCGCGTGTGCGGTTGTCGCTACCATCTGCCCCCATCGGCGGGCGCCTGCCCACCCTCAGGCCAGGGAGCGAAACGTGCTGATCACCCACGACACCCGGTGCGCGCTCGACACCGTGGTGGATCTGGTGAACACCGCGCCGGAGGACGACACGGCGGCGGACGGACTGCCGGACGTGGCGGCGCTGGCGGAGTTCACCCGCGGCCACGCCGTCAGCGACATCGGCACGCTGACCGAGCCGGACCTGGGGGCGGTGCGGGAGATCCGCAGCCGGTTCGCGGGGATCTTCGCCGCGCCGGACGCCCGCACGGCGGCCGGGATGATCAACGATCTGGTCGCGGCCGCGGGCACCACCCCGCGTCTGACGGACCACGACGGCTACGACTGGCATGTGCACTACTTCGCCCCCGGCGCCTCGCTGGCGGACCATCTCGCGGCCGACTGCGGGATGGCGCTGGCCTTCTTCGTGGTGGCCGGCGAGGAGGAGCGGCTGAGGCGCTGCGAGGCACCGGACTGCCGCCGCGCCTTCGTGGACCTGTCCCGCAATCGTTCGCGCCGCTACTGCGACAGCCGGACCTGCGGGAACCGGCTGCATGTGGCGGCCTACCGGGCGCGCCGCAAGGAGGCGGCCGGCTGAGCCGGGCCGGTACGGGGTGCGCCGAGGTGACGCGTCGGGTGCGGTTTCGACGCCGGCCCCGGCGGGTGACGCCGGGACGGGCGCGTACGGCTCACAGCAACAGCAGATCGTGCAGCGCAGCCATGAGGATCAGACACCCGATCACCGCCAGGAAGATCATCAGCGGTGGCTGGGAAAGGGCGAAGAGGCACCCGCGCGGCTCGTCCTTCTGCGGCGCGGCCTCGCTCTGTGTCGTGTCGACCATCTCGCGGTGATGATGGCCCAGGTCAGGCCCTGTACGCGATCAACACACTCGTAAAGTGCGGGACTGCGCCGAATTCGCACCGTAGCTTTCACGTCGCTCCGCGTGGTGAACGGTTTCGCGCACGGGGTGACGGTATGTGGCGACAGGTCCGTCATGTACAGGTCATCGGTGCCTGGCATATGCCAGTGGCTCATATGCCGTGCTTCTTGAGGATGGCCTCGATGTCGCTGAAGTCGTCCGAGGAGGCCCTGGAGGGCACGGCGGGAGCGGAGGGCGCGGCGGGGGCCCCGCTTCGCCGGTCCGGTTTCCGGCCGAGGGCGGGCGCCGAGGCGGACGGGCTCACCGGGACGGCCGAACCGTCACCTGTGGCCGCCCGCGCGGTCCGGGCCCCCCGGCGGTGCTCGACGGCGCGGACGAGCGCGAAGAGCGCCCAGGACGCGCCGAGCACCCCGAAGCCGGCCCAGGCCAGCGGGCTGAAGGCGGTACTGGCCAGCCAGCCGACGGCACCCGTCATCACCAGGCCGACCGGGATCAGGGAGTAGGCGGTGATGCGCAGGGCGGTCAGGAAACGCTTGCGGTAGGCGGTGACCGCGGCGATGCCCAGGCCCGCCGCGGACACGGCGGAGCAGACGGTCTCGGCGAGCATCCGGTCCTCCTGGCGGGGTAGGTCGGTCCCCCGGTCCGGTGCTCCGGACCGGGCGGCGAGGGCACCGGCGGTGCGCTTCGTCCCTTCCATCCTGCACCGTCCGCCCCCGGCGGGGCCATGGTCCGGTCCGGAGATCAGGGACTTCTCAGGGATGCCCCCGGCCTTCCTCGGGGTCCCCACCAGGCAGGGTGCCGTCGCCGGGATTGGGCCGGGCCGGACCCGCCTGGAAGACTGGGCCGCATGAGCGACACCTCCCCCGCGCACCCCGAGCCGGTCGTGCTCGACATCTGGTGCGAACTCCAGTGCCCCGACTGCCGCAGCGCCCTGGACGACGTACGCGCCCTGCGTGCCCGTTACGGCGACCGGCTGGAGATCCGGCTGCGGCACTTCCCGCTGGAGAAGCACAAGCACTCCTTCGCCGCCGCCCAGGCCGCCGAGGAGGCGGTGGACCAGGGGCAGGGCTGGCCGTACATCGAGGCGGTGCTGGCGCGGACCGAGGAGCTGGACCGGCGCGGCGAGGCCGTGCTGGTGGACACCGCCCGTGAACTCGGGCTGGACGCCGAGGAGTTCGAGGTCGCCCTGATCGACGGGCGGCACATCCTGATCGTGGACGCCGACCAGGCCGAGGGCAAGGCGATCGGCGTCACCGGCACCCCGACCTATGTCATCGGCGGCGAGCGCCTGGACGGCGGCAAGAGCCAGGAGGGTCTGCGCGAGCGGATCGAGGAGATCGCCGACCGGCTGCTGGCCGGCGCGGGGGCCTGAGCCGCTACAGCAGCGCCTTGGTCAGCGTGCGGTAGGTCGTCCCGTAGCCGAGCGACTCGTACAGCCGCTCGGCCGGGGTGTTGCCCGCGAAGACGTTGAGGCCGAGGGCGCGGCCTCCCTCGGTGATCGTGCGGGCCTCCGCGAGGAGCATCAGGGCGCGGCCGTGCCCCTGGCCGCGCCGGGCCTCGTCGGTCTGGATGTCGTAGATCCAGCGTTCGTCCTCGCGGTGGCCCAGCCAGACGTGGCCGACCGGAGTCCCCTCGTGCTCCAGGACGCCGAACCAGACCCCCTCGGTGGCGAGGCCGTCCGGGAGGATGGTGACGTGGTCGCGCCGGGCCTTGGCGTGGGCGTCGGCCTCGGGGACGCCGCGCTCGATCCACTCCTGCGCGTACCGCACGCGTTCCGCCTCCTGCCAGGCAGTGAACTCCGCGCCGGTCATCGGGCGGGCGGTGCTGCCGGCCGGGAGCGGTGGAGGCTCCTCCCCTAGCAGTTTGCGCATGCCCCGGTTGCGGAGGACGTAGCCGAGGGCGTCGGCCAGGCGGGACGCGGCCTCGTTCGCCGCCGGGACGCTCAGCTCGACCTGGCGGCAGCCCCAGCTCCGCGCGACCTCCTCGGCGGCGAGCATCGCCACCGTGGCCCGGCCGCGCCGCCGGTCGGGTTCGTCGATGCGCAGCTCGGTGACGCGGGCCACCGAGGGGCCGAGGAACGGCGAGGTGTCGAGGTGGATCTCACCGGCCGGGCGGCTGTTCACACACACCTGGAAGCGGCGCGAACGGGTGCCGTCCGTGTGCTGCTGAAGCGGCTCGGTCGGCCGCAGTGTCGTCGTCATCACGGGAGTTGTACCCGCTCGGCGGCGCCGGGGCAGCTCAATTACCCGCTGGCTGTCACGGGTTCAGGTCGGCGCGCGAGCGCTCCTCGAAGATCCGCATCGCCTTGGCGGTCACCGGGCCCGGCGCGCCCGGCAGTTCACGGCCGTCGACCCGGTGCACGCCCTGGACGTCGCGCAGCGAGGAGGTCAGGAAGATCTCGTCGGCGTGCTCCAGCACGTCCAGCGGGAGGTCGGTCTCCTTGGCGCCGGTCCACTCGACGGTCAGCGCGCGGGTGATGCCGGCCAGGCAGCCGGAGGGGACCGGCGGGGTGTGGATCTCGCCGTCGAGGACGACGAACACGTTGGAGCCGGTGCCCTCGCAGAGCTGCCCGACGGAGTTGGCGAACAGCGCCTCGGACGCGCCCTGTTCGTGCGCGCGGGCCAGCGCGACCACGTTCTCGGCGTACGACGTCGTCTTCAGGCCGGTGAGGGCGCCGCGTTCGTTGCGGATCCAGGGGACGGTGACGACCGCCGTGGAGTCGGGGCGGCGGGTGGTCTCGCTCACCGCGACGACCAGGGTGGTGCCGTGCTCGCCGCGTTCGGAGCCGAGGGGGGCCTGGCCGCCGGTGTAGGTGACCCGGAGCCGCCCGAGCGCCATGGGGTTGGCCTCCAGCACGGCCGCGCAGGCGCGGGCGACCTCGTCGTGGTCGGGGTCGGGCAGGCCGAGGCCACGGGCGGAGCGGGTCAGCCGGTCGAGGTGCCGGGTGAGCGCGAACGGCTTGCCGTCGGCCGCCTTCAGCGTCTCGAAGACGCCGTCGCCCACGGTCAGCCCGTGGTCGAAGACGGAGACGCTCGCGGTGGTGGCGTCCCGCAGGGCGCCGTCCAGCCAGATGCTCATGTGCGGGCCTTTCCACTTTCCTGGTACTGGCCCGACGCTACCGCGAGCAGCCGGGCCCTCTTGAGTTCGGTCTCGCGCCACTCCGCGAGCGGGTCGGAGCCCCAGGTGATCCCGGCCCCGGTACCGAAGCGGAGGACAGCCGTGCCGTCGGAGGAACGGTCGATCCAGAACGTACGGATGCCCACGGCCAGCTCGGCCGTGCCCCGGTCGGCGTCGACCCAGCCGATGCCGCCGCAGTAGGGGCCGCGCGGGGCGGTCTCCAGGGCGGCGATGATGTCGAGGGCGCTCGGTTTGGGGGCGCCGGTGACCGAGCCGGGCGGGAAGGTGGCCGCGAGCAGCTCGGGCCAGCCGGTCCCCTCGTCCAGTTCGCCGCGCACGGTGGAGACGAGGTGGACGAGTCCGGGGTGCTTCTCGGTGGCGCACAGGTCGGGGACGGTGACGCTGCCGGTGGCGCAGACGCGGCCGAGGTCGTTGCGGACCAGGTCCACGATCATCACGTTCTCGGCGTAATCCTTCTCCAGCAGGTCGGCCTCGGTGCGCCCGGTCCCCTTGATGGGCCCGGACTCGATGGTGCGGCCGGTCCGGCGCAGGTACAGCTCGGGCGAGGCGGTGGCGATCTCCACCCCGTGCTGCGGCAGCCGTACGGTGCCCGCGTAGGGGGCGGGGTTGCCGCGGGCCAGCAGGGCGGTGAGGGCGTCGACGTCGGCTTCGGGGCCGACCGGGGCGCTCAGCACCCGGCAGAGGTTGGCCTGGTAGACGTCGCCGGCCGCGATGTGTTCCCGGATGCGCCGGACGGCGTCCATGTAGGCGGCGCGGTCCAGTGAGGTGGTCCAGTCCTCGGGGGCCGGTCCCCGCCAGGCGCCCGGGACGGGGGCGGGGACCGGCGCGTGCCGTACGTCGGCGAAGCGTGCGCAGGTCAGCGCGCCCTCGAAGTCGGCGACGACGGCCCAGAAGCCGGTGGAGTCCAGGGCGGCGGGGTCGCTGGTGACGTCGAGGAGGCCGGTGGCGAGACGGTCGCCGAAGCGGGCCAGGGGAGTCCGGGAGGAGGCGGCGGCCGGGAGGTGGAACACGTGGCCGAGTCTAGGCCGGGTGTACACAAGCCGGGCCGGACGGGCGGCCCGCCGGGCCCTCGACCATGGTGTCCGCCGAGTGCAGCGCAGCACGCTGCGCAAACGCGTTTTTGTGCTGGCTCAGGAATCCGCTAGAGTTCAACACGTCGCCGGGACGCGCAAGCCGACCGAAACGACAAGCGGACGTAGCTCAGTTGGTAGAGCGCAACCTTGCCAAGGTTGAGGTCGCGAGTTCGAGCCTCGTCGTCCGCTCGCAGGAAGTAGGGTGTCTTCCCGATCCCTACACTCCTGGTGGAGTGGCCGAGAGGCGAGGCAACGGCCTGCAAAGCCGTCTACACGGGTTCAAATCCCGTCTCCACCTCCAAGGACGATTAGCTCAGCGGGAGAGCGCTTCCCTGACACGGAAGAGGTCACTGGTTCAATCCCAGTATCGTCCACTGGATCTTCTCGAAGGTCCCATCCCGCGCGATTAGCTCAGCGGGAGAGCGCTTCCCTGACACGGAAGAGGTCACTGGTTCAATCCCAGTATCGCGCACGCAGTGCCCATGATCCGCTCCATGGAGCGACACGGTCGTGGTCCCGAGGACGATTAGCTCAGCGGGAGAGCGCTTCCCTGACACGGAAGAGGTCACTGGTTCAATCCCAGTATCGTCCACACACCGGAGAAGCCCCCGGCCGTCTCGTACGGCCGGGGGCTTCTTCGTGCCTCAGCTCTCAGCTTGAGAAGAGCATGTGGCCGAAGCTCTTGTGGCGGTGGTGGCCGCCGTAGTGGCCGCCTCCGTGGTGGCCGCCGTGCTGCGGGGCGCCCCAGGCGGGCGCGGGCGCGGCCGGGTAGCCCTGCGGGGCGGGCGGCGGCGGGCCGGGCTGGGACCACTGCGACTCCAGGCGGGTCAGCGCCTCCAGCTCGCCGTAGTCGAGGAAGATGCCGCGGCAGCCGTTGCACTGCTCTATCTGGATGCCGTTGCGGTTGTAGGTGTGCATCGGCGCATGGCACTTCGGACACTGCATGGGTCGGCTCAACTCCTCGCCTAGGGGTCCTGCTTGGTGTTTCCCCAGGACAGACTCCGTCCTGCCCCGGCCGGTTGCAGCCTATTTGAGGAAAACCCGGGTGAACTAGGCGGGGGTGCCGGTCATTCGGGCGCAGGCTTCCACGACGGCCCGTTCCACCTCGTCCAGGGGGCGCCCGGTGGTGAGTGCCTTGGTGAGGGCGAGGGCGGCGGTCTGGACGGTGAGCGCGCGGGCCGGGATGTCCAGTGCGGGCCAGGGGTCGGCCCCCTGGGGAACGGCCGGGCCGCCGGCCGCCTGGTAGGCGGTCAGGAAGCGGAGCCATTCGTCGGGCGGGAGGAGGCCGCAGGCGTACCAGGCGGCGGGGCGGGCGAGGTCCCAGGCGGGGTCGCCGAGTCCGAGGTCGTCGACGTCGATGAGGTGCCAGGGTCCGTCGGGCGCGGGGTGGCGGACGAGCTGGCCGAGGTGCAGGTCGCCGTGGCAGAGGAACGGGGTGCCGGGGGCCGGGGCTTCGGCGCGGGCCCAGGGCGGGAGGGCGGCCCAGGCGGCCAGGACGGGCGGGGCCTCGGTGGAGGGGTGGTCGCACAGGGCGCGGTGGAGGCGGGATATCGCCAGGGCCGCCTTCGCGGGGCCGCGCATCGGGGGTAGTCCAGTGGGTGGAGGGGTGCGGTGGAGGCGGGCGAGGAGGGTGGCCGTGGCTTCCCAGGGGGCGGCGTCGGGGTCGTCCCGGTCGACGGGGGCGCCGTAGGGCCAGTGGGTGACGAGGCGGCCGTCCAGGCGGGCCGGGGCCGGGGTGAGCGGGGGCAGCAGGACGCCGGGGAGCCGGGCGGCGACGGCCAGGCGGCGGGCCAGCTCACGCGGGTCGGTGTCGGGGGCATGGGCCTTGGCGACGGTCGCGCCGTGCCGGACGACCGTGGCGTCCGGGCGGTCGGCGAGCGCACCCCGGACGCAGGCGCACGGCCCGGCGCCGGGATGTACGGCCGCCTGGAGCCGGGCCGTCAGGGCCGGGACTGTTTCCGCTGACACGGGGGTGAGCGTACGGGAACCGGCGGAAACGCAATGCCGGCGCAGCTCCCCAGCTGCGCCGGCATTGCGTGCCGTCCGTCGCACCCCCGTCCCCACGGGGTTTCCTGGATGTCAGGGAGAGATCCCGCCCGGACCGCTCTTCCGGGCCTGCACCGCTTCTCAGCGGCCCAGCACCGCACCCACGGACGACGCCTGTGTGGCCACCGTCTCCCAGCCGTCGAAGACGATCAGGAGCAGGGCCGCCAGGGGAAGGGCCATGAGCGTCGCCACCACGGGGTGGCGGCGGCCCGTGCGGCGTCGGCGGATGGTCTCGCGCCTGGGTGCCGTGGGGGCCATGGTTCCTTCTCCCGGCCGATTCGGTTGTTGGCAGCGGCGGGCGTACGGCCTCGGGGGGCGAGCGCCTGGCCCGCCGCTTGACCTCAAATCTAGGTTCGTGGCGCGGGGCGGGCGTCATGCCCTCGTACCGAATGGCGGGCCTCCCGGAGGATGAGCCTCCTGTCCGCGCGTACTCCCCTGGTTGGAGACGTGCGGAGGAGTCTCAGGGTCTTCCCGGAGGGGTAGCGGGCGGCGGCCCCCGCGTTTCCTCCCTGGGGTGGATTGGCGTGACTTCGGTCACTTTGGCCGTTCGGGGACACGGCGGGCGGGAGGGGTGGCGCGGCCGGGCGTCACGGGGGTGGCGGGGTGCTCCTCCCCCGGCCCAGGGGGCAGTGGCGACCACTGCCCGTTGACCAAAAGTCAATATGCTTGGCTGGTCAGAGGGTTGACGACGTCCTTACATCAACCACACAGCAAGATCCGTGTCGCTGACCGCGTTTCACCTCCCGCGTGGGGTAGGCGCAATCCATCGGCCCGAGAGGGCGCGGCCTCTGCGCGTGGGCGGCCGTGGAAACGTAAGCTGGGCACGTCACAGGGACCGGGCAGCGGGGATGAACATGGCGATGATGCGCCTGAGGCGCGAGGACCCGCGCGTCGTCGGCTCCTTCAGGCTTCACCGACGGCTCGGCGCGGGCGGGATGGGCGTGGTCTATCTCGGCTCGGACAAGAAGGGCCAGCGGGTCGCGCTGAAGGTGATCCGGCCCGATCTCGCGGAGGACCAGGAGTTCCGGTCGCGGTTCGCGCGCGAGGTGTCGGCGGCCCGGCGCATCCGGGGCGGCTGTACGGCGCGGCTGGTGGCGGCGGACCTGGAGGCCGAGCGGCCCTGGTTCGCCACGCAGTACGTGCCCGGCCCCTCCCTGCACGACAAGGTCGCCGAGGAGGGCCCGCTGTACGCGGCCGACACGGCGGCGATCGGCGCGGCCCTGTCCGAGGGGCTGGTGGCGGTGCACGAGGCCGGTGTGGTGCACCGGGACCTCAAGCCCTCCAACATCCTGCTCTCCCCCAAGGGCCCGAGGATCATCGACTTCGGCATCGCCTGGGCCACGGGTGCCTCCACGCTCACCCATGTCGGTACGGCGGTGGGCTCCCCCGGCTTCCTGGCGCCGGAGCAGGTGCGCGGGGCGGCGGTCACCCCGGCCACCGACGTGTTCTCGCTGGGCGCGACCCTGGCGTACGCCTCGACCGGTGACTCCCCCTTCGGGCACGGCAGTTCCGAGGTCATGCTGTACCGGGTGGTGCACGAGGAACCGCATCTGCACGGGGTGCCGGACGCGCTGGCGCCGCTGGTGCGGGCCTGCCTGGCGAAGGACCCGGCGGACCGGCCGAGCACGCTCCAGCTGTCGCTGCGACTCAAGGAGATCGCGGCCCGTGAGGCACAGGGGCTCGGTGAGGTACGGCCGCCCGGACCCCGGGCGCCGGTGTCGGACCGGGCCTCGGTGCGGCTCGCGGACACCTCGCCCGACCAGCAGCGCACCACGCAGCGCCGGGCCGCTCCCGGTACCCCGCCGCCGCGCGGTACCGCGCCCTCCCGGGGCGGGGCTCCCTCGCGCGGCGGTGTCGCGTCCCGGCCCGGTACCCGGCCGAACCCCGCCGGGCGGGGTACCGGCAACCGGCCCGCTCCGCGCAGTGGCGCGGGCCGTCCGGCGCCGCGCACCACGGGGACCAAGCTCCGCCCGGCCAACCCCCGGCTGCTGCGGCAGCGGCTGACCGTGTTCGTGGTGGTGACGCTGCTGGTCGCCCTGGGCATCGCGGTGGCGCAGGGCTGTTCCGGTCCGGCGCGCGGCCTGGGCGGGGACGGCGGCGAGCAACGAACGGGCGTGCGGCAGGCGTCCGTACCCGGGGACGGTCAGGGGCGGGTGGCGTAGAAGGCGACCGCCGAGGCCGCCGCCACGTTCAGGGAGTCGACGCCGGCTTCCATCGGGATGCGCACATGGACGTCGGCCGCCGCGAGCGCGGCCGGGGAGAGTCCGTCGCCCTCGGTGCCCAGCATCAGCGCGAGTTTCTCCGGGCGGCGGGCGGCGAGTTCGTCCAGGTCGACGGAGTCGTCCGAGAGGCACAGCGCGGCCAGGGTGAAGCCGTGCGCGCGCAGGGTGCCCGCGTCGTGCGGCCAGGACTCCAGGCGGGCGTACGGCACCGCGAAGACCGTGCCCATGGAGACCTTCACCGAGCGCCGGTACAGCGGGTCGGCGCAGCGCGGGGTGAGGAGTACGGCGTCCACCCCGAGGGCGGCGGCGTTGCGGAAGGCGGCGCCCAGGTTGGCGTGGTCGACCATGTCCTCGAAGAGCGCGACCCGGCGCGGGGTGCCGTGGGGGCCCGCGGACTCCAGCAGTTCGGCCGGGGTGGGCAGCGGGTTGCGGGCCATCGAGGCGAGGGCGCCCCGGTGGACGTGGTACCCGGTGACGCTCTCGGCCAGCTCGGGGCTCACCACGTAGACCGGGCAGGTCAGTTCGTCGATGAGGTCGGCCATGGTGTCGACCCACTTGGGGGTGAGCATCATCGAGCGCATGCCGTAACCGGCGTTCCCCGCGCGGCGGATGACCTTCTCGCCCTCGGCGATGAACAGTCCCTCGGCGGGTTCGCGCCTGCGGCGCAGGGCCACGTCGGTGAGGTTCGTGTAGTCGGCGAGGCGCGGGTCGGCGGGGTCGTCGACGGTGATGAGCTGGGCCACGGGGTGCTGGTGCCTTGTTCTTCCGGAGGGGTCAGGGCTGTTCGGTGGCCGGGGTCGCGTCCACCACGGCGCCGATGACGATGACGGCCGGGGGCTTCACGGCCTCGGTCCGCACGGTCTCCGCCACGGTGGCCAGGGTCGCGTCCACCCGGCGCTGGGCGGCGGTGGTGCCCTCCTGGACGAGGGCGACGGGAGTCTCGGGGGCCTTGCCGTGGGCGATCAGGGTCTCGGCGATCTTCCCGATCTTGTCGACGCCCATCAGGACGACGAGGGTGCCCGTCAGGCGGGCCATCGCGGGCCAGTCGACCAGGGAGCGGGCGTCGTCGGGGGCCACATGGCCGCTGACCACGGTGAACTCATGGGCGACCCCGCGATGGGTCACGGGTATCCCGGCGGCGGCCGGCACCGATATCGAGCTGGAGATGCCGGGGACCACGGTGCAGGGGATGCCGGCCTCGGCGAGCGCCTGCACCTCCTCCATGCCCCGGCCGAAGACGAACGGGTCGCCGCCCTTGAGCCGCACCACGGACTTGCCCTGCTTGGCGTGCTCGATCAGGGCGTTGTTGATGGCCTCCTGGGCCATGTACCGCCCATAGGGGATCTTGGCCGCGTCGATGACCTCGACGTGCGGCGGGAGTTCGGCGAGCAGGTCGCGCGGGCCGAGCCGGTCGGCGATCACCACGTCGGCCTCGGCGAGCAGCCGACGGCCCCGGACGGTGATCAGGTCGGGGTCGCCGGGGCCGCCGCCGACCAGGGCGACACCGGGCGTACGGGTGCGGTGGTGGGGGGCGACCAGGGTGCCGTCGCTCAGGCCCGCCACGACCGCGTCGCGGATGGCGGCGGTGTGCCGGGGGTCGCGGCCGCGCGCGCTGGTGGTGAGGACGGCGACGGTCACGCCCTCGCTGGTGCCGGTGGCGGGCGTCCAGGCGGTGGCCTGGTCGGCGTCGTCGGAGCGGACGCACCAGACGCGGTGCGCCTCCGCCTCGGCGGAGGCCGTGGCGTTGGCGACGGGGTCGCTGGTGGCGATCAGCGCGTACCAGGCGCCGGAGAGGTCGCCCTCGGCGTACGGGCGGCGCAGCCAGGTGATCTCGCCGGCGTCGGCCATCGCCTCGACGGAGGGGGTGGCCTCCGGGGAGACGAGAACGAGGTCGGCGCCCGCCGCGATCAGCGCCGGGAGACGGCGCTGGGCGACCTGGCCGCCACCGAGGACGACCACGCGGCGACCGGTCAGGCGGAGGCCCACGGGGTAGGCGGGGTGTTCGGCCATGAGGTGCGGCTCCTCGTGCGGTGTGCGGTGGGCGCGCCGCGCCTTCGGAGCGGCCCTGACGTGCGGATCTTAATGTCCGGTGCCCCGGTGGGGCACGGGTGGTCCGGCTGGTGAACTCCGGGCCGGACCGCCCGTGGCCGTCGGCTGCTTCTCGGTGACGCTACTTCTCGGTGACGCCCGCCGAGTCGAACGTCGCCACCTCGTGCATCGCGCGGGCCGTGCTCTGCACCAGCGGCAGCGCCAGCAGCGCGCCGGTGCCCTCGCCCAGGCGCAGGTCGAGGTCGACCAGCGGACGCAGCCCCAGCTTGTTCAGCGCGGCCACATGGCCGGGCTCGGCGCTGCGGTGACCGGCGATGCAGGCCGCCAGCACCTCGGGGGCGATGGCGCGGGCGACCAGCGCGGCGGCACCCGCGCTCACCCCGTCCAGGATCACCGGGGTGCGCAGCGACGCGCCACCCAGCAGCAGGCCGACCATGGCCGCGTGCTCGAAGCCACCGAGGGCCGCGAGGACACCGATCGGGTCGGCCGGGTCGGGCTGGTGGAGTTCCAGCGCCCGGCGGACGACCTCGGTCTTGCGGGCCAGGGTCTCGTCGTTGATGCCGGTGCCCCGGCCCGTGACCTCGGCCGGGTCGGCGCCGGTGAAGGCGGAGATCAGCGCGGCGGAGGAGGTGGTGTTGGCGATGCCCATCTCGCCGGTGAGCAGCGCCTTGTTCCCGGCGGCGACCAGATCGCGGGCGGTCTCGATGCCGACCTCGATGGCGGCTCTGGCCTCCTCGCGGGTCATCGCGGGCCCGGTGGTCATGTCGGAGGTGCCGCCACGGATCTTGCGGGGCAGCAGACCGGGGGTGGCGGGCAGGTCGGCGGCGACGCCGACGTCCACCACGCACACCTCGGCGCCGACCTGGTTGGCGAAGGCGTTGCACACCGCGCCGCCGCCCAGGAAGTTGGCGACCATCTGCCCGGTGACCTCCTGCGGCCACGGGGTGACGCCCTGGGCGTGCACACCGTGGTCACCGGCGAAGACGGCCACGGCGGCGGGCTCCGGGATCGGCGGCGGGCACTGCCGGGACAGGCCGGAGAGCTGCGCGGAGATGATCTCCAGCATGCCGAGCGCGCCGGCCGGCTTGGTCATGCGCTTCTGCCGCTCCCACGCCTCCCCGAGCGCCTTGGCGTCGAGCGGGCGGATCTGTGCGACGGTCTCGGCAAGCAGGTCGTGGGGGTCCTCTCCGGGCAGGGCGCGGCGGCCGTACGTCTCCTCGTGCACCACCCAGGACAGCGGGCGGCGCTTGGACCAGCCGGCCTGCATCAGCTCGGGCTCGTCCGGGAACTCGTCGACGTACCCGACGCACAGGTAGGCGACGACCTCCAGGTGCTCGGGCAGGCCGAGCGCGCGGACCATCTCCCGCTCGTCGAAGAAGCTGACCCAGCCGACGCCGAGGCCCTCGGCCCGCGCGGCGAGCCAGAGGTTCTCCACCGCGAGCGCGGAGGAGTACGGCGCCATCTGCGGCTGGGTGTGCCGGCCGAGGGTGTGACGGCCGCCCCGGGTGGGGTCGGCGGTGACGACGATGTTCACCGGGGTGTCGAGGATGGCCTCGATCTTCATTTCCTTGAACTGCTTCGCCCGGCCCTTGGGCAGCGACTTGGCGTACGCCTCGCGCTGGCTCATGGCGAGGTCGTGCATCGCGCGCCGGGTGTCGGCGGAGCGGATGACGACGAAGTCCCAGGGCTGGGAGTGGCCGACCGAGGGGGCGGTGTGGGCCGCCTCCAGGACGCGCAGCAGCACGTCGTGCGGGATCGGGTCGCTGCGGAAGCCGTTGCGGATGTCGCGGCGCTCGCGGATCACCTTCAGGACGGCTTCGCGCTCGGCGTCGTTGTACGCGGGCGCGGCGGGGCCGGGCGGGAGGGCCGGCTCGGGCTCCTCGTCGTGGTCCGCCTCGGTGGTGGCGAGGTCCTCGGCGCGCTGGACGAGGTCCGCCTCCGGCTCCCCGGCCGCACGGGGCTCGGGCACGGCGGCGACGGGGCCCTGCGGGGCGACGGTGTCCAGGTCGGGGAGGATCAGCGGCTGCGGCGGGGTGGGCGCCAGGTGCGGGGTGGTGGGCACCTGTCCGTCCACGGCCACGAACCGGCCGAGCGGCTGCTCGGGGTGCGGCGCGTGCGGCAGACCCGAGGGCAAGGGCTCCGCCGGGGGCTGGAGCTGGGGGCCGGACGGGGCTTCGTACGCGGCTGCGGGCGCCGGGGGTACGGGTGCCTCGAAGACGGGGGGCTGCGGGATGTCCTCGGGCTCGGGGAGCGGGAACTCCTGGGCGGGGAGGGGGGCTTCGGGCTCGGCGGCGGCTACGGGAGCCTCCTCGGCGTCCGCCGCGGGGGCGGCCGGGACCTCGGGCTCGGGGACCTGCGGGGCCTCCTCGACGGGGGCGGCCACTTCCTCGGGAGCCTCCTCCGCGGCGACCTCCGCCTCGGTGGCCTCGACCAGGGCCTCCTGGAGGGGGGCCTCGGCCTCGTGGCCGGGAGCCGCGTCGGGCACGGCCTCCAGCACCGGCCCGGCCACCTCGGGCTCCGGGACCTCGGACACGAGGGGAGCCTCCGGGGCCTCCTCCACGGCGACCTCGGCCTGGGCGGTCAGCCGGTCCACGGCGGCCTGCGCGGCCTCGGCGGGCTCGACCGGCGCGCTCTCGGCGACGGGCAGGGCGGCCTCCGGCAGGACCGCTTCCGGGGCAGCCTGCTCCGGGACGACTTCCTCCGGAACAACTTCCTCCGGGGCAGCCTCGTCCGGCACGACCGCCTCCGGAACAACTTCCTCCGGGGCAGCCTCGTCCGGCACGAAAGCCTCAGGGGCGACGGAGTCCGGCACCACTGCCTCCGGAACCGCCGGCTCCGGCGCGAAGGCCTCAGGGGCGACCGCGTCGGGCACGACTGCCTCAGGCGCAACCACCTCCGGGGCAGCAGCCTCCGGGGCGACAGCCTCCGGCAAGACCGCCTCGGGAACGGCCTGCTCCGGCGCCACGGCCTCCGGAACAACCGTTTCGGCGGCCGGTGCCACGGTCTCCGCCGGACCCGCGCCCCACGGCGCGGCGCCCTGCGGGACCGGGTCGGGGAGCGCCTGCACGTCGAGGTACTCCGGGCCGGCGAGCGGCCGTACCGGCGCGCCGGCGGGCCCCCGGTCGGCGAGGGAGCGGACCGGGCTCGCGGAGGCGTCCGGGATCGGCGGGCCGAGGTGCAGCGGGCGGCGCGGCGGCTGCACCGGGCCGGGACCCTGCTCGGGCAGCCGTACGCCGCCGAGGTCGACGGAGCCGGTGTCCCGGCCCGCCGTCTCATGGGCGTCGGGCTGGTGGACGGCCTCGACGATCGGTGCCGGGGCGGGGGGCGGCAGCTCGTTGCCCCACGCGCCCTGAGCGCCCGGCAGCAGCAGGTCCTCGTCCTCGGCGGGCGCCTCGGCGAGGTAGGTGTACGCGCCGTGCCCGAGGCCCGGCTGCTCCACCATGCCTGCGCTCTCCGGCTGTCCCTCGGCCGGGACCTGGCCGGTGTCGGTCATGCGTACCCCTCGCCCATCGGTTTAGTGCTCCTACGACCAGCTCACCCGGAACGGCGCACCGACCGCCCCGTAGTGAGAACGAGCGTCCGTGCGCATCGGCACGAACGACCCGCCAGAAATGGCGACAAAGCCATTCGGTGGCATTCTCGCGGCCGTTCGGCCGTCGTGACAGCGAGATCACGCGACAGCCCGTTGTGGACTGCGCCACGTTGCGCGTCCTCCGGTTTTGCCGTACCTCACCCACCGCCCCAAAGCGGGCGAGCTTTCCGGACATTGACGAACGAACTTCCGGACCGCCGGTGCGGTACAACGATCGGCCAGCCTACCGCGCGCGGTACGACAAACCGATCACGGGGCGAATCCGCCGGAAGAGGCGGCGGGGGTTCAGCGCGCGGTCTCGCGCGGGGGCAGTTCGCCGCCGAGCAGGAAGACGACGCTCCGCTCGTTCTCCGTCCAGGACTTGGTGTCCAGTCCGACGGCCTGGAGCAGGGCGCACTCGACGCGGTAGCCGTGCTCGGTGAGGTCGCGGCCGATGAGTTCGGCGGCGTCCCGGGTGGCCGCGTGCGCGACGATCCGCTGCGGGCGCCGGTCGGCGACGGCCGCGACGACGGCCGCTCCCCCGCCCCCGACGCGTACGACGTCCGGCTCGGGCAGGTTCTCCAGGATGTGCGGGGCCTCGCCGCGCACGATCTGCAGCTGGACCCCGAACTCACGGGCGACGGCGTCGGTGCGGGCGCAGGACTCGGGGTCGGCGTCGACCGCGAGCACGGCGGCACCGGCGCGGGCGGCCTCCACGGCGAAGGCTCCGGAGCCGCAGCCGATGTCCCACACGAGGTCACCGGTGCGCGGGCCGAGCCGGGCAAGCTGGGCGGCGCGCAGCAGTTCGTTCTCGCCCTCGCCGAGCACGCCCCCGTACACCTCGTCGGGCTGGGTCCAGCCGCGCGGGCCGGTGCCGGGGTCGCGGCCGGCGATCCAGCCGTCGGCCACCAGCGCGGTCTGGGAGCCGCCGATGACGATGACCACATTGGGGTCGCGCCAGGTGTGGTCGGCGGCCTTGTCCGAGGTGAGGACGCTGACGCGCTCGTTCTCGGTGCCCATCTCCTCGCACACGACGAAGGTGCGGATCACTCCGTCCAGGAGCAGACCGAGTTCGGCGGGTCCCGCGCCGGGGGCGGTGAGGACGGCGACCTTGCTGTGGGCGCGGCACACATTGACCGCGCGGCGCAGGGTGCGGGGGTGTGCGACGACCACATGGGCGTCGTCCCAGGGCATGCCCGCGCGGGCGAAGGCGGCGGCCACGGAGGAGACGCCGGGCACGACCTCGACCTCCAGGCCGAACTCCGGGGCGCGCAGGGTGCGCACGACACCGAAGAAGCCGGGGTCGCCGTCGGCGAGCACGACGGCGGTGCCGCGGTGGCCGGCGATCCGGCGGGCGGCCAGGCCGACACTGCCCAGGCGGACGCGTTCGGCGGCGGCCGGGATCTCATCGAGCGCCAAGTGGTGGGGGGCGCCCGCGACGAGCGTGGCGGCGCCGAGGGCGCCGCGTGCCGCTTCGGTCAGCGGCGAACCGTCCCATCCGATCACCGTGACCCGGTCGGCCATCGTCGTCAGTCTCCAGGTGTCGGTGTGTCGTCAGGGGCCCTACCTACGGGCTTGGTGAGGTTACCCGGTGGTCCGGCGCGGTGCGGCGGCGGGGCGGGGTCAGTTCCACTGGGCGTAGGAGCCGAAGCCCCGGCTGTCGGCGAGCTGTTCGTCGCTGCCCTCCAGGTCCTCGGGCAGCAGGCTCCACACGATGAAGTCGGTGCGCATGTCGGTCCAGGTGCCGTCCTCGGTGCGCACATGGACTATGCAGGCGTTGCGGAGCACGCCCTCGCTGATGCAGCCGATCTTCTGGGCGACCTGCTGGGAGGCGGTGTTGTCGGCGGCGGTGCGCAGTTCGACGCGTTCGAAGCGCTGGTCGCCGAAGAGCCACTTGGCGGTGGCGAGCGCGGCCTCGGAGGCGTAGCCCTCGCCGCGCGCCCAGGGGGCGATGATGTACGACAGCTCGGTGGAGCGGACGCGCCAGTTGGTCTTGCCGAGCTGGACGACGCCGACCAGGCGCTGGGTGAGGAACTCGGTGACGGCGAGGTCGATGCCGCGTCCGGCGGCGCGTTCGGCGGGCGCGTACTGGGTGATCCAGCGGCGGGCGCCCTCCTCGGTGAAGGGCTGGGGCACGTCGGTCCAGGCGGCGACCTGCTCGTCGTTCATCATCTCGGCCAGGGCGGGCAGGTCGTCCTCGTCGAGGGGACGCAGGCCCAACCGCTCCGTCGAGATGGAGATGTTGGGGAAGGTGCTAGTCATGCGCCGCTCCGTAACCTTCGATGACTCGTGAGGGTCCGTCAGGGCCCCGCTGAACTGCCCAGCATGCAGCATGACAGCCCCCGTGCGCACGTACGGGCCCGCCCCCTGCCGCCCGTCGGGAGGGGAGGCGGGGGGCGGGCCCGTGCGCGGGGGTCAGTTGCCGCTGACGGGCAGGACCGACCCCTTGTACTTGTCCTCGATGAACTTCTTCACCTCGGGCGAGGTGAGCAGCTTCGCCAGCTTCTTGACCCGGGGGTCGTTCTCGTTGCCCTTCTTGACCGCGAGGAGGTTGGCGTAGGGGTTGTTCTTCGCGGACTCCAGGTAGACGGCGTCCTTGGTGGGGCTGAGGCCCGCGTCCTGGGCGAAGTTGTTGTTGATGACGGCGGCGTCCATGTCGTCCAGGGAGCGCGGAAGCTGGGCGGCCTCCATCTCCTGGAACTTCAGGTGCCGGGGGTTGCCGGTGACGTCGGCCGGGGAGGCGTCGGCGCCCGCGCCGGGCTTCAGCTCGATGACGCCGGCCGAGGCGAGCAGCTTCAGCGCGCGGGCCTCGTTGGTGAGGTCGTTGGGCACGCCGACGGTGGCGCCGTCGCGGAGCCGGCGGACGTCCTTGACCTTGTGGGAGTAGACCCCCATGGGCGGCAGGTACGCCTTCACCACCGAGACCAGGTCCGTGCCCTTGGACTTGTTGAAGTCGTCGAGGAACGGCTGGTTCTGGTAGAGGTTCGCGTCGAGCGTGCCCTCCTGGAGCGCGGTGTTCGGCAGGACGTAGTCCGTGAACTCCTTGATCTCCAGCTTGAGTCCGGCCTTGGCGGCGAGCTTGTCGTCGATGTGGTGCAGCACTTCACCGGCGGGGACGGGGGTGACGCCGACGACGAGCGGGCCGTCGTCACCTCCCTTGCCGGTGGCCGTGCCTGAGCCGCAGGCGGTCAGGCCGAGCGGGAGGGCCGCGGCGGTGGCCGCCGCGAGCCATACGGTCTTGCGCATGTGTCGGTCCCCTTGAGAGCGGTCGGGGTCTGGCTGCCGGGTGCGGTCAGAGCGATCGGATCGGTCAGAAGGAGGGGATGACGGAGCCCTGGTACTTGTCCTGGATGAACTTCTTCACCTCGGGCGAGGTGAGCAGCTTCGCCAGCTTCTTGACCCGGGGGTCGTTCTCGTTGCCCTTCTTGACCGCGAGGAAGTTGCCGTAGGGGCTGTTCTTCGCGGACTCCAGGACGATGGCGTCCTTGGCGGGCTTGAGGCCGGAGGATATGGCGTAGTTGCCGTTGACGACCGCCGCGTCCACGTCGTCCAGGGAGCGCGGGGTCTGGGCCGCCTCGACCTCCTTGAACTTCAGGTTCTTGGGGTTCTTGGTGATGTCGGCGGGGGTGGCCTCGGAGCCGACGCCGTCCTTCAGGGTGATCAGCTTGTTGGCGGCCAGCAGCTTCAGCGCGCGGGCCTCGTTCACGGCGTCGTTGGGGACGGCGACGGTCGCACCGCTCTTGAGCTCGTCGGCCTTCTTGACCTTGTGGGAGTAGAGGCCGAGCGGTTCCAGGTGCACCGTGACGACGGGCACGATGTCGGTGCCGCGCTTCTTGTTGAAGTCGTCGAGGTACGGCTGGTTCTGGAAGTAGTTGGCCCCGACCGAGCCGTCCTGGGTGGCCGTGTTCGGCGTGATGTAGTCGGTGAACTCCTTGACCTGGAGGTCGAGTCCGGCCTTCTTCGCCAGGTTCTTCTGGACGAAGTTCAGGATCTCGGCGTGCGGGGTCGGGCTCGCGGCGACGATCAGCGGTCCGCTGGTGTCGGTGGAGCCGGAGTCCTTTCCGGAGCCGCAGGCGGAGAGCCCGAGGGTGAGGGCTCCGGCGGCGAGGACGGCGGTGGTGAGCTTGGCGGTGTTACGCACGAAAAGTGCCTTTCCTGAAGGGTGGTGCGACCCCGGACTCGGGTGGCCGGGAAGTCTTTGAGGGGGTACGGGCGCTCAGGCGACCTCGCCGATGTCGGCGGCGGCCGGCTCCTTGGTCTTGAGCAGACGCAGCTTCGGCACCGGTCCGGAGCCGCCGCGGCCGTGCAGGGAGCGGGCGGCGAGGTCACCGGCGAACTGGATGAGGGAGATGACGACGGCGAGGATGCCGACGGTGATCCACATCAGTCCGGTCTCGAAGCGCTGGTAGCCGTAGCGAACGGCGAGGTCGCCGAGTCCGCCGCCGCCGACCGTGCCGGCCATGGCCGAGTAACCGATGAGCGCGATGATCGTCGTGGTGGTGCTGGCGATCAGCGAGGGCAGCGACTCGGGGATGAGCACCTTGCGGACGATGGTCCAGCTGTTGCCGCCCATGGCCTGCACGGCCTCGACAAGTCCGCCGTCCACCTCGCGGACGGCCGTCTCGACCAGCCGGGCGAAGAACGGGATGCCGCCGATGGCCAGCGGCACGATCGCGGCGGTGGTGCCGATGGTGGTGCCGGTCACCCAGCGGGTGAAGCTCATCAGCGCGACCATCAGGATGATGAACGGCATCGAGCGGCCGACGTTCACGATCTGGCCGATCACCTTGTTGGCGACGACGTTCTGGAGCAGTCCGCCGCGTTCGGTGAGGACGAGGAGGATACCCAGCGGCAGACCGAGGGCGATGGCGATCAGGGTGGACCAGAGCACCATCGAGAACGTCTCGGAACATGCCTGGGACAGCAGCGGCTGTATCTCGGACCAGGTCACTTCGCACCCTCCTTCACCAGCACGGACTCGCCCTCGGTGCCGACCACGTCGACCTGGAGGCCCTGCTCGCGCAGGAAGCCGACCGGCACCACGTTGTCCTCGTAGCGGCCGGGCAGTTCGATGCGCATCCGGCCGATCTGGAGGCCGCCGACGGTGTCGATGGCCGCGCCCAGGATCGAGATCTCGATGTTGTAGGTGCGGGCCAGCTGGGAGACGACCGGCTGGGTGGCCGCCTCGCCGTGGAAGGTGATGTCGAGGACGGTGCGGTCCTCGGCACTGGCCTCGCCGCCGACCGGGAACAGGGCGGAGGCCAGCTGCGAGCCGGGGGTGGCCAGCAGTTCGCTGACGGTGCCGGATTCCACGATGCGTCCCTTCTCCATGAGCGCGGCGGAGTCGCAGATCGACTTCACCACGTCCATCTCGTGGGTGATCAGCAGGACGGTCAGGCCCAGCTGCCGGTTCAGGTCGCGCAGCAGCTGGAGGATGGAGCGGGTGGTCTCCGGGTCGAGGGCGCTGGTGGCCTCGTCGGAGAGCAGCACCTTGGGATCGCCGGCCAGGGCGCGGGCGATGCCGACGCGCTGCTTCTGGCCGCCGGAGAGCTGGGCCGGGTAGGACTTCGCCTTGTCGGCGAGGCCGACGAGGTCGAGGAGTTCCAGCGCCTTGCGGGAGCGCTCCTTGCCGGACTTGCCGAGGATCTCCAGCGGCAGCTCGATGTTGTCCTGCACGGTGCGCGAGGACAGCAGGTTGAAGTGCTGGAAGACCATGCCGATGTGGCTGCGGGCCCGGCGCAGTTCCCTCCCCGCGCGCGGGGAGCGGCCGGCGAGGGCGGTGAGGTCCTGTCCGGCGACGGTCACGGTGCCGGCGGTGGGGCGCTCCAGCAGGTTGACGCAGCGGATCAGGGAGGACTTACCGGCGCCGGACTGGCCGATGACGCCGTAGACCTCTCCTTCGCGGACATGGAGGTCGACGCCGTCGAGGGCGGTGACCTCGCGGCCGCGCGAGCGGTAGACCTTGGTCAGGCCCGAGGTGGTGATCACAGGGGTTTCCGTCACTGTCGAGTGCCGGGCGCGGGTGTGCCCGGCACAGGTGCATGGGATTGCATTTCAGGGACGCGGCACGGTTCTCGCGGTGGCGAGTGAACCGGGGAGAACAGCGTGTGCGCGAACGGCACGGGGTCCGGTACGCCGGTGTTCCGGAGCCGGGCCGGGCCATGGCTCTCGCTTCGGGGCGCGAGGCTCTTCGGTGGTGCGGGGGCCCTCTAGAAGGCGCGCATTCGGCACGTCATGCGACACATACAACGAGCACCGGGCGTCAGGGTCGCCTCGGTCGCAAGGGTGCGGCTGCTCGTCGTGGTCATGCGGTCAGTAAACCAGACCGGTCGTGCGGACCGGAGAGACCTGTCCACATGCTGGACACGCGTGGATGGTGCCGGTGAGACACACCGGCCCAGTTCAGCGCCGTGTCGCCCGCGTCAGCAGGGGGCAGCGGCGCATCGGGGAGGCCGGCTGTCCGGGCTCGCCGGCCGGACGGCTGTGGCCAATGCCACGGCCGCCGCACGCACGCCGCCCGCACGCCGGGGGCGGCGACGGGCGTCCGATTCGGCCGTAATAAGGTCTCCGCATGCTCAACGCCCTGACGCTGGTGACCGGGATCGCCGCGCTGCTGCTGGCGGCCTGGTGCGGCTGGGCCGCACACCGGGACCAGCCGACCAAGGACTGGCACTTCATCGGCATGGCCGTGGTGTCGCTGCTGGCCGTCGTCCAGCTGGTCGTCGGCATCGTGCTGCTGGCGCGGGGCGAGAAGCCGGACCAGGGTACGACGATCTTCGTGGCGTATCTGCTGGGCGCGCTGGCGTGCGTCCCGGCGGCGGGCTTCATGTCGCTGGCCGAGCGCACGCGCTGGGGTTCGGTGACGGTCGCGGCGGGCGGCGTGGTGCTGGCCGTCCTCGAAGTACGGCTCTTTGACATCTGGGGAGGCTGACATGACGGCGCTGGAGGAGAAGCCGGCCCGGCTGATCAGCGGGCCGGGCATGCTGCTGGTCTGGTTCTACGGCGTGATGGTGGTCGGGGCCGTGTCGCGCTCGGTCTACCAGATCGCCACGGAGTTCGACCGGGCACCGCTCGCGTACGCGCTGTCGGCGCTCGCGGGCGTGGTGTACGGGTTCATCACCTACACCCTGGTCCGGGGCGGCGAGAAGGCCCGCCGGGCGGCGGTGGTCTGCTGCGCCGCCGAGCTGGCCGGGGTGCTGATCGTGGGCACCTGGACACTGGTCGAGCCGTCCGCGTTCCCGGACGCGACCGTGTGGTCGGACTACGGCATGGGGTACGTCTTCATCCCCGTGCTGCTGCCCCTGACCGCGCTGTACTGGCTGCGCGCGGCGAAGCGGCGGCAGGCGGCCTGAGACCGCCTGCCCCGCCCTTCTACGCGGTGGCCGCGTAGGCGGCAGCCGGCTTCTCCAGCACGATCATCTCGACGCCGTCGGCGCCCTGCGAGCGGCCCACCGCCCGGTAGCCCAGCTTCCGGCAGAGCCGCAGCCCGCTCTCGCTGCGGTGCCCGGTGCGCATCCGGTACGTGGTCGCGCCGCGCTGTTCGGCGAGCGCCTTCTCGGCCGCGCCCAGCAGCCGGGCGCCGATGCCGTGGCCCTGGAGGCGGGGGTGGACGCAGAGCATGCCGATGGCGGCCGCGCCGTCCTCGGTGAGCCGGCCGCGCACCGAGCCGACCACCTCGTCACCGAGCCGGGCGACGAAGACGCAGTCGTCGGCGACCTCCTCGCGGACCTGGTCCAGGCTCTGCACCAGCGGGTCGATGCGGTAGTTCCCGTAGCGCGCGGCCTCGCTCTGGAAGCAGAGGTACTGGAGCCGGAAGATCTGCTCCGCGTCCGGCTCGGCCGCCGCCGCGATGGTCACGCTCATGCCCATGTGCGCATGCCTCCCGCTCACCTGATCACTGTTGTCCCCCACCTCTATCCCCGTGCTTCGGCACTGGCAACCTCCGCCGTCAGCATTCGTCGCAGACATCCCAGACATCTGGAGCGTTCCGGTCCGAGGCTGCCCTGTGAGATGCCCAACTCCCCCGCGATCTCGCGGTAGGTGAGGTCGCGCGGGGAGAGCAGGGCCGCCATGAGGCGCGGGCAGCGGCCGGGCAGTCTGCGGACCGCGTCCCGCACCACCCGGTGCCGGGCGGCGCTGAGCGCGAGCTGTTCGGGGCCGGGCCGGGTGTCGTCGGCGGGTTCCCCGTCGTAGGGCCGCTCCACGCCGTGGGTACGGCGGCTGAGGCGGCCCTCGTCGCGTACCGCCTCGCGCAGCCAGCCGGAGGGGTCCGGCGGCGGGCCCTGACTCTCCAGCCGCTCCAGCAGCCGGAGCCAGACGGCCTGCTCCAGGTCGCCGGGTTCACTCCCGGAGGCATATGCCTCGGCGGACGCCTCCGCGCTGAGGAGCGGGCGCAGATCGGTCAGCAGGTCGTGGGTCATATGCGTCGAGACGCGCCGTCCCGGCCGGCGGGTTTCCGGGACGGCGCGCTGTCACCCGGATCAGCGGGTGCGGGGCGCCGGTGTTGACGCCCCGGCCTGACTCAGCGGCCCAGGAAGTCGGCGCGGGCCAGCACGCCGGTGTCGGCGTTGTCGGTGAAGACGCCGTCGATCCCGGTGGCGAAGTAGGTGCGGTACGCGCCGAACACGTCCCCGTAGCCGTCCGGGTCGCCGCCCTTGCGGAACTCGGCCGGGAGGAAGGGGTTCTCGTTGCGCATGGTGTACGGGTGCAGGATCAGCCCGACCTTGTGCGCGTCGGCGACCAGCCGGGTGGGCTCGCCCAGGGTGCCGTCGGACTTCTTCGGGATGACCAGGTCCAGGGTGGGCCCGATGCCCTGCGCGTACCCCGCGATCTCCCGCAGCCCCTTGGGCGTGACGAGGTCGGCCACCGTACGGGGGTCGCCGGTGGCGACGAAGTCGTACGGGCGGGTGCCGGCGGCGTCGAGGAGGACGACCAGCGGATTGTCGACGATCCGGTTGAGCCGCTGGATGCTGGTCGGCTCGAAGGACTGGAGCACGACCGGCGAATTCCGCTTGTCCTTGCCGTACTTGCGCAGCAGCTTCGCCACCCGCTGCTCGGGGTCCAGGCCGAGACGGCGGAAGTAGGTGGGGTGCTTCAGCTCGGGGTAGATCCACGCCTGGCGGCCGCGCTCACGGGTACGGGCGTCCTGCCACTTCAGCACCTCCTCGAAGGTGGGGATCTCCCAGCGGCCGTTGTAGAGGGTGTTGTGCGGGCGGTTGGCCGGGATGCGCTCGACGGCGCGCAGCGTCTTCAGCTCGGCGAGGGTGAAGTCCTCGGTGAACCAGCCGGTGACGGAGACCCCGTCGAGGACCTTGGTGGTCTTCCGGCCGGCGAACTCGGGGTGCGAGGAGACATCCGTGGTGCCGCCGATCTCGGGTTCGTGGCGGCAGACCAGATGCCCGTCCTTGGTGGGGACCAGGTCACCGGCCTCCACGATGTCGGCGCCGAGCTCCAGCGCGAGGTCGTACGAGCCGAAGGTGTGCTCGGGGCGGTAGCCGCTGGCGCCCCGGTGGCCGATGATCGTCGGCACCGGCAGGCCCTTCAGGCCGCGTCCGCCGGACCCTGCCGTCCGGGTGTCCGCCGCACGGGCGGCGGAGGGCAGTCCGAGGACCGCGCCGCCCGCCCCGAGCACCGCCGCACCGAGGACCGCGCGCCGTCCGGTCGCGCGCGAGGGCTGGTTGGTCCGGTCGCTTTCCATACGCGTCTCCCGCTGTCGTTGCGAAGGTCTTCTTGGGTCTGACCTGGCTGTGTCTCTTGGGGTGCGCGCCGATCGTAGGGGTGTGGACATGACGGAGGGGAGACCTCGGCGGGAACACACGGGTGCGGGCCGATGGCACGCCGGGGTGTTCGGCGGGAGATGAGCGCGTGTCAACAACACGTAAGACCTCGGTGAATCGCGCGGCCCGATGTGCGCTTTCCCCGTAGCCGCGAGTAATGTCCTCACCTGCACAGACTCATATCGTCCGCTCGGCCTGGAGGACCCGTTGTCCCGCTTCGCGCTCATCAAGGCAGTGCTCGCGCCGGCCATGCGCCTGATGTTCCGCCCCCAGGTGGAGGGCCTTGAGCGCATCCCCGGCGAGGGCCCGGTGATCCTGGCGGGCAACCACCTGACGTTCATCGACTCGATCGTGCTGCCGGTGGTGTCCAAGCGGCAGGTGCAGTTCATCGGCAAGGACGAGTACGTCACCGGCAAGGGGATCAAGGGCCGGGCCATGGCCTGGTTCTTCACCGGCGTCGGCATGATCCCGGTGGACCGGGACGGCGCGAACGGCGGCGTGGCCGCGCTGATGACCGGGCGCCGGGTGCTGGAGGAGGGGCGGGTCTTCGGGATCTACCCCGAGGGGACCCGCTCCCCCGACGGACGGCTCTACCGGGGGCGTACGGGCATCGCCCGGCTGACCCTCATGACGGGGGCGCCGGTGGTGCCGTTCGCCATGATCGGCACGGACAAGCTTCAGCCTGGTGGCAAGGGGTTCCCCCGGCCGGGCAAGGTCACTGTCCGCTTCGGTGAGCCGATGGAGTTCTCCCGGTACGAGGGGATGGACCGCGACCGGTATGTGCTGCGGGCTGTGACGGATTCCGTGATGGCCGAGGTCATGCGGCTCTCCGGGCAGGAGTACGTGGACATGTACGCCACGAAGGCCAAGGCCGCTTGAGCCTTCGGCGATTCGGCCGTTTCCAAGGTGCGGGTGCGCTGTGGCTTGTCGCGCGGTTCCCCGCGCCCCTGAAAGCTAAAAGCCTCTGTCCAGTCGTTGGTTCCTCAGCAGGAACCATGCCGCTGCCGAGGCCGCCAGCAGCACCACCGCTCCCGCTCCTGACGCCAGGTGCAGGCCGTGTACGAAGGACTCTGTCGCCGCGTCGAGCAGTGCCTGGGACGTCGGGGCGGGCAGGCCCGCTGACGCTTCCACCGCCGCGCCCAGGGACTCGTGGGCCGATTCCGGGGTGCCCGGCGGGGCTGTGAAGTCGCGGTAGGCGGCCGTCACGATCGAGCCCAGCAGGGCGATGCCCAGGGCCGCGCCCAGTTCGTAGGCCGTCTCCGAGACCGCCGAGGCCGCGCCCGCGCGGTTCTTGTCGACGCTGGAGAGGATCACGTCGGAGGTGACGGTGAAGGAGAAGCCCGCGCCGATGCCGACGATCAGCAGGGCGGCGCCGAGCAGCGGGTAGCCGGTGGACGCGTCGAGCGTGGTGAGGACGGCGAGGGAGACGCCGATCGCGGCGAGGCCGCCGGTGACCACCACGCGCACCGAGAAGCGGCGGGCCGCGCGGCCCGCGATCAGGCCGGCCACCACCGCGCCGACGGCGGCGGGCAGTTCGGCGAGGCCCGCCTCGAACGGGTGCCTGCCCTGGACCAGTTGCAGGAACTGGGACAGGAAGAACACCAGGCCCGACATCCCGAGCACGGTCAGCAGATCCGCGAGCACCGCCCCGCTGAAGCCCCGGTGCTGGAACAGCCGCATGTCCAGCAGCGGGGTCGGCAGGGTGAGCTGGCGGCGGACGAAGCCGTACAGCGCGGCGGCGCCCAGCAGGCCGGCGGCCAGGGTGAGCGGGTCGAAGCCGTGGGTGGCGGCCTCCTTGACCGCGTAGACCAGCGCGAGCATGCCGACCAGGGACAGCAGCACGCTCGCCAGGTCCCACGGGCCGGGGTTCGGGTCGCGGGACTCGGGCAGGGTGCGGACGCCGACCAGGACCAGGACCGCCATCACCGGCAGGTTGATCAGGAACACCGAGCCCCACCAGAAGTGCTCCAGCAGGAGGCCGCCCACGATCGGGCCGACGGCCGTGCCGGCGGAGGCGGTGGCGCCCCAGATGCCGATGGCGAGGCTGCGCTCGCGCGGGTCGTGGAAGAGGTTGCGGATCAGGGCCAAGGTCGCGGGCATCAGGGTGGCGCCCGCGACGCCGAGCAGGGCCCGCGCCAGGATCATCAGGCCGGGTGTGCTCGCGTACGCGTTCAGCACCGAGATCGCGCCGAACGCGGCCGCGCCGCAGAGCAGGACGCGCTTGCGGCCGACGCGGTCGCCGAGGCTGCCCATCGAGACGAGCAGTCCGGCGATGACGAACGAGTAGACGTCCCCGATCCACAGCAGCTGGGTGCCGGAGGGGTGCAGGTCCTCGCTGATGTAGGGGGTGGCGAGGCCGAGGACGGTGGCGTCGACGGCGACGAGCAGGACGGCGAGGACCAGTACCGAGAGCGCCAGCCAGCGGCCGGGGCGCCGCTCGGTCTCGACGTGGACGGGTCGCAGGGTGCTGGTCATGACTCCGCCCTGCGCAGCGCGCCGCCGAGCAGCAGTTCGGAGACCATCGTGGAGAAGTCCCGGGAGGCCACCCGGCCGTCCACCGCGGCCCAGGCGCACGAGGTGATCAGCCCGTAGAAGGCTTCGGTGAGCCAGCCGGGGGTGAGGTCGATACGGAGGTCGCCGTCGCGCTGGCCGCGCTGGAACAGGGCGCTGATCCGGGTGTCCAGGTTCAGCCAGCCGGTGTTCTGCGCCTCGCCCTCCCAGAGCTGGTTCTCGCCGTAGAGGAAGGCGAGCAGCCCCGCGGCCGGCTGGATCTCGCGGACCAGCCGGCGTACGGCGTCGGCGGCGGGGCCCTCGTCCAGCCGGGCGCGGCCGAGCGCCGCCTCGCACTCCGCGATGCCGAGCGCCTCCAGCGCGCGGACCAGCGCGTCGCGGCCTGCGAAGTGGCGGTGCAGGGTGGCCCGGCTGATCCCGGCGGCCCGCGCGACCTCGTCCATCGTCGCGGTGGACTTGCGGGTCAGCAGGGCGGCGGCGGAGCGCAGCACGTGGTCACGATCGAGAGCCATGAGACAAGGGTACCTCGCGTGAGACATTCATGTCTCATCACGGGCATGCGGGTCTCACTGCCAGGGCAGCTCGCCGCGCCGGGTCCAGTAGGCGTGGGGGGCCTCCGCGAGGGTGTCGAGGCGGGTTCGCTGGTCGTCGGTGAGGTCCACGGCGGCGGCGTGCAGGTTGGAGCCGAGCTGGGCGACGGTCGCGGCGCCGGACAGGACGACACCGGCCCAGGGACGGCAGAGGATCAGCGCGAGGGCTACGGCGTCGGGGCCGAGGCCGGTCTCGTCGGCGATGTCCCGCAGGACCTCGGGCGCGTGCCCCGGGGCGAGGCGGCCGTTGGCCATGCCCTCCTTGACGATCACGGTGAGCCCGGCGTCGTGCGCCTCCGCCAGCGCGGGCCCGGCCGAGGTCTCCAGCGCGTTGTACGTGGACTGCACGGTGCGGAAGAGGGGCGCGCCGTCGACGGTGATCTCCAGGGCGGCCCGGATGGTGTCGGCCTGGGCGGGGCCGCTGGTGGAGAACCCGAGGGTGAGGCCGCCCGCCGCCGCTTCGGCGAGCCTCCGGTGCAGCTCGCGGTCGGTGAGGGCGGGGCTGTCGCGGGTGAGGGAGTGGATCTGGTAGAGGTCCAGCCGGTCTCCGAGCAGCTCGGCCGTCTCCGCGCGCTGGCGCTCGTACGTGGCGAGGGTGTGGTCCTTGACCTCGTGCCGGTCGGCCTCGGTGGACCAGTCGGCGGTGTAGGTGTAGCCCCACTTGCTGCCGACCACCACGTCGTCGGCGTCCGGGCGGGCCTTCAGCCAGTCCGCGAGGAACTCCTCGCTGCGGCCGTAGGAGCGGGCGGCGTCGAAGTAGCGGACGCCTTGGGCGTAGGCGGCGTCGAGGAGTTCATGGGTACGGGTGCGCAGTGTGTCGGGGCTGCGGTCCTCGCCGAGGTCTTCGGCCCGGTCCAGGTTGATGTAGCCGGGGCGGCCCACCGCGGCCAGGCCCAGGCCGAGGTGGCAGGTGGGGGTGGTCGCGGAGGAGAGGCGGGCGAAAGGCATCGTGGGGTCCGTTCGGTCGGCTCCAGGGGGCGCGCGACCAACGTAACCGGCCACCCAGGAGCTCGGGGGCTTCGGCTCCTGGGCGACTGCGGGCAGTTTGTGGCTAGGCGCGCGGTTCCCCGCGCCCCTGGGCGGCGCTGTCCTTGGCCTCGGCCCATGCGTGCTGGTCGGCCAAGTCCTGCTTCACCTCGGCCAGTTGTGCCGCCACCGCGCTCGGGGCCGTGCCGCCCCTGCCGTTGCGGGACGCCAGCGCGCCCTTGACGTTCAGGACGGTGCGGACCTCTGGGGTGAGGTGGGGGGAGATCTTGGCGAACTGGTCGTCGGTGAGGTCGTCCAGTTCCTTGTTCTCGGACTCGGCGACCTTGACGCACTCCCCCGCGACCTCGTGCGCGACGCGGAAGGGGACGCCCTGGCGGACCAGCCACTCGGCGATGTCGGTGGCGAGGGAGAAGCCGGCCGGGGCCAGCTCCTCCATGCGCTCGCGGTGGACGGTGAGGGTGGCGATCATGCCGGTGAAGGCGGGGAGCAGCACCTCCAGCTGGTCGCAGGAGTCGAAGACGGGTTCCTTGTCCTCCTGGAGGTCGCGGTTGTACGCGAGCGGCAGCGCCTTCAGCGTGGCCAGGAGGCCCGTCAGGTTGCCGATCAGGCGGCCGGACTTGCCCCGGGCCAGCTCCGCGATGTCCGGGTTCTTCTTCTGCGGCATGATCGAGGAGCCGGTGGAGAACGCGTCGTGCAGGGTGACGAAGGAGAACTCCTTCGTGTTCCAGACGATGATCTCCTCCGCGATCCGCGAGAGGTCGATCCCGATCATCGCGGTGATGAAGGCGAACTCCGCCGCGAAGTCCCGCGAGGCCGTGCCGTCGATGGAGTTGGCCGCGCTCCCCCGCTCGAAGCCGAGGTCACGCGCGACCGCCTCGGGGTCCAGGCCGAGGGAGGAACCGGCGAGCGCGCCGGAGCCGTACGGGGAGACGGCCGTGCGCTCGTCCCACTGGCGCAGCCGCTCGGCGTCCCGGCCGAGGGACTGGACGTGGGCCAGCACATGGTGGGCGAGGAGCACCGGCTGGGCGTGCTGGAGGTGGGTGCGGCCGGGCATCGCCACGTCCGGGTGGGCCTCGGCGAGGCCGACCAGGGCGCCCTGGAGGTCCGCGATCAGACCGCCGATGATCCGGGCGTGGTCGCGCAGGTACATCCGGAAGAGCGTGGCGACCTGGTCGTTGCGGGACCGGCCGGCGCGGAGCTTGCCGCCGAGGTCGGGGCCGAGCCGCTCCAGCAGGCCGCGCTCCAGGGCGGTGTGCACGTCCTCGTCGGCGATGGTGCCCACGAACTCCCCGGAGGCCACGTCGGCTTCCAGCTGGTCGAGCCCGGCCAGCATCCGGGTCAGCTCGTCCTGGTCGAGCAGGCCCGCGGTGTGCAGCACGCGCGCGTGGGCGCGGGACCCGGCGATGTCGTAGGGGGCGAGCCGCCAGTCGAAGTGGACGGACGCGGACAGCTTCGCCAGGGCCTCGGCGGGACCGTCGGCGAAACGGCCGCCCCAGAGCCGTACGTCACCGCTGTTGCTGCTCACTGCGTTGCTCCTCAAGCTCGTGGTGTGCCACCGCCTCCCCACCCTGGCAGGTGAGGAGGCGGTCGGGCTGCTTAACGACGTCGCCTACGCCAGGTCCCGCTTGGCCGCGATCTTCGACGACAGGCTGTAGATGTCGATGAAGCCCTTGGCCGCGGCCTGGTCGAAGGTGTCGCCGGTGTCGTAGGTGGCGAGGTTGAAGTCGTACAGCGACGACTGGGACCGGCGCCCGGTGACGACCGCGCGGCCGCCGTGCAGGGTCATCCGGATCTCGCCGGAGACGTGCTCGTTGGCCTCGGTGATGAAGCCGTCCAGCGCCCGCTTGAGCGGGGAGAACCACTGGCCGTCATAGACCAGTTCGCCCCAGCGCTGCTCGACCTGCCGCTTGTAGCGGGCGAGTTCGCGCTCGACGGTGACGCTCTCCAGCTCCTGGTGGGCGGTGATCAGGGCGATGGCGCCCGGAGCCTCGTACACCTCGCGGGACTTGATGCCGACGAGGCGGTCCTCGACCATGTCGATCCGGCCGATGCCCTGCGCGCCCGCGCGCTCGTTGAGCTGCTGGATGGCCTGGAGGACGGTGACCGGGCGGCCGTCGATGGCGACGGGTACGCCGCGCTCGAAGGTGATCACGACCTCGTCGGCCTCGCGGGCCTCCGCCGGGTTCGAGGTGTACTCGTAGATGTCCTCGATCGGGGCGTTCCAGATGTCCTCCAGGAAGCCCGTCTCGACGGCGCGTCCGAAGACGTTCTGATCGATGGAGTACGGGGACTTCTTGGTGGTGGCGATCGGCAGGTTCTTCGCCTCGCAGAAGGCGATCGCCTTGTCCCGGGTCATCGCGTAGTCGCGGACCGGGGCGATGCACTTCAGGTCGGGGGCGAGGGCGACGATGCCGGCCTCGAAGCGGACCTGGTCGTTGCCCTTGCCGGTGCAGCCGTGGGCGACCGTGGTGGCGCCGTGCTTCTGCGCGGCGGCGACGAGGTGCTTGACGATCGTCGGCCGGGAGAGGGCGGAGACCAGCGGGTAGCGGTCCATGTACAGGGCGTTCGCCTTGATCGCCGGGAGGCAGTACTCCTCGGCGAACTCGTCCTTGGCGTCGGCCACTTCGGCCTCGACGGCACCGCACGCGAGGGCGCGCTTGCGGATGACGTCCAGGTCCTCGCCGCCCTGGCCGACGTCCACCGCAACGGCGATGACCTCGGCGCCCGTCTCCTCGGCGATCCAGCCGATGGCGACGGAGGTGTCCAGTCCGCCTGAGTAGGCGAGTACGACGCGCTCGGTCACGGGTTCTCTCCTCACGTGCATTCGCTGATATGCATGAGTATGCAGAACTCCGCATGATTCGTCAATCGCGGGGGCGGGGTAGGCAGCGGGCATGGGAAAGACATATGAGCGCATCGACGGCGGACTCCGGCGATTCATCGAGGAGCAGCCCCTCTTCTTCACGGCGACCGCGCCCCTGGCCGGCGATGGCACCGTGAACCTCTCCCCCAAGGGGCTCAAGGGCTCGTTCGTCGTGCTGGACGAGCTGACGGTGGCGTACCTCGACTTCGCGGGCTCCAACGCGGAGACCGTGGCCCACCTGCGGGAGAACGGCCGGATCACCCTGATGTGGTGCGCCTTCCAGGGGCCGCCGAACATCGTGCGCGTGCACGGCCGGGGTGAGCCGGTCTTCCGCGACGACCCGCGCTTCGGCGGGCTGCTGGCCGCCTTCCCCGGCATCGACCCGGCCCCGCACGGCCTGCGGGCGATCATCGTGGTCCACGCCGAGCTGGTACGGGACTCCTGCGGGTACGCCGTGCCCCGCATGGTCTACGAGGAGGACCGGGATTCGCACCGGCGGCGGTTCGTGCGGGAGGACGACGCGTCGCTCAGCGCGTACTTCACCGGTAAGGAGCACATCGCGACCAGCATCGACGGGCTGCCCGGCCTGCCGTTGCCGCTGCCGCCCTCTACGGTCTGAGCCATGCGCCGTCGCCTGGTCACCGCCCTCGTCTCCGCCTCCTTCTGCGCGCTCGGCCTCGCGCCCGCCGACCCCCCGCTGCCCGCGCGCCTCGCGGACACCGGCGGGGGCAGTCAGCTCATCACCGCCGAGGCGCCGGACGCCGGCTCCACCACCGGCACGCTCACCTGGTGGGACCTGCGGCACGGTCGGTGGACGGCGGCCGGGACGGCGCCCGCCCGGTTCGGGTCGGGCGGGCTGGTGGAGGGCAGCGAGCGCGAGCAGGGCACCAGCACCACACCGGCCGGGCTGTACGACCTGCCCTTCGGCTTCGGCATCGAGGCCGCCCCGGCCGGGACACGTGTCAAGTACCGCCCGGTGAAGGAGAGTTCCTGGTGGTGCCAGGACAACGACTCCCGCGCCTACAACCGCTGGACGGACCCCCTCCCCGCCGACTGCCGCGCCTCGGAGTCCGAGCACCTGGTCGCGTACCGCACCCAGTACGCCCACGCCCTCGTCATCGGCTTCAACTACCGCCACCCGGTCCGGGGTCGCGGCGCGGGCATCTTCCTGCACGTCAACGGCAAGGCGGCGACGGCCGGTTGCGTCTCCGTACCCCCCGACGCGATGGCCGAGATCCTCCGCTGGGCCGCCCCCTCCCGGCACCCGCACATCGCCATCGGGACGGCAGGCGGGGCCACCGCGCTCGTCCGCCGCTGAACCCCGCCAGGTCACCCGCCGGGACGCTGAACACTCCGCCCGCACCGCACGTATGAGTGGGCCAAGGGTCAAGTCCCCGGAGGAACCGTGACCACCACGCTCGCAGGCGGACGTGCCGCCCGCCGCCAGACGATGCGCCGCATCCGTCCGCGCCGCTCGCCGGCCGTCCCGCTCCTGCTCGTGGTGTGGGCGGGCGCGGCGGCCGTGCTGTGGCTCTGGTGGCACAACACCCCCTCGATCGCCGACAACGCCGGCCGGGTCCTGAACGCCGGGCGCATCACCGGGCTGCTGGCCGGGTACCTGATGGCGCTGGTCGTGCTCCAGATGGCGCGCGTACCGGCGCTGGAACGGAGGGTCGGCTCGGACCGGGTGGCCCGCTGGCACGCGATGAGCGGCCGCTACACGCTCAGCCTGGTCCTGGCGCACGTCTTCCTGATCATGTGGGGGTACGCCCTCCAGGCGGGCAAGTCGCTCGGCGACATCGTGCGGCAGACCGTCGACTCGGTGAACCAGCTCCCCGACATGGGCAAGGCGGCCATCGGCACCGGCCTGTTCGTGGTGATCGGGCTCTCCTCGATCGGCCCGGTCCGGCGCAGGCTGCCGTACGACACCTGGTACCACGTGCATCTGCTGACGTACGCGGCGGTGTTCCTGACCTTCTGGCACCAGATCACCACCGGCAACGACTTCGCGGTCGAGCCGATGGCGAAGACCTTCTGGTACGTGCTGTACGGCGTGGTGACCGCGCTGGTGCTCTGGTACCGGGTCATCGTGCCGGTCCGGCTGAACCTGCGGCACCGGATGCGGGTGGAGGCGGTGATCGAGGAGTCGCCGGGCATCGTGTCGGTGCTGATCTCCGGGCGGAAGCTGCACCGGATGGGCGCGGAGGCGGGCCAGTTCTTCCGCTGGCGGTTCCTGGCGCCCGGGATGCGGTTCAGCTCGCACCCGTACTCCCTGTCGGCGGCGCCCCGGCCGGGGATGCTGCGGATCACGGTGAAGGCGATCGGCGACCACAGCGCGCGGCTGCGCGAGCTGGAGCCGGGCACGCGGGTGTGGGCGGAGGGCCCGTACGGGGCGCTCACCGCGCAGCGGCGCAGCCGGGGCAAGGTGCTGCTGGTGGCGGGCGGGGTCGGGATCACGCCGATGCGCGCGCTGTTCGAGACCCTGCCGGGCGCCTCCGGTGACATCACCCTGCTGTACCGGGCGAACACCACGCAGGACCTCGCCCTGTGGGACGAGCTGGCCGCGATCGCCGAGGAGCGGGGCGCCCGGCTGATGTACGCGGTGAACAGCCCGGACGGCGAGCGGCCGGACATCTCGGCGGAGAACCTCCGGCGCAAGATGCCCGACATCGACCGCCACGACGTCTTCATGTGCGGGCCGCCCGGCTTCGCGCAGTCGGTGTACGAGGCACTGCGCGGCGCGGGGGTCCCCGCCCGGCGCATCCATCACGAGTCGTTCGAGATGTGAGCGGAGCTCCAGAAGCCATGAGGAAGAGCCACCCCATCCGGCGTGTGATGCTGGCCACCGCCGCCACCGTGTCAGGTGTCGTGCTGCTGCTGTCGCTGAAGCCCTCGTCCGGCCCGGCGTCGGCCTCGGCGGCCGCCCCGCCGGCGTCGGCGGCCGCGCAGGAGTCGCCGCAGGGCGGCTCCGGCGGCGGTGCCCAGGCGTCCGACCGGGCCGGCACGGTCACCGGGGACGCGGCGCAGACGCCGTACGGTGCCGTGCGGGTCCGGCTGACGGTCAGCGGCGGGAAGATCACCAAGGCGGAGGCCGTCGAGGCGCCGAAGGGCCCGACGAGCGACGAGAAGACCGCGCTCGCGGTGCCCCGGCTGAACCAGGCGGTCCTCGCGACGCAGAACGCGCAGATCGACTCGGTGTCGGGGGCGACCTACACCAGCACCGGGTACAAGAAGTCGCTCCAGTCCGCACTGGACCGGATCAAGAAGGCTCCCACGGGCGGGAGTTCGGGTGCGGCGCAGGCCCGTACGGTCACGGGAAGCGCGGAGCAGACCCCCTACGGGGCCGTCCAGGTGCGGGTCACGCTCAGCGGGAAGAAGATCACCAAGGCGGAGGCGGTCCAGGCGCCCAAGGGCGGGACGAGCGACGAGAAGACCGCGCTCGCGGTGCCCCGGCTGAACCAGGCCGCGGTCGCCGCGGGCAGCGCGCGGATCGACTCGGTGTCCGGGGCGACCTACACCAGCACCGGGTACAAGAAGTCGCTCCAGTCCGCGCTGGACCAGGCCGGTGACTGACACGGTGGCCGAGCGGGCGGGGACACCGCATGTGCTGCGGCACGCGGAGGAGGTCATGGGCACCGTCTTCTCCTTCGACGTGCGCGGCGGCGACCCCGGCGAGGTGCGCGCGGCGCTGGAGTCGGCGGTCGCGGGACTGCACCGGGCCGACGCGGTGTTCAGCACCTACCGCGAGGACAGCGAGGTGTCCCGGCTGGCCCGCGAGGAGCTGACGCCCGAGGAGTGCGCCCCCGAGGTGCGCGAGGTGCTGGCGCTGGCGGCCGAGGCGGAGCGGGTGAGCGACGGCTGGTTCAGCACCCGGTACCGGGGGACGTTCGACCCGACCGGGATCGTCAAGGGCTGGTCCGCCGAGCGGGCCGCGCGCACCCTGGCCGCCGTCCCCGGCGTGTGCGGGGTCAGTGTGAACGGCGGGGGTGACGTCCAGATGGTGGGCGCGCCCGAGCCGCACCGGGCGTGGCGGGTGGGTGTGGCCGATCCGCTCCGGCCGGGCGGGCTGGCGGCTGTGGTGTCGGCGGCCGGGGCGGACGAGCTGGCGGTGGCGACCTCGGGCACGGCGGAGCGGGGCGCGCACATCGTGGACCCGCGCACCGGCCGCTCCGCGGTGACCGACCTGGTCGCGGTGACGGTGGTGACCCCCCGGCTGACCTGGGCGGACTGCTGGGCCACCGCCGCCTTCGCGATGGGCTCCCGCGCGGGGCTTGCCTGGCTGGAGTCCCTCCCGGACGTGGAGGGCCTGCTGATCACGGCGGGCGACGAGGTCCGCTGCACGGGGGGTCTGGCGACCCGGCTGGGCTGAGCCGGACGCCCTGACGCCTACGGCCCGTTCTGGGCGAGCCGGAGCAGGTGGTCCGCGAGGGCCTGGCCGCCGGTGGCGTCGCGGCTGATCAGCATCAGCGTGTCGTCGCCGGCGATGGTGCCGAGGACGTCGTGGAGTTCGGCCTGGTCGATGGCCGAGGCGAGGAACTGGGCGGCGCCGGGCGGGGTGCGCAGCACGACGAGGTTGGCGGACGCCTCGGCGGAGATCAGCAGCTCCTGGGAGAGCCGCCGCATCCGCTCCTCCTTGGCGGAGCCGCCCAGCGGGGCGCGCGGGGTGCGGAAGCCGCCCTCGCTGGGCACCGCGTAGATCAGGTCGCCGTCGGTGTTGCGGATCTTGACCGCGTTCAGCTCGTCCAGGTCGCGGGAGAGCGTGGCCTGGGTGACGGTCAGCCCGTCGTCGGCGAGCAGCTTGGCGAGCTGGCTCTGCGAGCGCACCGGCTGCCGGTTGAGGATGTCCACGATCCGGCGGTGTCGGGCCGTCCGGGTCTGCGGTACGGCGGGTCCGCCCGCCGCCTGATCGTGGTCCTGCGCCTGGCTCATCGTCGTCTCATTCTCGGGGTCGTCCGTCCTCGGTGCTTCGGTCGAGGATGCCGGGCAGCGCCTGGAGGAAGGCGTCCACCTCGTCGTCGCGCAGGTTCAGCGGGGGCATGAGCCGTACGACGTCGGGGGCGGGCGCGTTCACCAGGAACCCGGCCTCCTGGGCCGCCGTCTGCGCCTCGTCGGCGTGCGGCCCGGTGAGCACGATACCCAGCAGCAGGCCCGCGCCCCGGACATGGTCGACCAGCGGGTGCTCCAGCGCCTCGATCCCGGCGCGCAGGGCCTCGCTCTGCCGCTTGGTGTTGGCGAGCAGGTCCTCGTCCTCGATGGTGTCCAGGACGGCGAGTCCGGCGGCGCAGGCGACCGGGTTCCCGCCGAAGGTGGTGCCGTGCTGGCCGGGCCGGAGCAGGTCGGCGGCGCGGCCGAAGGCGAGGGTGGCGCCGAGCGGCAGTCCGCCGCCGAGCCCCTTGGCGAGGGTGACGACGTCGGGCAGTACGCCCTCGTGGGCCTGGTAGGCGAACCAGTCGCCGGTGCGGCCGACGCCGGTCTGCACCTCGTCCAGCACGAGCAGCGCGCCGGTCGCGGCGGTGATGGCGCGGGCGGCCTTGAGGTAGCCGGGCGGCGGCACCACGACCCCGTTCTCGCCCTGGATCGGCTCGATGATCACCATGGCGGTGTCCGGGGTGACGGCGGCCGCGAGCGCCTGCGGGTCGCCGTACGGGACGTGTGTGACGTCGCCGGGCAGCGGGCGGAAGGGCTCCTGCTTGCCGGGCTGGCCGGTGAGGGCGAGGGCGCCCATGGTGCGGCCGTGGAAGCCGCCCTCGGTCGCCACCATGTGGGTGCGCCCGGTGAGCCGGCCGATCTTCAGCGCGCCTTCGTTGGCCTCGGCGCCGGAGTTGCAGAAGAACACCTTGCCGTCCCGGCCGAACAGCCGCAGCAGGCGCTCGGCGAGGGCGACGGGCGGCTCGGCGACGAACAGGTTGGAGACATGGCCGAGGGTGCCGATCTGCTCGGTCACCGCGTGGACGACGGCCGGGTGGGCGTGCCCGAGGGCGTTGACCGCGATTCCGCCGACGAAGTCGAGGTAGCGCTTGCCGTCGGCGTCCCAGAGGGCGGTGCCCTCGCCCCGGACGAGGGGCAGGCGCGGGGTGCCGTAGTTGTTCATGAGCGCGCCCTGCCAGCGCGCGGTCAGTTCCTCGTTGCTCATGACTCCCCCGGGGTGTCCGGCTCGTCGGGCACGACCATGGTGCCGATGCCCTCGTCGGTGAAGATCTCCAGCAGGATCGAGTGCTGGACGCGGCCGTCGATGACGCGGGCGGTGCGCACGCCGTTGCGTACGGCGTGCAGGCAGCCCTCCATCTTGGGCACCATGCCCGAGGAGAGTTCGGGCAGCAGCTTCTCCAGCTCGGTGGCGGTGAGGCGGCTGATCACCTCGTCGGAGTGCGGCCAGTCCTCGTAGAGTCCCTCGACGTCGGTGAGGACCATGAGGGTTTCGGCGCCCAGCGCAGCAGCGAGTGCCGCAGCCGCCGTATCAGCATTGACGTTGTAGACATGTCCGTCGTCCTGGGAGCGGGCGATAGAGGAGACGACCGGGATGCGGTCGTCGGCGAGCAGGGTCTCGATGGCGCCGGTGTCGATCTCGGTGATCTCGCCGACGCGTCCGATATCGATCAGTTCGCCGTCGACCCTGGGCCGGTGCCGGGTCGCGGTGATGGTGTGGGCGTCCTCGCCGGTGAGTCCGACGGCGAGCGGCCCGTGCTGGTTGAGCAGCCCGACCAGCTCGCGCTGCACCTGCCCGGCGAGCACCATCCGTACGACGTCCATGGCGTCCTCGGTGGTGACGCGCAGGCCGGCCTTGAACTCGCTGACGATGCCGTGCCGGTCGAGCGCGGCGCTGATCTGGGGTCCGCCGCCGTGCACGACGACGGGGCGCAGACCGGCGTGGCGCAGGAAGACGACGTCCTGGGCGAACGCGGCCTTGAGGCTCTCGTCGACCATGGCGTTGCCGCCGAACTTGATGACGACGGTGCGGCCGTGGTGGCGGGTGAGCCAGGGCAGCGCCTCGACGAGGGTCTGCGCCTTGGGCAGGGCGGTGTGCTTCCGCGTGGAGGTGCTCATGAGCTGTACGCGCTGTTCTCGTGGACGTAGTCCGCGGTCAGGTCGTTGGTCCAGATGGTGGCGGTCTCGGTGCCGGCGGCGAGGTCGGCGACGATGTGCACCTCGCGGTAGCGCATGTCGACCAGGTCGCGGTCCTCGCCGACCGAGCCGCCCTTGCAGACCCAGACGCCGTTGATGGCGACGTTTAGCCGGTCGGGCTCGAAGACGGCCTGGGTGGTGCCGATGGCGGAGAGCACACGGCCCCAGTTGGGGTCCTCGCCGTGCAGGGCGCACTTGAGGAGGTTGTTGCGGGCGATGGACCGGCCGACCTCGACGGCGTCCTCCTCGGTGGCCGCGTTGATCACCTCGACCTTGATGTCCTTGCTGGCGCCCTCGGCGTCGCCGATGAGCTGGCGGCCGAGGTCGGCGCAGACCTCGCGGACGGCGTCGGCGAAGTCGTCGTAGCCGGGGGTGTTGCCGGAGGCGCCGGAGGAGAGCAGCAGGACGGTGTCGTTGGTGGACATGCAGCCGTCGGAGTCGACCCGGTCGAAGGTGACCTTGGTGGCGTCGCGCAGCGCCTTGTCCAGCTCGGCGTCGGTGAGGACGGCGTCGGTGGTGAGGACGACCAGCATGGTGGCGAGGCCGGGGGCGAGCATGCCGGCGCCCTTGGCCATGCCGCCGACCGTCCAGCCGTCCCGGCTCACCACGGCGGTCTTGTGGTGGGTGTCGGTGGTCTTGATGGCGAGGGCGGCCTTCTCGCCGCCGTGCTCGCTCAGGGCTGCGGCGGCCTTCTCGACGCCGGGCAGCAGCTTGTCCATGGGCAGGGTCACGCCGATGAGGCCGGTGGAGCAGACGGCGACCTCGATGGGGGCGCGGTCGAGGACCTCGGCCACCTTCTCGGCGGTGGCGTGGGTGTCCTGGAAGCCCTGGGGGCCCGTACAGGCGTTGGCGCCGCCGGAGTTGAGGACGACCGCGCTGATCTGCCCGCCCTTGAGGACCTGCTCGGACCACAGCACCGGGGCGGCCTTCACGCGGTTGGCGGTGAAGACGCCGGCGGCGGCGCGGCGGGGGCCGGTGTTGACCACGAGGGCCAGGTCGGGGTTGCCGTTCTGCTTGATCCCGGCGGCGATGCCCGCCGCGGTGAATCCCTTGGCCGCTGTGACGCTCAAGGCGCGACTCCGATCGTGGAAAGCCCGGTGGTCTCGTCGAGCCCGAGGGCGATGTTCATGCTCTGTACGGCACCGCCCGCGGTGCCCTTGGTCAGGTTGTCGATGGCGCTGATCACGATGACGCGGTGGGTCTCGGTGTCCAGGGCGACCTGCGCCTGGACCGCGTTGGAGCCGGTCACGGCGCCGGTGGCCGGCCATTGTCCCTCGGGGAGCAGCCGCAGATACGGCTCGTCGGCGTACGCCTTCTCGTAGACCGCGCGGACCGTCTCCGCGGTGACCCCGGCACGCGCCCTGGCGCTGCACGTGGCGAGGATGCCCCGGGGCATGGGCGCGAGGGTCGGGGTGAACGAGACGCTCACCCGCTCCCCGGCGGCCGCGCTGAGGTTCTGGATCATCTCGGGGGTGTGCCGGTGTCCGCCGCCGACGCCGTACGGGGTCATGGAGCCCATGACCTCAGCTCCGAGCAGATGCGCCTTGGGCGCCTTGCCGGCCCCGGAGGTGCCGGAGGCGGCGACGATCACGGCCTCGGGCTCGGTGATCCCGGCCTCGTAGGCGGGGAAGAGGGCGAGGGAGACGGCGGTGGGGTAGCAGCCGGGTACGGCGATGCGCTTGGTCCCCTCCAACACGGCCCGGGCGCCGGGGAGTTCGGGCAGGCCGTAGGGCCAGGTGCCGGCGTGCGGGGAGCCGTAGAAGCGCTCCCAGTCGGCGGGGTCCGCGAGCCGGAAGTCGGCGCCCAGGTCGATCACCAGCACGTCCGGGCCGAGCTGCTCGGCGACGGCGGCGGACTGTCCGTGGGGCAGCGCCAGGAAGACCACGTCGTGCCCGGCGAGCGCCTCGGCGGTCGTCTCCGCCAGCACCCGGTCGGCCAGTGGCGCGAGCTGCGGCTGCAGCTCCCCCAGCCGCCGGCCCGCGCTGGAGTGCCCGGTGAGCGTCCCGACCTCGACCCCGGCATGCCCGAGCAGCAGCCGCAGCAACTCCCCACCCGCATACCCACTGGCCCCGGCCACCGCCGCGCGCACCACCATGTCAGCCTCCTTCAACTGGCATGACTATACGTAGTGCCGCAGTTTTATGCAATCAGGTGTGCGAAGGGGACCGCCTGATGGGGCCGGCTCAGGACCGCGTCGCCCTCCCGCACTCGTCCCCGGCGGACCCGGCGGACCCGGCGGACCCGCCCTGGCCGAACGGCGTGCCGCGGTCGTACGGGTCGACCTCCCGGCCGGACTCGTCCGCGTCGTGGTCCGGGCCGAAGGGTGGGACGAAGTAGCCCGTGGGGGTGCCGCAGCCGCCGTTGGTCATGTCGTAGTTGTAGGAGACGACCGAGAAGGTGCCCGGCTCGGTGTGGACCTTGTCGGGGTCGTCCCAGCTCAGGACCAGTTCGCGGCGGACGATCGTCCGCAGGATCTCGTCGCCGCCCGGACGGGCGACCGGGTAGACGAAGGTGACGTCGGCGGTCGCCCTCAGGGCGCCGCGTTCGCCCTCGCGGTAGGTGAGCGCGCCGCGTGTCTTCACGATGTCGCCGACCAGGTGGGCGCGGGAGGGCTGGAAGCGGCTGAAGAGGAGGAGGGGGTCGTTCTTCTCGCCCGGGGCCTGGAAGGCGGTCTTCAGAAGGTGCTGAACGTCCTTCTGGTGCGGGTTGATCAGTGCGATCGCCTTCTCCGGGCGCTCGCCCCGCAACACCGCCCGGTCCAGGCTGGACGCGGCCAGGAAGTCCCGGCTGCGGTTCAGGGCCCGCCCGACCTCGGCCGCGCTCATCCCGCCGACCGCCTTGGTCTCCTTCGGCATGGTGATCCCCGCCGTCCCGCTCGCCCAGGCCGTCGCCGGCGAACCGCGGAACGGGTCCTGAGCGGTGGCGCGCCGGGCATCCGGGCGCGACACGTCGGAACCGGTGACGAGGTCCACCACCCGTCCGGGGGCGAGCGCCACGAAGAGCAGGGCCAGGACGGCCAGCAGCCCGACCACGTACCGGCCCACCGGCCTTCTGGACCGGGCGGGTCGGTGGTCGCGCCGGCCGTCCAGGCCCCTGCGGGGCTCCGTGCGCAGCCGTCCCGCCACCTCGCGGGCTCGCGCCGAGGGCTCCTTGGGGGCGTCGGCGCTACCCGCCACCGACTCGCGCAGAAACCGCTCCCACTCCTCGTCGGATCTGGACGAACCGTCCGGCTCCGTGCCCGCACCCATCCCGCACCCCCTGGTGATCAGTGAACCGCGCCCCTCTCCCCCGGGACGCGTCCGCATGATGGCACAGGGTGCCGACAAGGGGGGCCGCCCCAACCGGTCGGATCAAGAACCCACTTCACGCATACGGCTCGCCGCATAGGATCACTCCATGGGACTGCGACCTGTGCACGTCAATATCAAGGCCGTTGACGCTCCGAAGGTCGGGCGGTTCTGGGCGGAGGCGCTGGGATGGACCGCCTACAGTCCCGGTGTGACGACCTATGTCGGGCCGGCCGGGGGGCCGGTGTGGCCGGACCCCGTGGTGGTCGGGGTGGATGTCGTGCCGGTGCCGGAGGGCAGGGGGGCGGCGAAGAACCGTACACATCTTGATCTTGCCACTGCCTCGCCGGCGCATCAGGCGGAGCTGGTGGCGCGGCTGGAGGGGCACGGGGCCACGCGTCTCGACATCGGGCAGGGGGACGTGCCGTGGGTGGTGCTCGCCGATCCCGAAGGGAACGAGTTCTGTGTGCTGGAGCCCCGGGAGCGGTACCGGGACACCGGGCCGATCGCGGCGGTGGTCGTGGACTGCGTGGAGCCGCGGGCGATGGCCCGGTTCTGGGGTGCGGCGACGGGGTGGACCGTGCGGCGGGAGAGCGACGACCTCGTGTTGCTGCGGTCGGCCGACGGGACGGGTCCGTACCTGGAGTTGTTCCGCTCACCCACCGCGCACACCGCGCCCGACCGCGTCCACCTCGACCTTCTCCCCCACCCCGGCGGTGACCGGGCGGCGGAGGTCGCCCGGCTGAAGGCGCTCGGTGCCGTCGATCTCGACCTCGGCCAGGGTGACGTCCCGTGGACCTGCCTCACCGACCCCGAGGGAAACGCGTTCTGCGTACTGGCGCGGGACTGAGCTCTACTCCTTCGCCGCCTCGACCAGCACGTCCGCCGACAGCAGCCCCAGCGCGTTGGAGGCGAGCGGGCTGTCTCCGGTGAGGAGTCTGCGGTCCTGGTGGGTCTGGCCGGTGATCTCGGAGTTCAGCACCTCGACGCCCTGCTTCTCCAGCAGATCGGCGACCAGCCACCGCAGCCGGCCGGGCAGGTAGCCCATCTCCAGGTTGGCGCCCGTGTCGAGCGCGTCGGGGAAGACGCACAGGGAGTAGCCGTCGAAGGGCGACTTGTCCTTGCCCCGGGCGGCGGCGAGCAGCGCGGCCGGGCCGTGGCAGAGGGTGATGACGTACTTGTCGTTGGCGAGCGCCCAGTCCAGCGTCTCGGTCACGTCCTCACTCTCCGCGAGCCCGATCACCGCTCCGTGCCCGCCGGGGATGAAGACGGCGATGTAGTCCGACTCGGGCCCCAGCTTGTCCGCGACCACCTCGGAGAGCTTCATCGGCTGCTTCAGCTGGGGTTTGAGCGCCTCGTACGTCTCCATGACGGCCTTGTCCTCCTCCGGCATGGCCCACAGCTCCAGCTTCACGGGGTTGCCGCTGAGGGTGGCCACGTCGACGTCGACGCCCGCCTCCATCATGTGGTGCAGCGGGAGCAGCATCTCGACGGGATGGTTGCCGGTGGAGAAGAACTTGCCGTCCTCGGTGAGCAGATACCGCTCGTCCGTGCCGATCATCAGCACCTTCCACCGCCCGCCGGTGTACGCGCCCTTGTGCTGGACGCCGTCGAAATCGGTCTTCGGCGCGGTGTACTTGCTCAGTGAGTACGGGGACGGGAAGAACGCGTTGTCCTCGGCCGGATCGGGAGCCGGATCCTTGCTCAACTCGGTCGCGTCGGACATGGGAAACCTCCTGCCGGCCGGGGAAACGTCTTTCTCTCCAACGTAGACACCGTGCCGGGCACCCGCACGATGTGGCGGGCGTGGCGCCAGGGGTGCAGAGTGGCCGGGGGGAGCGCGTGGAGGAGACGGGATGCCTCAGCAGCCACCGGAGACCGCTCAGGAATTCGACTTCGTCGTCGTCGGCTCGGGCGCCGGCGGCGGCCCCCTGGCCGCCAACCTCGCCCTCGCCGGGCACCGGGTCCTGGTGCTGGAGGCGGGCGACGAACACGACTGCCCGTACTACTCGATCCCGATCATGCAGGGTTTCGCCAGCGAGGACCCCGACATGGCGTGGAGCTTCTTCGTACGCCACTGGGACGACCCGGCGACCCAGCACGCTGACCGCAAGTTCACCGGCGCCGAGGACGGCGTGCTGTACCCGCGCGGCAGCTCGCTCGGCGGGAGTACGACGGTCAACGCGCTGATCATGCTGTTCCCGCAGGGCAAGGAGTGGCAGCGGCTGGTCGAGCTGACCGGCGACTCGGGGTGGAGCGAGGAGGCGATGCGGGAACGCTTCCGGCGCCTGGAAAACTGGCAGGGCCAGGACGCCGAGCCGCTCCCCGGCGAGACCCCGGCCGAGCGGGACGCCAAGTCCCGCCACGGCACGGAGGGTTGGCTCGGTACGACCCGCGCCGCGCCCTCCCTCGCGCCCCGCGAGCCCCGGTTCCTCGACATCATCGGCGCCGTCGAGCGCACCGCCCGCGACCGCTTCGGCATCCCCGACGACGTGCCGCTCCCCCGCGACCCGAACGCGGCGGACACCCCGCCGGACTTCCAGGGCATGGGCTTCATCCCGGTCTCCGTCGACGGCGGCACCCGCAACGGCACCCGCGAGCGCCTGCTGGAGGTCCGCCACCGGGTCGGGGACCTGCTGACGATCCGGACCAACACCCTCGTCACCCGGGTGCTGTTCGACGGCGACCGCGCGGTGGGCGTCGCCTACCGCGAGCAACACCGCGCGTACGGCGCCTCGTCGGACCGTACGTGCCGGCTGCGGCCGGACGCGGCGGACCGGGACGAGGGCGAGACGGCCGAGGGGACCGCGTACGCCCGGAACGAGGTCATCCTGGCCGGGGGCACCTACAACACCCCGCAGTTGCTCATGCTGTCCGGCGTCGGACCGCGCGAGGAGCTGGAGCGGCTCGGCATCCCGGTACGGGTGGACGCGCCCGGCGTGGGCAGCAACTTGCACGACCGGTACGAGGCGTCGGTGGTGGCCGAACTCGACCAGGACTACCCGCTGTTCGAGGGCTCCTCGCTGGACGTCCCGCTTCCCGGCGAGAAACAGGACGAGTTGATCGGCGAGTGGTACGCGGACCGGGGCGGCCCCTACGGCACCAACGGCCAACTCGCGGCCCTCATCGGCAGGTCGAGCGTCTCCGACGGGGACTCGGACCTGATGCTGCTGGCGATGCCCCTCGACTTCCACGGCTACTACCCCGGTTACGCCGAGGACGGCACCCACGGCCGGAACCGGCTGGGCGTGGTCGTGCTCAAGGGCCACACTAAGAACCGGGGCGGGTCGGTGAGTCTGCGCTCGACCGATCCCACCGAGCCGCCCGAGATCCGGTTCCGCTACTTCTCCGAGGGCACGCCCGGCTGGGAGGAGGATCTGGACGGGCTGGTGGACGGGTTGCGGATCGCCCGCGAGGTGATCGGCAACGCCTCGGACGCGGGCGTGCAGGGCGAGTTGGTGCCGGGGCCCGAGGTGCGGACCGACGACCAGCTCAAGGAGTGGGCGCGGACCCAGTCCTGGGGGCATCACGCGTGCGGCACCGCCAGGATCGGCACACAGGACGATCGACTGGCGGTGCTGGACGGTGACTTCCGGGTGCGCGGGGTGGAGGGGCTGCGGGTGGTGGACGCGTCGGTGTTCCCCGACATCCCCGGCCTGTTCATCGCCTCCGCGGTCTATCTGGTCAGCGAGAAGGCGAGTGAGGCGCTGCTGGCGGAGTATCCGGCGCCCCGAACCACTTGAGCAGCTGGGCGAGCAGTTCCTCCTGACTCTCCCCCGCCCAGGCGACATGACCGTCCGGGCGCAACAGCACGGCGGGTACGTCGAGTTCGTCGCTGACGTCGACGACATGGTCCACGCGGTCCGCCCAGCCCCCGACCGAGAGCCGGCCGGTCTGGTCGAGCAGCAGGCCGCGCGCGCCGTGGGTGTGCTCGTAGAGGCGTCCCTGCTTGAGCTTGACGTCCCGGAGCCGCCGGCCGACCAGTTCGTGGCCCTCGCCCAGGTCGTAGCGGATGTCGACGGCGGTGATCATGCCGGTGATGTGGCGGTTGACCTCCTCGAAGTCCATGAGCCGCGCGAAGAGTTCGCGCAGTGCGGTGGCGCCGGGGTCGGTGCCGAGGAGGGTCATCGCGGCGCGGGTGGTCGCGAGGACGCGGGCGCCGACCGGGTGGCGTTCGGCGTGGTAGGTGTCGAGCAGGCCGTCCGGGGCCCGGCCGTGCACCTCGGCGGCGAGCTTCCAGCCGAGGTTGAAGGCGTCCTGCACGCCGAGGTTGAGCCCCTGGCCGCCGGCCGGGGGGTGGATGTGCGCCGCGTCGCCGGCCAGCAGGACCCGGCCGGCACGGTAGCGCTCGGCCTGCCGGGTGGCGTCGCCGAAGCGGGACAGCCAGCGGGGCGAGTGCACGCCGAAGTCGGTGCCGGCGACGGTCCGGAGCTGCTGCCGGAACTCCTCGATGGTGGGGGCCGCGCGGTCCTCCGAGACGCCGTCGGCGGGCACGATCACGCGGTACACCCCCTTCTGGCCGTCCACGTCGGGCGAGAGGCCGAAGCGCAGCTGCGTCTTGCGGACCTCCGCCACGACGGCCTCGATGGTCGCCGGGTCCTCCGTGGCCTCCATGTCGCCGAGCAGCGTCTCGACCGAGGCGGGTTCGCCGGGGAAGCCGACGCCGAGCAGCTTGCGTACGGTGCTGCGGCCGCCGTCGCAGCCGACCACGTACCGGGCGCGGAGTTCGGTGCCGTCGGCCAGGCCCACGGTGACCTCGTCGGCGTCCTGGCTCAGCGCGACCACCTCCTGGCCGCGCCGGACCTCGGCGCCGAGTTCGCGGACCCAGTCGCCGAGCAGCCGCTCGGTGACCGCCTGCGGGGTGGCGAGGCCGTACGGGTGGGCCGTGTCCAGCCGGTCCGGCCACGGCTTCATGATGCCGCCGAACAGGCCGCCGACCTGGAACTTCTCGCTCTCCGCGAGGAACCTGTCCAGCAGGCCCCGCTGGTCCATCACCTCGACACTGCGCGCGTGCAGGCCGCGCCCTCGGGACTGGAGGCTCGGCTCGGCCAGCCTCTCCAGCACGACCACACCCACTCCGGCCAGCCGCAGCTCCCCGGCCAGCATCAGCCCGGTCGGCCCGCCGCCGACCACGATCACATCGAACATCAACCCGCCCCATCAACGAATTCACCCACCGGCCGACAGAAAGGTGCAAACTCCGCGAGCACCCCATTCCCGTCACTCCCGACCGCGGCCGCCCATTCTGCGCCACCTGGGGGGCCTTGCCGCAAGGGCCCCTGTGCGCTATATCTTGAAAGTGGCAGGAGGTGTCGAACCTCTTGCCTTCGTGCTTTCCGGGGGAAAGTGTTTTTCGGGGGGCGAGCAGAGCCGGAGTGGCGTTGCGCGAGTTCATCTACCTGTCCGACGCCAAGCTGCGGCAATTCATCCCGCACCCGCGCCGGCTCCGACGCCCCGGCGCCCTCCGCCTGACCACACCCGTCGGCGGGATCGACCTCGACGCCCCGACGGACGACGCGGGGAGCGCACGCGGGCGGCAACTGGACCAGGTGGTCGGGCACCTGGCGGAATCGGCGCGCTGGTTCGGTGAGCCGGATCTCCGGCCCGGCGAATGGGTGTGGTTCGAGGCCCCGTTGCTGTACGTCACGCTCCGGCGGGCCAACCGCGACCTGGTCCTCTTCACCGATCCCATCCCCGGCGCCGACCCGCAGTACCCGTCGGCCGACTGCCGCCTGCTCATGCACGGTTCGGCCCGCCATCTGCTGGGCATGACCCCGGTCTCGGTCGAGGGCCCGGCCCTGACGGCCACCGATGAGGGCTCCAGTGCGTGCACCACCTTCGTCACGGACGCAGGCGAAGTCGTGCGCACCCTCACCGGAGCCGGCCACCCGGCGCCTCCGGGCGCCCGGGGCGTACGCGACCTCCTCGCCGCTCTCGACGCGGCCCAGCCCGACATCCCCACCGCGGCCTGGACCCAGGGCTACGCCCGCGTCACCGCGGCCCTGCCCGCGACCGCCACCGCACCCCGGTGCCTGGTGGCAAGCCCCCTGACGGTGGAATACGCGCTATAGGTACCCGACGGAATCGGGCACGGAATGTCGGGTGCGGGGTCCTTCCGCACGCCTAGCGTTACCGGTGCCAGAGGGAAGGGAACGGGGCGTGCTGGAGCGGCTGAATCAGGCCATGGAGCGGATCGAGCTGCGGCTCGGTGCGGGTGTCGAGGTGGAGGAGCTGGCGCAGATCGCCGGGACCTCGGTGTACCACCTGCGGCGGATGTTCTCCGCGCTGGCCGGGATGCCGTTGTCGGAGTACGTGCGGCGCAGGCGGCTGACGCTCGCGGCGGCCGAAGTGGTCGCGGGGCGGGAGACGCTGCTCGACATCGCGGTACGGCACGGATACGGGTCGGGCGAGGCGTTCGCCAGGGCCTTCCGGGCGATGCACGGCGTCGGTCCGAGCCAGGCCCGGCGGGCCGGTGTCACGCTCAGCTCGCAGCCCCGGATGTCCTTCCGCCTCGTCGTCGAAGGGAACAGTGACATGCGGCACCGGATCGAGCGGAAGCAGGCGTTCGGCGTGGTCGGGTACAAGACGCGGGTGCCGTTGGTGCACGCCGGGCCGAACCAGGCGATCATCGACTTCGTCCGGGGGATCGGGCGGGAGGACCTGGAGCGGCTGGCGAAGCTGTCGGACCAGCAGCCGGAAGGGGTCGTCGCGGTCTGCGACGATCTGGACCCGAGCCGGGCCGAGGGCACGGAACTCGACTACTACCAGGGTGCGGTCACCTCCTCCCCGGCACCGGAGGGTCTGGCCGAGCTGGCCGTCCCGGCCGGCACCTGGGCGGTGTTCACGGTCTCCGGGCCGATGCCGCTCGCGGTCCAGACGCTGTGGCGGGACGTGTTCATGCAGTGGTTCCCGTCGAACCCGTACGTGAGCCGCCCCGGCCCGGAGATCCTGCGCGTACGGCCGACCGGGGCCGGGAGCGAGGCGTTCGCGGAGCTGTGGCTGCCCGTGGAGGGGGCCGTGGGCGGCTGAGGGGTGGACCGTAAGCTCGGGGCATGGATGTGTGGGTGCCGTACCTGATGCTGTGCGGTGGGCTGGCAGTGGTGCTCGGGGCGCTGACCTGGCTGGCGCTCTACGTGCGGCGGCGGGGTGGCGGCGGGGGTGTGCTGGCCGCGTACGAGGAGGCGTTCCGGGTGACCGGTCATGCCGCGCATCAGGAGATCCGGGCGGAGGCCGAGCGGAAGACGCCTGCGGACTCGCCCGACGGGCCCTTCCGGAGGACACGGTGACGGGCGGTGAGTGGTGGCCGGTGGCCGATACGCTCGGGTTCCTCGCCGGGCGTTGGCGGGTCACCCGTACCGTGCGGGATCTGGCGGGCGCGGACGAGGGGTACTTCGCCGGGCACACCGACTTCGGGCCGTTGGACGGCGGACTGCTGCACGAGGAGGCCGGGGAGTTCACCTGGCAGGGCGTGACGCGGCCCGCGACGCGGACGCTGCGGTTCCTGGCGGGCGCCGAGCCGGGCACGGCGGACGTGCGGTTCGCGGACGGGCGCCCCTTCCACGACCTGGACCTGCGTAGCGGGCGGCACATCGCCGGGCACCCCTGCGCGGCCGACTTCTACCGGGGCGAGTTCACCGTGACCGACGCGGACCACTGGCGTTCGGTGTGGCGGGTCGCCGGCCCGAAGAAGGACCTCGTGCTCACCACGGACTACGTGCGCGAGGGCTGAGGCGACACCGCGTCCAGCCGCAGCGTCCAGCGGCCCGCACGCCCGGCCACCGTGATCGTGGAGAGCGGGCGTACGTCGATGCTCCAGAAGGCGGACGGCGGCGCCTGAAGGGCGTAGACCAGGGCCGCGCGGATCACGGCGGGCTCGGCCACGGCGACGATACGGGCCCAGTCGTCGCCGGGCCGGGTGTCGAGCCAGCCGCCCACGCGGGAGATGAAGGCGAGCATCGACTCGCCGCCGTGCGGGCTGGCCCTCGGGTCGGCGAGCCAGGCGTCCACCGCCTGCGGTTCGCGGGCCATCGCCTCGGCCAGGGTCAGCCCCCGCCAGCGCCCCATGTCACAGTCACGCAGGGCGAGTTGGGAGAGCGGCGCATAGCCGAGCGCATCGCCGGTGGCGCGGCTGCGCGGGGTCGGGGAGCAGTAGCGCAACTCGGCGGCCGCGAGCGGCAGCAGATACCCGACGACGCGCTGCACCTCGTCCCAGCCCGCCTGGTCCAGCGGCCGGTCGTCCTGGAACCGCTCCGCGTGCGACGGGGAACCGTGCGCTGCGGCCACGAACGTCACCCGAAGTGGCATGCGGTGATGGTGATCCCCGGACGGGGGCCGGTCAAGAGCCCTCACGCGGGCCGCTGAGAGGGTGACCGGAAATCACCACTCTTTGCGCCTCAACACCCTTGATAAAGAAGTTACTTGAGGAACTCACCGCACTTCGTCCCACGCCGACCGCAACCGCCGCACCCCCTCCGCGATGTCCCCGGTACTCGCCACGGCGGCGAAGCTCAGCCGGATGTGCGCGGCCGGGGGTTCGGCGCTGAAGTAGGGCCGCCCGGGGGTGAGGGAGATGCCCGCGCGCAGTGCGGCGGCGGTCAGCGCGGACTCCGTGACGCCCTCGGGCAGCCGCGCCCAGAGGTGGTAGCCGCCGAACGGGATGTGCGGCAGGGCGAGTTCGGGCAGGTGCAGCGCGAGCGCCCCGGTCATCGCCTCCCGGCGTACCGCCAACTCGGCCGACAGCGACCGCAGATGGCGCGGCCAGGCCGGGGAGCCGACGAGTTCGAGCGCCGCCTCCTGGAGCGGCCGGGGCACGAAGAAGCTGTCCACGACCTGGATGGCGCGCAGGCGTTCCAGCACCGGCCCGCGCGCGGCGAGGGCGGCCACCCGGAAGCTGGGCGAGGTCGCCTTGGTGAGCGAGCCGACGTGCACCACGACACCGTCCGGGTCGTCCGCCGCCAGCGGCCGGGGCAGTTCGGGCGCGTCGGCGTGCGCGAGACGGCGTACGAAGTCGTCCTCGATGACGAAGGCGCCCGAGGCGCGGGCGATGCGCAGCACCTCGCCCCGGCGGCCGGGGGCGAGCACGGCGCCGGTCGGGTTCTGGAACAGGGGCTGGCAGACGAACACCCGGGCGCCGGTGGCGCGGAAGGCGTCGGCCAGCAGGTCGGGCCGTACGCCGTCGGGGTCGACCGGCACCGGTACGGGCCGCAGGCCGGCGGCGCGGGCGAGGTCCAGCATGCCGGGGTAGGTGGGCGACTCCACCAGGACGGGCGCGCCGGGCGGGGCGAGCGCGCGCAGCGCGGTGGCCAGCGCGGACTGGCCGCCGGCCGCGACGAGCACCTCGGCCGCGGTGACGGAGCCGCCGATGCCGCGCGCGAACCACTCCCGCAGTTCGGGCAGCCCCTCCAGGGGCGGCCTCCCCCAGGCGCCGGGCCGCCGTCCGGCGCGGGCGAGGGCGGCGGCCATGGCCTGCTCGGGCTGGAGGCCGGGGTGCGGGTAGCCGCCGCTCAGCTCCAGCACCCCGGGCGGCGGCGCCGGCAGCGAGACCATGACTCCGGAGGCGTCCACGGTGCGGGGTACGACGTCCCCGGCGGCGTCGGCGCTCAGCGCGACCTCCTGCCAGGAGGTGTCCCCGGCGGGCGGGGTCGCGGCGCGCGGCCCGGCCCGGAAGGCGCCCGCGCCGGGCCGGGTGACGACCAGCCCCTCGGCGGCGAGCCGGGCCAGCGCCCGGGAGACGGTCACCGGACTGACCCGGAACCGCTCGACCAGGGCACGGCTGGACGGGAGCTTTCCACCAAGTGAGTAGCGGTCCAGTTCCCTGCGCAGGCATTCCGCCAGCTCCAGCACACTGCTACGCTCGTTCATGAGAGCACAGAGTAGCGCTACCGATACGAGCGCGATAGCGGTCACCGCGCCCCGCGAGCCCCTGTTCATGGGCACCGGCCAGGCGGCCGTCGGTGTCGTCGCCTTCTCCCTCACCTTCCCCGCGACCGCCTGGGGTCTGGAGAGCTTCGGACCCTGGTCGCTGGTGGCGGTCCGGGGTGTCCTCGCCGCCCTGGTCGCGGGAGCCTGTCTGCTGCTCCTGCGGGTGCCGCTGCCCGAGGCCCGCCATCTGCCGGGGCTCGCCATGGTCGGGATCGGCACGGTGCTCGGCTTCCCGCTGCTGACCACGCTCGCGCTCCAGACCTCGACCACCGCGCACGCGGCCGTCGTCGTGGGTCTGCTGCCCCTGACCACGGCCGCGGTGTCCGCCCTGCGCACCGGCGTACGCCCCTCTCGCCGCTTCTGGACGGCGGCCCTGGCCGGCGCCGCGGCCGTGGCCGTCTTCACGGTCACCCAGAGCGGGGGCGCCCTGACCAGGGCGGACGTCTATCTCTTCGGCGCCCTGCTGGTCTGCGCGGCCGGATACACCGAGGGCGGCCGGCTGGCCCGGGTGATGCCGGGCTGGCAGGTCATCGGCTGGGCGCTGGTGCTGTGCCTGCCGCTGAGCGTCCTCGGCACCGCGCTGGCGCTGGGACACGAGCCGGTACGGCTCACCGCGCACGGGATCGCCGGGGTGCTGTGGGTCGCGGTGGGCTCGCAGTTCCTCGGGCTGCTCCTCTGGTACCGGGGCATGGCGGCCGTCGGCATCCCGCGCGCCAGCCAGTTGCAGTTGGCTCAGCCGCTGCTCACACTGGTGTGGTCGGCACTGCTACTGGGCGAGCACGTCCCCGCGGCGGCACCGCTGACCGCGGTCGCCGTGCTCGTGTGCATCGCCGTCACCCAACGGTCGTGACCGTGAGGAGGGCCTGACAATGCATGCGTCCAAGGGCGACCGCCTTGTCCAGCACGGACGAGTGGTCGGCCAACACGATCAGGTCACCGAAGTGGTCGAAGTGATCGGCGAGGAGGGCGAACCGCCCTACCGCGTCCGCTTCGAGGACGGGCACGAGGCCATCATGTCGCCCGGCCCGGACTGCCAGGTCCGCCACCACGAGGACGAAGCTAGCTAGCGGGACAACGGGGGTCGGCGCGGGGGTCTCGCCGGCCGGCGGTAGTGGTCGGCGACCACCCGTGCCATCGCGCCCAGCGGATCGCGGGCCACGTCCTGGGCGGCGAAGAACACATGCCCGCGCACCTGCGGATATCCATCGGCCAGGGTGAGATGCCGGGACAGTTCGGCGGGATCCTGCCAGGCGGGCGGCTGCCCCGCCGCGCCCGCCTTGTACAGCGCCTCCCCCACGTACAGCCGGGTCCGGGTGCCCGCCGCCTGCGCGGCCCACCAGTCGAGGAGCTTCGCGTAGTCGGCCGCCGGGAAGCCGATGTTCCAGTAGATCTGCGGGACGATGTAGTCGATCCAGTGCTCGCGGACCCACGTCCGGGTGTCCGCGTACAGGTCGTCGTACGTCTGCACGCCCGCCTGGGTGTCGGAGCCGCGCGGGTCGGTGCCCGCGTTGCGCCAGACGCCGAAGGGGCTGATCCCGAACCGGGTACCGGGCCGCACCCGCCGGATGCCCGCCGCGACCTCCCGTACCAGCCGGTCGATGTTGTCGCGCCGCCAGGCGGCCCGGTCGCCGAAGGCGCCCCCATACGCGTCGTAGGCCGCGTCGTCGTCGAAGGTCTGCCCGGCGACCGGGTACGGGTAGAAGTAGTCGTCGAAGTGGACCGCGTCCACGGGGTACTTGGCGACCGCGTCCAGCATGGCCAGCCGGACGAAGCGCCGGACCTCGGGCAGGCCCGGGTTGTAGTACAGCTTGCCGCCGTAGGGCACCACCCACTCCGGGTGCAGCCGCGCCGGGTGGTCCGGGGTCAGCCGGGAGGGGTCGGTGTGGTTGGCGATGCGGTACGGGTTGAACCAGGCGTGCAGCTCAAGGCCACGCGCATGGGCTTCGCGCACGGCGGTGCCCAGCGGGTCCCAGCCGGGGTCGCGGCCCTGGGTGCCGGTGAGGTACTCCGACCAGGGCTCGTACGGGGAGGGCCACAGGGCGTCGGCGGTCGGCCGGACCTGGAAGATCACGGTGTTGAGCCGGTCCGCCACCGCCCGGTCGAGGTGGGCGGTCAGCTCGGCCCGCTGCTCCTCGGGCGGGAGCCCCGGCCGCGAGGGCCAGTCCCGGTTGGCGACGGTGGCGAGCCACACCCCGCGCATCTCCCGGTGATGCCGGCCGGAGGCGTACGCCGGGGTGCCCGGACCCGTCGCCAGAGCCGCCAGCGCCCCCAGGGCGAGCGTCCGCCGCGAGACGGTAGCCCTACGTGTGGCCATTCCTGCCTCCCCCACGCTCCGAGTCCGCCCCGTGACGGATCGTCCCGGAGGCACGGCTTGTCCCTACCCCGTCGATCGATCATCGATACTTGGCGGTAACGTGCACGATCGGAGCAGGCACCGAAACCGGACGCCCTGCACGAGCCGGAGAACCAGCGAAGGGGACGATGTGACGGACTTCCGAGCCGGAGACATCTCGCGCGTCGGAGTCGTGGGCTGCGGCCAGATGGGCGCGGGCATCGCCGAGGTGTGCGCACGCGCGGGACTGGACGTGATGGTCGCCGAGACCACCGGCGACGCCCTGGAGTACGGCCGTACCCGGCTGCACAACTCCCTGGGCAAGGCGGCCGAGCGCGGCAAGATCAGCGAGGAGGAGCGCGACGCGGCCCTCTCCCGGCTGAGCTTCACCACCGACCTGGGAGAGTTCGCCGACCGCGATCTGGTGATCGAGGCCGTGGTGGAGAACGAGCAGGTGAAGACGGAGATCTTCCAGGTGCTCGACCAGGTGGTGACCCGCCCGGACGCGATCCTGGCCTCCAACACCTCCTCCATCCCCCTGGTCAAGCTGGCGGTCGCCACCTCGCGCCCCGACCACGTGATCGGCATCCACTTCTTCAACCCGGCCCCGGTGCAGAACCTGGTCGAGCTGATCCCGGCCCTCACCACGTCCGAGGGCACGCTCAGCCGGGCGCAGATCTTCGCCGAGAAGACGCTGGGCAAGCACGCCATCCGCGCGCAGGACCGCTCCGGCTTCGTCGTCAACGCGCTGCTGGTGCCGTACCTGCTCTCCGCGATCCGCATGTTCGAGTCCGGTATCGCCAGCCGCGAGGACATCGACAACGGCATGGAGATGGGCTGCGCCCACCCGATGGGCCCGCTCAAGCTCTCCGACCTCATCGGCCTGGACACGATCGTGTCGATCGCCAACTCCATGTACACCGAGTACAAGGAGCCCCTGTACGCCGCTCCCCCGCTGCTCCAGCGCATGGTCGAGGCGGGCCGGCTGGGCCGGAAGTCGGGCTCGGGCTTCTACTCGTACTGAGCGGGCCGCACCGAACAAGCGGAACGCGGATGGACCCGGTACTCGGATGAGTGCCGGGTCCATGTGTTTCACACTCCGTGTGCGCCGAGGGCTCGCATATGCCTTTCGCACACGCTCCCCACGGGCCCACCAGGGCGGTTGACTCTGCATGCGCATGCAAGGGATGCGGAGTCGTCCCGTCCGACCACAGAGAGGAGTGGGTCCGTGACCGTCGAACCGGAGCAGGCCGTGGTGCACGGAGAACTGGCCGAGTTACGCCGCCGCCTCGACGTCGCCTACGCGCGCGTCGAAGGCGGGCTGGCACTGCTCAGTCACCGTACCGAGGAGACCGCCAAGGAGCTGGACGAGCTGAACTCCCGGGTGAAGACCCTCGAACACGCCCGTTGGCCACTGACCTCGGTCGCCGCGCTCACCGCCCTGGGAGCGCTCGCCGTCGCCGTCTGGCAGGCGCTGGCTCACTGACCGTCGGCGAGCCGGAGATGGTGCAGCAGGAGTAACGCGGCCGCCATGTTGGCGGCCGGGACCTCCCCACGGGCGATCATGTCGGGGACGAGCTTGAGCGGGACCCACTCACGGCGGTCCGACTCGAAGTCGTCCACGGGATGGCCGGTGTACTCACCCTGGTCGGACCAGTAGACGTGGTGCCGGGCGTCGGTGAGGCCGTTGGACGGCTCCACACTCATCAGGTGGTGCAGAGGCCCCGGCCGCCAGCCGGTCTCCTCCTCCAGTTCCCGCGCGGCCGCGGCCACGATGTCCTCGCCGTCCTCCACGACCCCCGCGGCCAGTTCCCAGCCCCAGCTGTCGGTGATGAAGCGGTGCCGCCACAGCAGCAGGACCTCGTTGGCCTCGTTGACCACCGTGGCGACGGCGACCGGACGGAGCCGGATCAGGAAGTGGTCCAGATGTGAGCCGTCGGGCAGCTCCACATCCGCCAGGTTGACGCTGAACCAGCGGTTCGCGTACACAGTTTGTTCGTTTTGTTTCGTCCACTGCACGGTTCTGCCACCTTCCGCCGAGTAAGTGGCAATATCGCAGCAGGGACTATTCCCGGCCTACAGGGCGCTCGCTTCGGCGGCGCGCGCCCCCCGCCCGCTAGAGCGGGACGCGCAGCGCGCCGTCGATCAGTTCCGCCGCGTCCGCCGTGCCGGCCGAGCCGCAGCGCACCAGGTACTCGCGCACCGCACGGAGCCGGTCGCGCAGCCGCTGGGACTCCATGCCGCGCGCCTGCTCGGCCATCTGAACGGCCGTCGCCACCGCCTTGTCGGCGTTGCCCTGCCGCAGCTCGATCGTGCTCAGCATCGCCAGCCGGTGCACCCGGCCCCGGTCGTGCGCCGGGGTGTCCACGGCCGCCGCCGCGTGCTCCCGCGCGGCCGACAGCTCCCCGAGACTCAGCAGCGCCTCGGCCACCTGGACGTTCACCAGCCCCGGCTGCACGTATCCCGTCTCGTCGGGCTCGGTGCCCGGCCGGATCTGCCCGGCGGCCGACTCCGCCCGCCGGATGCAGGACAGCGCGCCGCCCCCGTCGCCGAGGTGCGCGTACGCCTTGGCCTGCATCGCGTACAGGTCGGAGGCGAGCGCCGGGGTGATGTGACGGCCCGCCGTGCGCAGCGCGGCCTCGGCGAAGGCGACCGCCTGCCGGTACTCCCGCATGAACAGCGACTGGTTGACCAGCAGCGCTATCACGTACGCGCCGAGCCCCCGGTCCCCGCTCGCCTTGGCCAGCCGCAGTGCCTGGTGGAAGTAGCGCTGGGCCAGGCCGTGCGCGTCGGAGTCGTAGGCGCAGATGCCCGCGATGGCCACCAACCCGCCGGTGGCGCGGTGCAGTTGGCGTCCGGTGTCGTCGGGGTAGCTGCCGCGCAGCAGGGGCGCGGCCTCGGCGTTGAGGAAGCCGACGATACGAGTGCGGGTCGCCACCCCGCCCGTCTTGCGGTACATCTGTTCGTAGTGGGCGCGGGCCGCCCGCAGGGTGCCGATGTCGGCCTCGGTGACCCGCAGTTGGCCCCCGCGCGAGACGTCGACGTCCTCCGGCGGGTTCTCCCACTCCCACACCGGCATCACCGCGGGCGTCCCGGTGACGGCGGGGGCGCCCAGGACGTGCGGGCGCTGCTGTTCGTCGGAGCGCCACAGCGCGGTGGCCCGCTCCACGAACCCGGAGAGCGAGCCGGCGTGCGCGGTGGCGGGTTGACCCGGTACGCCGAGACCGATGTCGTCCAGCGTGACCGGGCGCCGTAACCGTCCCGCGAGCACCTCGCAGATCAGGTCCGGCACCTGGCCTCTCGGCCGCTGGCCCTTCAACCACCGCGCCACGGCGGTGTGTTCGTATCTGAGGGCGAGTCCCCGGCGGCGGCCCGCCTGGTTGACGTGGGCGGCGAGCCCGGCGTGCGAGATGCCCGCCTCGTCCAGGATCGCGTCGAGCAGAGTGTTGGGCTGCATGGTGGCCCCCCGAGTGACGTGGTGCCGTAAGCGTAGTGCGAACGGTTTCACACGGGGTGTGAACGGAGTGCGCGCATCCGCGCCCCGCGCGCACTGTCCGGCGCGCGGGCCGGACCGCTTCACTTGGGTCCCCGCCTCACCAGAGGCGGGCCGGGCCGCCCGCTCCCCCTCACAAGGCGGCGGTCCGGCCGAGCGCCCCCGGGCGTCGGGCGGAGCCCCGCACTTCGCCGCCGCGCGGAACCGGTACCGCGTCGCCGGTACGGCCCCTGGGCCACCGGCTCCGCGTTCGCGCGGCGGCGGCCGGGCACCCGGCCCGGCGGGCGCCGGGAACGGCGCCGGCCGGCCACGGATCGAGTCCGTGACCGGCCGGTGCCTTCAGGCTCGCGCGGGGGTCAGCCGCGCAGCTCCGCGCCCGTGCGCTCGCCCGCGAGGGCGATCGCGGCGTCCCGCGCGGCCGACGCCTCGTCCACGGTCAGCGTGCGGTCGCCGGCCCGGAAACGCAGCGCGTACGCCAGGGACTTGCGGCCCTCGCCGAGCTGCTCCGGGTTCTCGTAGACGTCGAACAGCCGGATGGACTCCAGCAGTTCGCCCGCGCCCTCGCGCAGCGCGGCCTCGACGTCGGCGGCGGGCACCGGCTTGTCGACGACCAGCGCGACGTCCTGCGTGGCGATCGGGAAGGTGGAGATGCCGGGCGCCTGCGGGGTGTCGTCGCCGGCCTCCTCCAGGGCGTCCAGGTCGATCTCCATCGCCGAGGTGCGCTCGGGCAGGCCGAGGGCCTTGAGCACGCGCGGGTGGAGTTCGCCCGCGTGACCGACGACGCGCTCGGCGCCGTCCACCACGACCGACAGCTCGGCGCAGCGGCCGGGGTGCCAGGGGCCGTACTGGGCCTTGCGCACGATCAGCTCGGCACCCGCCTCACGGGCGACGGTCCGGGCGGCCTCGACGGCGTCCGCCCAGTCGGCCGGGCGGCCCGCGCCCCACCAGCCGGAGCGCTCGCGGGCCCCGGTGAGGACGACGGCCGCGTGGCGCGGCTGCTCGGGCAGCGCGGCGTCCAGCCGGGCGATCTCCTCGTCGGTGGGCCGGCGGTCGACGGGCAGGTGCCCGGCGACGGCGGCGGCCTCACGCGGCAGGAAGACCAGGCCGGTCTCGAACAGCGCCAGGTCGTGCGCGCCCCGGCCGACGTTGCGGCGCAGGGCGCCCAGCAAGCCGGGCAGCAGCATGGTGCGGAGCGCGGGCTCCTCGTCGCTGAGCGGGTTGGCCAGCTTGACCACGCGGCGGGCCGGGTCACCGGCGTCCAGACCGAGCTGGTCGAAGACCTGCTCGGCGACGAACGGGTAGTTCGGCGCCTCGACGTAGCCCGCACCGGCCAGCGCGCGGCCGATCCGGCGGTGCAGCCGCTGCCGGCGGGTCAGGCCGCGCCCGGAGGGGGGCTTGGGCAGCGTGGAGGGCAGGTTCTCGTAGCCCTCCAGCCGGATGACCTCCTCCGCGAGGTCGTTCGGCTCGGTGAGGTCGGGCCGCCAGGACGGGACGGTGACGATCAGCTCGTCCTTCCCGCCCGTCGCCCGACCACCACCCCCCGACGACGCGTTCCACGCGGCAGGATTTCCATAAACGTCGCAGCCGATCTCCTGGAGCCGCCGGACGACGGTCTCGCGGCCGTAGGCGACGCCCGCGACCTTGTCCGGGTGGTCGGCCGGGAGGGCGATGGTGTGCGGCGCGGACGGCGCGATGATCTCGGTGACGCCGGCCTCGGCGGTGCCGCCCGCGAGCAGCACCAGCAGGTCCACGGTGCGCTGCGCGGCAGCGGCGGCGGCCTGGGGGTCGACACCGCGCTCGTAGCGGCGGGACGCCTCCGAGGACAGCTTGTGCCGTCGCGCGGTCCGCGCGACGGAGACGGCGTTGAAGTGGGCCGCCTCCACCACGACGTCCGAGGTGGAGCGCTCGGTGTCGTCGTGGTCGGCGATCTCCGTGTTCGCGCCGCCCATGACACCGGCCAGGCCGATCGGGCCGCGCTCGTCGGTGATGACGAGGTCCTCGGCGTGCAGCGTGCGCTCGACCCCGTCGAGGGTGCGCAGCTTCTCGCCCTCCTCGGCGCGGCGGACCCCGATGGCGCCCTGGACCGAGGCGCGGTCGTAGGCGTGCAGGGGCTGGCCCAGCTCCATCATCACGTAGTTGGTGACGTCCACGGCCAGCGAGACCGGGCGCATGCCGACCTTCTGCAGGCGGCGGCGCAGCCAGATCGGGGACCGCGCCTCGGGGCTGAGCCCGGTGACGGTGCGGGCGGTGAAGCGGTCGCAGCCCATCGGGTCGGAGACCTTCACCGGGTAGCCGAAGGCGTTCGGCGCGGGCACGTCGATGAGCGCCGGGTCGCGCAGCGGCAGGCCGTAGGCGATGGCGGTCTCGCGGGCCACGCCCCGGATGGACAGGCAGTCGCCGCGGTTGGCGGTGACGGCGATGTCCAGGACCTCGTCGACCAGCTGGAGCAGCTCGATGGCGTCCTTGCCGGTCTCGGTCTCCGGCGGCAGCACGATGATGCCGTGCGTGCCGTCGTCGCCCATGCCCAGCTCGTCCGTGGAGCAGATCATGCCGTGCGAGGTCTTGCCGTACGTCTTGCGGGCGGCGATGGCGAAGTCGCCGGGCAGCACCGCGCCGGGCAGGACCACGACGACCTTGTCGCCGACGGCGAAGTTGCGGGCGCCGCAGACGATCTCCTGCGGCTCACCGGTGCCGTTGGCGGTGCCGACGTCGACCGTGCAGAAGCGGATGGGCTTCTTGAAGCCCTCCAGTTCCTCGATCGTCAGCACCTGGCCGACGACGAGGGGGCCCTTGAGGCCGGCGCCGAGCTGCTCGACGGTCTCGACCTCCAGGCCGGAGTCGATGAGCTTGGCCTGTACGTCACGGCCGGTCTCGGACTCCGGCAGGTCGACGTACTCCCGCAGCCAGGAAAGCGGGACACGCATCAGATCTCCATCCCGAACGGCCGGGTGAACCGGACGTCACCCTCGACCATGTCTCGCATGTCTTCGACGTTGTGGCGGAACATCAGCATCCGCTCGATGCCGAACCCGAAGGCGAACCCGCTGTACTTCTCCGGGTCGACGCCGCAGGCGGTCAGCACCTTGGGGTTGACCATGCCGCAGCCGCCCAGCTCGATCCAGCCCTCGCTGGAGCAGGTGCGGCAGGGCCGGTCGGGGTTGCCGACGGAGGCGCCGCGGCAGACGTAGCACACCATGTCCATCTCGGCGGACGGCTCGGTGAACGGGAAGAAGTTCGGCCGCAGCCGGGTCTTCATGTCCGGGCCGAACAGCGACTGGACCATGTGGTCCAGGGTGCCCTTGAGGTCGGCCATGGTCAGGCCCTCGTCCACGGCGAGCAGCTCGACCTGGTGGAAGACCGGGGTGTGCGTGGCGTCCAGCTCGTCGGTGCGGTACACGCGGCCGGGGCAGATCACGTAGACCGGCGCCTCGCGCTCCAGCAGGGAGCGGATCTGCACGGGCGAGGTGTGGGTGCGCAGCACGACGCCGGAGTCGGAGCCGCCCTTCGCGTCGCGCACGAAGAAGGTGTCGGCCTCGCCGCGCGCGGGGTGGTCGGGGCCGATGTTGAGGGCGTCGAAGTTGAACCACTCGGCCTCGGCCTCGGGACCCTCGGCGACCTCGTAGCCCATGGCCACGAAGACGTCCTCGATGCGCTCGGAGAGCGTGGTCAGCGGGTGCCGGGCACCGGCGGCGACACGGTCGTACGGCAGAGTGACGTCGACGTCCTCCTCGACCAGCACCCGGGCGTCACGCTCGGCCTCCAGCTCCACCTGCCGGGCCGCCAGCGCCTTGTTCACCGCGCCACGGGCCATGCCGACCCGCTTGCCGGCGTCGGCCTTGGCGTGCGGGGGCAGGGCGCCGATCTCGCGGTTGGCGAGGGACAGCGGGGAGGCCGGGCCGGTGTGGGCGACCTTGGCCTCGTGGAGCGCGTCGAGGGAGTCCGCGGCACCGAAGGCGGCGAGCGCCTCGTCCCGCATCCGCTCGATCTCTTCCGGTTTCAACGCCTCGACCTCGACAGGGTCGTACGACTTATTCGGTGCCGACATCTCTTCCCGTGCTTCCGATTGGGTGGCTGGTGGTCCCGTCACCGCCCGAAGGGGTCCCGGCGGGCCGCGTGCGGACACAAAGGTGCCAGGGGCCGAGTCTAACGGGGACGGGCTGGGCGAATGGCCCGCGGGCGGCTCAGGCCAGGTAGGCCGGGGCGCTCACGGGCAACGTAAATCGGAACCGCGCGCCGCCGCCGGGGGCGCGGCCGACCGTGATGGTGCCGCCGTGGGCCTCGACGATGCCCTTGACGATGTAGAGCCCGAGGCCGGTGCCACCGCGCTTGCTGCCCCGCCAGAAGCGGGTGAAGACGCGGTTCATGGACTCCTCCGGGATGCCGGGCCCCTCGTCGCTCACCGTGACCGACGTGGCCGTCTCCTCGCCCTCGCGCGGGGACGGGGCGGGCGTGACGTCGATTGTGACGGTTCCGGCGCCGTGGCGCACCGCGTTTTCCAGCAGGTTGCTGAGCACCTGGTCGACCTTGTCGGGGTCGGCCCACAGGGCGGGCAGCGGGTGCTCGACGCGGAGCAGGAAGCGGTCGGCGGGCTGGCCGGCGGCGACATGGGCCTGGATGTGCCGGCCGACGGCGGCCGCTATGTCGACGGGCTGGCGGCGCACCTCCAGCCGGCCGCTGTCGATGCGGGAGATGTCGAGGAGTTCGGCGATGAGCCGGGTGACCCGGTCGGCGTCGGCGTCCACGGTCTCCAGCATCAGCCGCTTCTGCTCGTCGGTGAACCGCTCCCACTTGGCCAGCAGGGTGGCGGTGAAGCCCTTGACGGAGGTCAGCGGGGAACGCAGTTCGTGCGCGACGGTGGCGATCAGCTCGGCGTGGCTGCGCTCGGTGCGGCGCCGGGCGTCGGTGTCCCGCAGGGTGACGACCAGGCGGCGCAGCGGGCCGAGCGGCTCGTCGCGTACGTAGCGGGCGGCGACCAGGACCTCGCGGCCGCCGGGCAGCAGCAGGTTCCGCTCGGGCTGGCGGACCCGGATGGCGAGGCCGCCGTAGGGGTCGGTCAGCTGCCACCAGCGGCGGCCTTCGAGGTCCTCCAGCGGCAGCGCCTTCTCCAGCGGCCGGCCGAGGGCGTCGGCGGGGCTGACGGCGGTGATCCGGGCGGCGGCGGCGTTGAACCGTACGATCCGCCCGTGCTCGTCGGCGACGACGAGCCCGTCGGGGAGCTGGTCGGGGTCGATCGCGTCGGCGGGAAACGCGCGCACGTCCCGCCCGTCCGGCGCCGCACTCGTGCCGACCACACTCATCCCCGTACCCCACCTCTCAGCCTGCGCAGGGCCCCCGAGTGGGTCACCCTACTAGTTCGTGGTGACGGAACGGCAGCCTCCGGGAGCGCGCTGGGCGCGCGCCGACGCGTACAGGCATACGGCCGCGGCGGTGGCGAGGTTCAGGCTCTCGGCCTTGCCGTGGATGGGGACGCTGACGACGGCGTCGGCGAGGGCGCGGGTCTCCTCGGGAAGTCCCCACGCCTCGTTGCCGAACACCCAGGCGGTGGGGTCGCCCATGGCGCCCTTGTCCAGCTCCTCGTCGAGGTCCCGGTCCCCGGCGCCGTCGGCGGCGAGGATGCGCACCCCGGCGTCCTTGAGCCCACGCACGGCCTGCTCCACGGGGACGCCCATGGCGACCGGCAGGTGGAACAGGGAGCCGACGGAGGCGCGTACGGCCTTGGGGTTGTACAGGTCCACGGAGGCGTCGGTGAGGATCACCGCGTCGGCCCCGGCGGCGTCCGCGCAGCGCAGTACGGTGCCCGCGTTGCCGGGGTCGCGGACGTGCGCGAGGACGGCGACCAGCTTCGGGCGGGCGGCGAGGATGTCCGCGAAGGGGGTGTCCAGGAACCGGCAGACGCCGACGACACCCTGCGGGGTGACGGTGGTGGAGATGTCGGCGACGACCTCCTCGTCGGCGAGGTGCACCCGGGCGCCGGCGGCGCGCGCCTCGGCGATGATGTCGGCGTAGCGCTCCGCGGCCTCCACGGTGGAGAACAGCTCCACCAGGGTGGACTCGCCGTCCACCCGGTGCCCGGCGGCCTCCCGTACGGCCTGCGGCCCCTCCGCGAGGAACAGCCGCTCCTTCCCCCGGAAATTCCGCCTCCCGAGCCGCCGCGCGGCACTCACCCGCGCGGACCGGGGAGAGATCAACTCAGGGTTGCCGGAGCCCATGTTCCACATCACCTTCGACCGAGATCCCAACAGCAAGCGGTGTTGTTCAGGGGCGCGGGGAACTGCGCGACCAGCCACGACGGAGCCGCACCCGACGACACACACCGCCCGCTCCAACAGCAGGACCCGCAAGCAAAATAGCCTGCGGGTCCTGAAATGACCGGCTCAAAGCCAGCGCGGCGTCACGCGGCCTTGGGCGCGTTCACGTCCGCCGGGAGCGCCTTCTGGGCGACCTCGACGAGCGCCGCGAAGGCGGTGCCGTCGTTGACGGCCAGCTCGGCCAGGATCTTGCGGTCGACCTCGATGTTCGCGGCCTTCAGACCCTGGATGAAGCGGTTGTAGGTGATGCCGTTGGCGCGGGCAGCGGCGTTGATCCGCTGGATCCACAGCTGACGGAAGTCGCCCTTGCGCTTCTTGCGGTCGTTGTAGTTGTAGACCAGGGAGTGGGTGACCTGCTCCTTGGCCTTGCGGTACAGGCGCGAGCGCTGACCACGGTAGCCGGAGGCCTGCTCGAGGATCGCCCGGCGCTTCTTGTGGGCGTTGACTGCCCGCTTGACGCGTGCCACTTGTTAACTCCTTGTAGCGGGGCCGGTGAGTGGACTCGGACTCACACGACCCGAAAACGATGGGGTCCCGGTGTAGACGTACGGCGCGCTAGAGGCGCCGCGACGTCACTTGCCGAGAAGCTTCTTGATCTTCGCGGCGTCGCCCGGAGCCATCTCGGCGGTGCCGGTGAGGCGGCGCGTCACGCGGGACGACTTGTGCTCGAGCAGGTGGCGCTTGCCGGCGCGCTCGCGGAGCACCTTGCCGGAGCCGGTGACCTTGAAGCGCTTGCTGGCACCGCTGTGCGACTTGTTCTTCGGCATAGCGCCGTTATCTCCTCGTCGGTGGCGCTCCGGTGCCCGGTCGTGAAACCGGGCACGGTGGAGCGTCGCTCTCTTATCGGTTGGTTCCGTCGGGACCTGTGGTCCCTCGGGATCACGCCTCGGCGGGAGCCTCGGCAGGGGCCTCGACGTCGACGTCCACGTTCTCGACGTCCGCGTCCTCGGCGTCCGCGGCGTTCTGCGAGCGGCCGGGGTTGGCCTTCGCGTCGGCCTTGCGGGCCTCCTGCGCCTGACGGGCCTCGGCCATCGCCTCGGTCTTCTTCTTGTGCGGACCGAGAACCATGATCATGTTTCGGCCGTCCTGCTTCGGGTTCGACTCGACGAACCCGAGGTCCTGGACGTCCTCCGCGAGGCGCTGCAGCAGTCGGTAGCCCAGCTCGGGGCGGGACTGCTCACGGCCACGGAACATGATCGTGATCTTGACCTTGTCGCCCTGCTTGAGGAACCGGACGACGTGACCCTTCTTGGTGTCGTAGTCGTGCGGGTCGATCTTCGGCCGGAGCTTCATCTCCTTGATGACCGTGTGCGCCTGGTTCTTGCGCGCCTCACGGGCCTTCATGGCCGACTCGTACTTGAACTTCCCGTAGTCCATGAGCTTGCACACGGGCGGACGGGCGTTCGCCGCGACCTCGACCAGGTCCAGGTCGTACTCCTGCGCAAGCTCCAGTGCCTTGGCCAGGGGGACGATGCCCACCTGCTCGCCACTGGGACCGACAAGTCGCACCTCGGGAACGCGAATCCGGTCGTTGATGCGGGGCTCGGCGCTGATGGATCCTCCTCGGTAGCACCACACGGCGGTCTGGCGGACAGCCGCGTAACGTCTGTATCAGTAAGACCTAACCGCGCCGAAGCACAAAAAATGCCCCGGACGATCACATGCGGGGCTCCTCGAACTACCGGAACACCGCCGCGATGCCGCGGGGCGCGCTCTCGGACGGTGTCCGCCGCCTGGGCGACGAATCCGTCTGACCGGTGACCCGCCGCCCGTGAGGGTGGTCGGGTGGGAGCTCGAAGCCTCCACTTGTGGCCGGAGTGCTCGCCGCAAGGCGTACTCGTCCGGCCGGTCGTCACACCAGGTTAGCAGGAGCGGCACGCCACCGCTAATCTCGTGTCTCCCGACCGTCGGGCCAGGGTCCGGTCGGGATGCACCGGTGACCGGCGCCTATCGTGTGGGGTATGAGTGAGACCTCCCCTGAGACGCCCGACTTCGACGCCATGACCCGCGACATCGCCGAGGTCCCCGCAGTCGAGGTGATCGTGACGGTCGCCGTCAACCTGATGAGCGCCGCCGCCGTGAAGCTCGGGCTGAGCGAGGAGGGCGAGAAGTACAAGGACCTGGACGAGGCCCGCAAGCTGATCAGCGCCCTCGCCGGCCTGATGGACGCGAGCACCACCGAGATCAGCTCCTTCCACGCCGCCCCGCTGCGCGACGGCCTGAAGTCGCTCCAGCTCGCCTTCCGCGAGGCGTCCCTCGTCCCGGACGAGCCGGGCCACGGCCCCGGCGAGAAGTACACCGGGGCGATCTACGGCTAGTCGTCAGCCTCGTACGTACAAGGGCTCGCCCGGAGGGGTGGTCCCGGCCGGCAGGAGTGCCAGGTCGAGGCCGCGCACCAGGCGGGCCCTCAGCGTTTCGTCGGCGGCCAGCCGCTCGGCGACCGCGCGGGCGGCCCGCGCGGGCGGTACGGCGGGGTCGAGCACGAGCGCCAGAGTGCCGTCGGCCTCGCCGGGGCCCAGGTGCGCGGAGCGCACGGCGGGCTCGGCGGCGACGGCCGCGCGGACGGCGGCCACCACGGCCGGGTCGGTCAGCGGGTCCACGCTGGTACGGCCCTCGGCCAGCGCCAGCAGCGCCGGACCGGTCAGCTCGAACGGCACCGGCCCGGCCAGGTCCAGTACGACCGTGTCGGCCTTCTCGTGCGCGGCGGCCTGGAGCGCCTGGTGCAGCGGTACGGCGACCGGCCGGGCGGCGGGGTCCCAGCGGGCCAGCGAGGCGGTGGAGGTGAAGGCGGGCAGCGCGGTGCGCCCGGCCGCCTTCAGCGTGGGAACGGCCATGTCACTGGTCTTCTCCCGGCGCAGCCCGTTCTCGTCCACCTCGACCTCCCCGAGCACGGCGACGACGGGCACGAGCAGCCGGGCACCCTTGAGCGCCTCCAGCACGGGCGCGAGCGCCGTACGGTCCTCGGCCCAGGCCGCGAGCGCGGCGGTCAGCCGGGGGTCGGCGGAGCCGTCGTCGTCGGAGAACCCGGAGTCGGGAATGTTCTTGTTCACCACGCTCCCGACCCTATCGGGGGCGGCACGGGGCGAAGCCGACGGGAGGCGTCGATGGAGCCGCTGAGGGTGCCGGTGCCCGAAGGGGCCCGGCTGTCGGTGGGGGTGCTCGACCCGGACTCCGGGCGGAGCGCGGTGTACGGCGACGGCTCCTACGACGCGGCGAGCGTGGTCAAGGTCGGCGTCCTGGCCGCGCTGCTGCTCGGCGCCCAGGACGCGGACCGGGATCTGACGGCGGCGGAGCGGGACCGGGCGGCGCGGATGATCGGCCGGAGCGACAACGCTTCCGCGACCGCGCTGTGGGACGCGATCGGGGGCGCCCCCGGCCTGGACGCGGCCCATCGCCGCCTGGGTCTCACCGCGACGGTGGGCGGCGCGGACGGCTACTGGGGGCTCACCCGCACCACGGCACAGGACCAGCTGATCCTGCTCCGGCACGTGTTCGCCCCCTCCCCCGTACTGGCCCCGGCCTCGCGCGCGTACCTGGCCGGGCTGATGGCGTCGGTGGTGCCGGGCCAGCGGTGGGGGGTCTCGGTGGTGGGTCCGGGGGCGCTGAAGAACGGCTGGTTCCCCCGCGACGCGACCGGCCGCTGGGTCGTGCACAGCGTCGGCCGGGCGTCCGGGGCCGGTGGCGACCGTCTGCTGGCGGTCCTCACCGAGGGCACGGCGAGCCACGCGGATGGCATCGCGCTGGTGGAGTCGGCCGCGCGGGCGGCGGTGGGGGCGTTCGCCGGCCCGGCGTGATCAGTCGAAGGTGCCCGGCCTGCGGTTGCGCCGGATCACGACGGCTGCCGCGATCAGGAGCGCGGTGCCGGTGCCGCCCGCGAGCCAGGCCGCCCAGCCGGTGCCGGACGAGGCGGAGCCGGGGGTGTCAGGGCCGGGGCCGAAGTACTTCTTGACGTAGGCGGCGGGGTGCGGGGTGTCCGGCTTGAGGTCCGCCGCGGCCTTGAGGGCGGCGGCGGGGTCGATCATGCCGAAGCCGCGGGAGTCGTCGCGGCCGCCCGTGGGGGCGTCCCGCGCGGTGTCCTCCAGCACCTTCTTGACCTGGGCCGGGGTCAGCTTCGGACGGTCGGCCTTGAGCAGGGCCGCCGCGCCGGAGACGAAGGCGGAGGCGGCCGAGGTGCCCCAGCCCTCGTAGTAGCGGTGGTCGGGGTCGGCGATGACGACGTCCACACCGGGCGCGCTGACTGCGGCGTACCAGCGGCGGGTGGAGAAGGAGGCGCGGGTGCCGTAGCGGTCGACTGCGGTGACGGCGATGACGCCGGGGTAGGCGGCCGGGTAGGAGACGTGGTCGCCCTTGTCGCCGCCGTTGCCCGCCGAGGCGACCACGACGACGCCCTTGCCGAGGGCGTACTGCACGGCCTCGTCCTCGCTGGGCTCCGGGTGCGCGGAGTCGGAGTCGTCGCCGAGGGAGAGGTTGATGACGTCGGCGCCGTGGTCGGCGGCCCAGCGGATGCCGTCCGCGAGGGCGTTGCCCCGGGTGACGCGGGCCTTGGCGCGGGCGGGGTCCTTGTCCTCCAGGATGACCCGGACGGGGAGGACCTTCGCCCTCGGCGCGACACCCATGATCCCGGCACCGTCGCCGGGGCCGTGCCCGTGACCGGCGATGATCCCGGCCATGGCGGTGCCGTGCCGGGCCCAGGCGCGGTCACCGGGTCCGGCGCCGAAGCCGACCATGTCCTTGCCGGGCAGCACGTTGCCCTCGAGGTCGGGGTGGTCGTCCTCCACGCCGGTGTCGAGCACGGCGACGGTGACGCCCTGCCCCTGGGTGGTGCGCCACGCCTCGTCGAGGTGGAGCGCGGACAGCCCCCACTGCTGGGCGCGGATGGAGTCGGCGTGGGCGGCGGTGGCGGGGAGCAGGGCGAGGCCGGCCGCGAGGAGCAGGCTCGACGCGGTGCGGGTACGGCGCCTCATGACGGTTTCTCCGTGGCCGGGCTGACGGTCTGGCGGAGCCTGCGCTGGATGCGGTCGGCGAGCCCCTGGGCCTCGTTGCCGAGTCCGGCCTGCGCGGGTGCGGAGGTGGCGCCGGAGCGTACGGCGTCCGGGGCGGCCTGCGGGGTGTCGACGGTGCGGCCGTCGGCCCAGCCGGAGACGGCGAAGGCGACGACGGGGGCGTCGGTGAGGACGCTGACCGTCCAGCTCGCCCGCTGCTTCGCGCCGAACCCGGCGGCCGGGGTGCCCTTGGCCGCGTACGGCAGGGGCAGCAGGTCGGTGCGCCGGTCCAGCCGCTCGGTGCGGAAGCGGGCGGCGAGCCCGGCCATCGCTGCCGGGTCGGCCTTGGTGAACAGCAGCCCCACGGTGGTGACATGGCTCTGGGTGGCGTCGGTGTAGGTGGCGCGCAGCAGGCGGGCGCAGCCGACGGGGGCGAGGGCGCGCGCCAGCAGCGGGTCGAAGGCTCCCGCGCAGCCGGTGTCGGGGGCCACCGCGATCCGGGTCCAGCTGCGGTCGGCCCCGCCGGGCCCGGCGCCGGTGCCCCGGACGGTGGGCGGGAAGAGCTGGTCGACGGGCACGTTGTGCCAGAGCGATCCGGCGGCGGCGAAGCCGCTGTCTGCGGTGCGGTCGCCGTCGTCGCCGGTGAGCCAGCTCCCGGCCAGCGCGCCGCCCATGAGGCCGAGCCCGAGGACGACGCAGACGGCGGCGACGCCGGTACGGCCGCGCAGCCGGGCCAGCGGGCCGGGGCCGCGCACGGGCTCCTCGTACGGCTCGGGCTGCCCGAACGCGCCGACCGGCCAGGGGGCGTTCCAGGAGAGCGCGGGGTCGGGCGCGGGGCTCCAGGCGGGCGGGGGCGGGACCGGTACGGCGGGCGCCGGGTGTGCGGCGGGCTCGGGGGCGGCCGGTACCGGGCGCAGCCGGGTGGTGGTCTCCGCCGGGGTCGGCGCGGGCGGGGCGTCGGGGAAGCGGGCGGAGGCCGGCGGGGGCGGCGGCGCGGTGATCCGGGCCTCGGGGACCGGGGGCCGGGTCTCGCGGGGGCGCTCCAGGGGGCGGCGCGGGACGAACACCGAGGGCTCGTCCTCGACTTGGGCTTCCGGCTCGGCGGGTGCGGGATCGTGGGCGGGGCGCGGAGGGAACGGGGCGCGGCGCGCTTCCGTGCTCATGCACCCCCCGTTTCCTGGCGACCGGGCCGACTGCTCGTACGCGGGCCGCCCCGGTGGCGGCGGCCGTGGCCCGTCGGACGAGTTCCGTCCGGGCACGCATACCCGTACGGCTGTACCGGCATCCCGGTTCAGCGCTGCGGCCGGGTGTTTTCCGCCGTACGTGCGCGTCACTTTACGGGCTCGGGGCGGCCGGGACGGAACGGGCCGACGCCCTCGGGGCATCTGCCCGGAACATCCCCCTACCCTCGGGTAATCGCGTCTGGCAGGCTGCCGTCATGACTGCGCGTGCCGCCGACCGGGCCCGGTACGACCGGGCCACCGCCGCCTACGAAGCCCCGCTCGCCCTCGTGGACCTGGCCGCCTTCGACGCGAACGCCGCCGATCTGGTGCGCCGGGCGAACGGCAAACCGATCCGGGTCGCCTCCAAGTCGGTCCGCTGCCGGGCCCTGCTGGAACGGGTGCTGGCGCGGGAGGGGTTCGCCGGGATCATGTCGTTCACGCTGGCCGAGTCGCTGTGGCTGGCCCGCTCGGGCTTCGACGACGTGCTGCTGGCCTACCCGTCCGCCGACCGCGCCGGGTACGCGGAGCTGGCCGCCGATCCCAAGCTGGCCGCCTCGGTCACCGTGATGGTGGACGACGTGGCCCAGCTCGACCTGATCGACGCCGCCCGCGCGGGTGGGCGTGAAGTGGTGCGGGTCTGCCTGGAGTTGGACACCTCGCTGCGCATGTTCGGCGGCCGGGTGCGGGTGGGCGCCCGCCGCTCCCCGCTGCACTCCCCCGCCCAACTGGCCGAGCTGGCCCGCTCGGTGGCCCGGCGTCCGGGGTTCCGGCTGGTGGGGATCATGGGGTACGAGGGTCATGTGGCCGGGGTCGGGGACGCGGTGGCCGGGCATCCGGTGCGCTCGCGGGCGGTCCGGCTGATGCAGACGGCGGCCCGCAAGGAGCTGGCGGAGCGGCGCGGGACGGCCGTACGGGCGGTGCGGGCGGTGGCGCCGGAGCTGGAGTTCGTCAACGGCGGCGGCACGGGCAGTGTGCAGCACACGGCGGCCGAGGACGCGGTGACGGAGATCGCGGCCGGATCGGGGCTGTACGTGCCCCGGCTGTTCGACAACTACACCTCGTTCACCGGCCGTCCGGCCGCCCTGTTCGCGCTGCCGGTGGTCCGGCGTCCGGGCGTGGGCGCGGTGACGGTGCTGGGCGGCGGCTATCCGGCGTCCGGGGCGGCGGGCCCGGACCGGCTGCCGGTGCCGTACCTCCCGGAGGGGCTGCGCTTCGACCCGCAGGAGGGTGCCGGGGAGGTGCAGACCCCGCTGCTGGGCTCGCCCGCCGACGATCTGCTGATCGGCGACAAGGTGTGGTTCCGCCATGCCAAGGCGGGCGAGCTGTGCGAGCGGTTCGACGTGCTGCACCTGGTGGAGGGGGACACGGTCACCGCGACCGTGCCCACCTACCGGGGTGAGGGGCACACGTTCCTGTGACGGCCGCTCAGTGGACGGTGTCCGCCTGGTCCGGCACGACCGAGCCGTCCGGGCGGAGCAGCGGGGTGTGGCCACCGTCGGGGGCGTTGTAGGCGGTGGTGGAGCAGGGGTACGGGTCGGTCTTGCGGGGCAGCGGCTCGATGAACATCGGGTTGATCACCCAGCGGCCGTCCGTGTCGTCGTAGGCCCGGCACATCAGCTCGGCCTTGTTGCGGTTGAGGACCAGATGGGCGCCGGTGGCGTCGGAGACGAAGGTGACGTCGGTGTCCGCGTCGCCGCCGCCGACGGCGATCCGGTTCTTCCACGCCTGCTTCTGCCAGGCGGCGGGCCCGCGGATTCCGTAGATGTCCTGGTTGATCCAGCACCGCTTGCCGTCGATGTACGGGATGACCTCGCCCTTGTTCACCCCGATCCCGCCGCACCCCTCGTTGCGGGTGGTGATGCGGCCCCGGTGGTCGAGGACGGAGCGGATGGCGATGGTGTGCGCGGCGTCGACGCCGACCCCGCGCGACCAGACCTCGGTGACCGGTTCGGAGCCGGCCGAGACGATGTACACCCGGAACCCGGCCCGCTTCAGGGTGCGGATGAGGTCGCGCTGCTGGTCGTAGTAGCGGACGTAGGCCGGGACGGTGTGGGTGCCCAGGGTGCGGGTGGCGCCGATCGGCGCGGCCAGCGCCTCGGTGCGGGCGGCGGCCGCGTACGAGGAGAGCTGGGCCGGGGTGCGGCCCGCGAAGAGCTGGGGCACCCAGGCGTACTGCGGGACGGTGCGCCGGTGGTTCCAGGTGCCCGCGAAGGCGGCGGCGCCGCTCATCGTGGTGCCCTTCTCCCGGATCTCCACGATCTCGTCGGTGCACTTCGGCCGGTCGGAGGTGCGCAGGGAGCCGCCCGCGCCGGTGCCGCAGGCGGCGGTGAGGGCCCGGTCACCGGCGTCGGTCATCCAGGCGCTGGTGTCCTTCCAGCGGGCGGGGCGGGGCAGCGCACTGTGCCGCAGGGCCCAGGAGAGGGTGGCGTCGGTGACGTCGTTCTTGGTGATCGTGTTGTCCCAGTCGAACGCGGCGACCGCGCCTCGGTGTCCGGAACAGGTGCCGTAGGTGTCGATGACGTGTTGCAGATGGGCGCGGTTGTCGCCGTACCAACTGGTTCTCAACTTAGGGCACTTGGCGTCGGCTGCCGCCGCGGTGGGGGCGAGGGCGGGGGCGGCCGCGAGGGCGGCGGCCGCGGCGAGGGACCAGGCGAGTAGCTGTCGCATGGGACGGGGACCGTACACCTTTCGTCGGGAGCGGGGGTGGGATACGCGCCGACTACAGCGGGGTGACGTAGGCGCCGGAGATGCCGCCGTCCACGAGGAAGTCGGTGGCGTTGACGAAGGAGGCGTCGTCGCTGGCGAGGAAGGCGACGGCGGCGGCGATCTCGTCGGCCCGCGCGAACCGGCCGAGCGGGATGTGCACCAGGCGGCGGGCGGCCCGCTCGGGGTCGGTGGCGAACAGCTCCTGGAGCAGCGGGGTGTCGACCGGGCCGGGGCACAGGGCGTTGACCCGGATGCCCTCGCGGGCGAACTGCACCCCGAGTTCGCGGGACATGGCGAGCACCCCGCCCTTGGACGCGGTGTAGGAGATCTGGGAGGTGGCCGCGCCCATCCGGGCCACGAAGGACGCGGTGTTGATGATGGACCCCCGGCCCTGGCGCCGCATGTAGGGCAGCGCGGCCTTGCAGCACAGGTAGACGGAGGTCAGGTTGACCTCCTGCACCCGCTTCCACGCCTCCAGACCGGTGTCCAGGATGGAGTCGTCGTCGGGCGGGGAGATGCCGGCGTTGTTGAAGGCGATGTCGACGCTGCCGTAGGTGTCGTGGGCGGCCTGGAACAGCGCCTCGACCTGGCCGGGGTCGGTGACGTCGGTCTTCACGAACAGCCCGCCCACCTCCTCGGCGGCGGCCTTCCCGCTGGTCTCGTCGATGTCGGCGCAGACCACGCGGGCGCCCTCGGCGGCCAGCCTGCGGACGGTGGCCAGCCCGATGCCGCTGCCGGCTCCGGTGACGACGGCGGTACGGCCGACCAGGCGGCGGCAGACGGGAGCTTCGGTCTCGGTCACTTAGGCGGGCCCTTCGGTGCTGAGGAAGACGTTCTTGGTCTCGGTGAAGGCGGTCAGGGCGTCCGGGCCGAGTTCGCGGCCGAGCCCGGACTGCTTGAAGCCGCCGAACGGGGTCCAGTAGCGGACGCTGGAGTGCGAGTTGACGGACAGGTTGCCCGCGCGGACGGCGCCGGAGACGCGCAGGGCGCGGCCGAGGTCGCGGGTCCAGATGGAGCCGGAGAGCCCGTAGGGGGTGTCGTTGGCGAGCCGGATCGCGTCCCGCTCGTCGTCGAAGGGCAGCAGGACGGCGACGGGCCCGAAGATCTCCTCGCGGGCGGCCGGGCTGTCGGGGGCCGCGTCGGTGAGCACGGTCGGCGGGAACCAGAAGCCGGGGCCGTCCGGGGCGGTGCCGCGCAGGGCGGGCGCGCCGTCGGGGACGTAGGAGCGGACGCGGTCGAGCTGGGCGCGGGAGATCAGCGGGCCCATCTGCGTCTTCTCGTCGGCCGGGTCGCCGACGACCACGGCGGCGAGGGCGTCGGCGAGGTGGGCGCGGGCCTCGTCGTAGACCTCGCGCTGGACGAGGACGCGGGTGCGGGCGCAGCAGTCCTGGCCGGCGTTGTCGAGGAAGGAGAAGGGGTCGAGGGCGGCCTTGAGGTCGGCGTCGGCGAAGACGATGTTGGGGCTCTTGCCGCCGAGTTCGAGGGTGACCGGCTTGAGCAGACGGGCGCAGCGCTCGGCGACCTCGTGTCCGGTGCGGGTGGAGCCGGTGAACACGATCTTGGCGATGTCCGGGTGGTCGACCAGGGCGCGTCCGGCGGTGTGGCCGTGGCCGGGCAGCACCTGGAAGAGGTGCTCGGGCAGGCCCGCCTCCAGGGCGAGTCCGGCCAGGCGGAGCGCGGTGAGGGGGGTGGTCTCGGCGGGCTTGAGGACGACGGCGTTGCCCGCGGCGAGCGCCGGGAAGGAGCCCCAGGCGGCGATGGGCATGGGGAAGTTCCAGGGGGCAATGACGCCGACCACGCCGAGGGGTTCGTGGAAGGTGACGTTCCAGCCGCCGGGTGCCGGGATCTGGCTGCCGGTCAGGCGTTCGGCGCCGCCCGCCGCGTAGAGCAGCAGGTCGCGGGCGTTGCCGGCCTCCCAGCGGGCGTTGCCCAGGGTGTGGCCGGCCTCGCGGACCTCCAGCAGGGCGAGTTCCTCGGTGTGCGCGTCTACGGTGTCGGCGAAGCGGCGCAGCAGCCGGGCGCGGTCGGCGGGGGCGAGGGCGGCCCAGGCGCGCTGCGCGGGGACGGCGCGGGCGACGGCGGTGTTCACCTCCTCGGCGCTCGCGGCGGGGACGGTGGCGATGATCTCCTCGGTGGCGGGGTTGACCACCTGAAGCTGGTGCGGGTCCGTCAAGGAGGTGTCACCTTTCGGGGGTGTTCACAGGGGTGCACAGGTGCGCGCGGGTTCACGGGTGTGCGCGGCCGGCCGCCGGTTCACAGCCGACCGGCGGTTCACAGGCGTTCGAAGGAGCGGCGCAGTTCCCAGTCGGTGACGGCGGCGTCGAAGGCGGCCAGCTCCACGCGGGCCATGTTGGCGTAGTGGGCGACCACGTCCTCGCCGAAGGCGGCCTTGGCGATCGGGCTGGTCTCCCAGAGCTGGGCGGCCTCGCGCAGGGTGGTGGGCACATGGTCGTACTCGGCGGTGTAGGCGTTGCCCGTGCACGGCTCGGGCAGTTCGAGCCGCTGCTCGACCCCGTACAGCCCGGCCGCCACGAGTCCGGCGACGGCGAGGTAGGGGTTGACGTCACCGCCGGGCAGCCGGTTCTCGAAGCGCAGGGAGGGGCCGTGGCCGACGACGCGCAGCGCGCAGGTCCGGTTGTCGTGGCCCCAGGCGACGGCGGTGGGCGCGAAGGAGCCGGGCTGGAACCGCTTGTAGGAGTTGATGTTCGGCGCGTACAGCAGCGAGAAGTCGCGCAGCGCGGCCAGCTGTCCGGCCAGGAAGTACCGCATCACCTCGGACATGCCGTCGCCCCCGGCCATCGCGCTGCGGCCGTCCTCGTCGGCGAGCGAGAGGTGGATGTGGCAGGAGTTGCCCTCCTTCTCGTTGAACTTCGCCATGAAGGTGAGCGCCATCCCCTCCTGGCCGGCGATCTCCTTGGCCCCCGTCTTGTACACCGCGTGCTGGTCGCAGGTGCGCAGGGCCTCGGTGTAGCGGAAGGCGATCTCGTGCTGGCCGGGGTTGCACTCCCCCTTGGCGGACTCGACGGTGAGGCCCGCGCCCGCCATCTCGTTGCGCAGCCGCCGCAGCAGGGGCTCGACGCGGCCGGTGCCGAGGATGGAGTAGTCGATGTTGTACTGGTTGGCCGGGGTCAGCCCCCGGTACCCGGTGTCCCAGGCGTGCTCGTAGCTGTCCTTGAAGACGATGAACTCCAGCTCGGTGCCGGCCTGGGCGGTGTATCCCAGCCCGGCGAGCCGCTCCAGCTGGCGGCGCAGGATCTGGCGCGGGGCGGCGGTGACCGGGGTGCCGTCCTCCCAGGCGAGGTCGGCCATGATCAGCGCGCTGCCGGGGTGCCAGGGCAGACGGCGCAGGGTGGCGGGGTCGGGGCGCATGGCGAAGTCGCCGTAGCCCCGGTCCCAGGAGGACATCTCGTAGCCGTCGACGGTGTTCATCTCGGTGTCGACCGCGAGGAGGTAGTTGCACCCCTCGGTGCCGTGGTCGAGCACCTCGTCGAGGAAGAAGGAGGCGGCGAACCGCTTGCCCTGGAGCCGCCCCTGCATGTCGGGGAAGGCCAGCACGACGGTGTCGATCTCACCGCCGGCGACCAGCGCCCGCAGTTCCTCGATGCTCAGCGGGGGTGTGCGCTCTGCCACGGGGGAGCCTCCTGGGGACGTGCTGCGCGCGGTCCTGCGGGGAGCCATAAGGTATGGCGGGGAACCATTGCTTGGGAAGGGGGCGCGACCGGATGGCAGGAAGGACGGGGGCGCACGCGGCCGGCGAGGGGGGCGACCGGCTGGGCGCGGTGCTGCGGCCGGTGCGGGCGGGCAACGGCTTCGAGGAGGCGCTGGAGCAGATCCTCCAGGTGGTCCGGCTCGGTCTTGTCCCGGACGGTGAACGGCTGCCCGCCGAGCGGGAGTTGGCCGAACGGCTGGGCATCAGCCGGGTGACGCTGCGCGAGGTGCTGCGGGTGCTGCACGACCAGGGTCTGGTGGAGTCGCGGCGCGGCCGGTACGGCGGCACGTTCGTGCTGCGCCGCCCGGACGGGGTCGGCGAGGACGAGCTGCGGCGCCGCACCGCCGAGGTCGACATCGAGGACGTACTGCGCTTCCGCGAGGTGCTGGAGGTGGGCGCGGCCGGGCTGTGCGCGGCGCACGGGCTGACCGGGGAGGGGGTCGTCCGGCTGCGGCGGGCGCTGGACCACACCCGGGACGCGCCGCTCGCGGACTACCGGCGCCGGGACACCCTGCTGCACCTCACCCTGGCCGGGCTGTGCGGCTCGCCGTCGCTGGCGGCGCAGTACGCGGGGGTCCGGGCGGGCGTGAACGGCCTGCTGGACTGCATCCCGTTGCTGGTACGGAACCTGGAGCACTCGCAGCGGCAGCATGCCGCGCTGGTGGAGGCGGTGCTGGAGCGGGACGCGGACGCGGCGCGGGAGATCGCGCGGGAGCACTGCGCGGGCACGGCGGCACTCCTGCGGGGCTTCCTGGCCTGACCCCGGCTCTGCAAAGGTATGCGTGAGCACCTTTGGAGGGCACATGGGCGGACGGCCGCTGATCGGCGTGAGTACGTATCTGGAGGCGGGCGCCCGCTGGGGCGTCTGGGAGCTGGAGGCGGCGCTCCTCCCCGCCGCCTACCCCCGCCTGGTGAGCCGTTCCGGCGGCCTGCCCGTGCTGCTCCCGCCGGACGACCCGGCGCTGGCCCCGGAGGTGGTGGCCCGCCTGGACGGCGTGGTCGTCGCGGGCGGCCCCGACGTCGACCCGGCCCGCTACGGCGCCGAGCGCGATCCCCGCTGCGGCCCGCCCGCCCCGGAGCGCGACGCCTGGGAACTGGCCCTGATCGAGGCCGCGTTGGCCGCCCACGTCCCCCTCCTCGGGATCTGCCGGGGCATGCAGCTGCTCAACGTCGCGCTCGGCGGCACCCTCGTCCAGCATCTGGAGGGCCACACGGAAGCGGTCGGCGTCTTCGGCGCCCACCCGGTCCACCCGGTACCGGGCACCCTGTACGCCTCCATCCAGCCCGACGGCACCAGCGTCCCCACCTATCACCACCAGGCCGTCGCCCACCTGGCCCCCGCCCTCACCCCGTCCGCCCACGCGGCCGACGGCACGATCGAGGCCGTCGAACTCCCCTCCGCCGGGGGCTGGGTGCTGGGCGTGCAGTGGCACCCGGAGATGGGCACGGACGACCGGGTGATGCGGGCGCTGGTCGCCGCGGCGGGCGCGGCCTAGCTCCGTGTCAGCGACAGCAGCTCCCGCGCCGGTCCCGTCGGCCGGTGGCCCGTCGGCCATACCGCGCGCAGGTCCCGGCGCAGGGGGACGCCCTCCACCGGGACCGCGATCAGGCGGCGGGTGCTGAGTTCCTCGCCGACGGCGAGTTCGCTGAGGACGGCGGGGCCGGCGCCGCTGATCACGGCCGCCTTCACGGCGGTGGTGGAGGAGAGTTCGATCAGGGGGCGGGCGGGGGCGCCGAGGGCGGCGTCGAGGACCTGGCGGGTGCCGGAGCCGCGTTCGCGCAGGATGAGGGGGGTGGCGGCGAGTTCCGCCGTGGTCAGCGGGCGGGGGCGGCGGGCCCAGGGGTGGGCGGGGGCGGTGACGACGGTGAGCCGGTCGTGGGCGATGACGGCCGAGTCCAGGCCGGTGGGGACGGTCAGCCCCTCCACGAAGCCGAGGTCGGCCTCCCCCGAGAGCAGCAGCTCGGCGACCTTGGCCGAGTTGCCCGCGAGCAACGACACCGCCGTGTCCGGGCGTCCGGCGCGCAGCGCGAGCAGCCAGCCGGGCAGCAGGTACTCGGCGATGGTCATGCTGGCCGCGACCCGCAGCCGGGAGTCCCGCGTCGCCCGGAGCGCCTGCGCGCCCGCGTCGAAGACCTCGGCCGCCGCCACGACCTGCCGGGCCCAGTCGGTGACCAGCGCGCCCGCGTCGGTGAGCCGCGAGCCGCGCGGGGAGCGGTCGACCAGGGCGACGCCGAGCTGCCGTTCCATGGAGCGCAGCCGGCTGCTGGCGGCGGGCTGGGTGATGCCCAGCTCACGCGCGGCCGCGCCCAGACTGCCCAGCCGGGCCACGGCCAGCAGCAGCTCCAGCGCACCCAGATCGGGCACCCGGTGCGCCAGCGAACCGCTCCTCGCCTGCTCTTCGCTCATAAGACCACCTTATGCCCCCATAGAAACGAACTCCCTGGTCAGCGCCGACCCGGGCCGCGAAACTGGCTCCATGGTCACCGCAGCCCGCCTCCGCCACCTCGGCCCGAACTGGTACGCCGCCGTCATGGGCACGGCGATCGTCGGCTCGGCGGGCGCCGCCCTCCCCTCCCACGTGCCCTGGCTCTGCGCCGCCCTGTGGGCCCTCTCCCTGCTCCTGCTGCTCGCCCTGCTCGCGGCCCGCGCCCTGCACTGGACCCACCACCGCGACCAGGCCCGCGCGCACCTCCTCGACCCGGCGACCGCTCCCTTCCACGGCTGCGTCGCCATGGCCCTCCTCGCGGTCGGCGGCGGCGCCCTCTCGGCCGGCCGCTACTGGATCGGCGTACACGCGGCCGTGGCCCTGGACGCCGTGCTGTTCACCGCCGGTACGGCACTGGGCCTGGCGGCGGCCGTCGCGGTGCCGTACCTGATGGTGACCCGGCACCGGCCCGGCCTCGCCGACGCCACCCCCGTGTGGCTGCTGCCGCTGGTCGCGCCGATGGTGTCGGCCGCGCTGGGCCCCGCCCTGGTGCCGTATCTGCCGCCGGGCCAGCCCCGCGAGACCCTGCTGCTGGGCTGTCTGGCGCTGTTCGGGCTGAGCCTGCTGGCGACGCTGCTGATGCTGCCGCTGCTCCTCGCCCGGCTGCTGCTCCACGGCCCGCTGCCGCTCGCGCTGACCCCGGCCCTGTTCCTGGTCCTCGGCCCGCTGGGCCAGTCCACCACCGCCACCGGCGCGATCGCGGACCTGGCGCCGGGGGTGGTCCCGGCGCCGTACGACCGGGGGCTCACGGTGTTCGCCGTGCTGTACGGGGTGCCGGTCATGGGCTTCGCCCTGCTGTGGCTGGCGCTCGCCGCCGCGCAGCTGGTGCGGGCGCGCCGCCGGGGCATGCGGTTCGCACTGACGTGGTGGGGGCTCACCTTCCCGGTCGGCACCTGCGTGACCGGCGCGGCCTCCCTGGCCCGGCACACCGGCCTGGCGGTGTACGCGGGTCTCGCGGTCGGCCTGTACGCCCTGCTGCTCATCACCTGGGCCGCGGCGGCCACCGGTACCGTGCGCGGCCTGCTCAGCGGCGCGCTGCTGCCAGCGCCCGGGCCAGCACGCGGGGCGCTTCGAGCAGCGAGGGTCCGTACCAGGTCAGGTGCCGTCCGCTGACGAGGGCGCACGGCACGCCGGGGAACGCCTCGGGGCCGTCGTCGGCGGTGAAGCGGTACGGCTCGTCGGGCAGCACGACCAGTTCGGGGCCCGCCGCGTTCAGCTCGTCCAGCGGGATGCGGGGGTAGCGCTCGGCGTGGCCGTCGTACAGGTGACGTACGCCGAGGCGGGTCAGGACGTCGCCCGCGAAGGTGTCCCGGCCGAGCACCATCCAGGGGCGGCGCCAGACGGGCACCACGGCACTGACCGGCCGCTGCGACTCGGGCAGCGCGGCCCAGGCCGCCTCGGCGCGGTCCAGCCAGCCGGGCCGGCCCGTGGCACCGCATGCCGAGAGCACCCGCTCCAGCTCGGTGAACGCCTGCGGCACGGTCCGTACCTCGGTGACCAGCACCGGGACGCCCGCCGCGCGCAGGGCGTCGAGGTCGGGGGCGCGGTTCTCCTCCTCGTTGGCGATCACGAGGTCGGGTTCGAGGGCGGTGATCCGCGCGGTGTCGGGGTTCTTGGTGCCCCCGATCCGCTCCACGTCGCGGTCAGAGGGGCGTTCGCACCAGTCGGTGGCCCCGACGAGCACACCGGGGACCGTCACCGCGATGGCCTCGGTCAGCGACGGCACCAGGGAGACGACCCGCACTAGCGGGCCCGGTCCTGGACCGCCTCGATGTGCTCGGCGACGGCCACCACGATCACCCGGGTGTCCGGCACGGTGGCCCGCCAGCGGTGGCGGACGCCGCCGGTCAGATACAGGGTGTCGCCCCGGCCGAGCCGGTAGGCGCGGCCCTCGGCCTCGATCTCGACCGCGCCGTCGGCGACGTACATCAGCTCGTCGTTGCGGTGCTGGAACTCGCGGCCGGCGTCGTGGTCGCCGGTGAACTCGGAGGCGTGCAACTGGTGGTGGCCGCGCACCAGGGCGCGGGTCCGGGCGGTGAAGTCGCCCTCGGCGACCGGCTCACCGCGTACGACGTCCACGCTGCACGCGGGGTCGGCGGCGGCGAGGAGTTCCACCGCCGTGGTGCGCAGCGCGTCGGCGAGCTTCTCCAGGGAGGTGCGGCTCGGGCGGGCCCGGTCGTTCTCCACCTGGCTGAGGAAGGGCACCGAGAGGCCGCTGCGCTCGGCCACGACCGCGAGGGTGAGTTCGAGCGTGCGGCGGCGCCGCCGGACGGCCGCGCCGACCCGCACGGGCTGTCGCTCCTTGTGGTCGCCCATCGCTGCGGCTCCCTCCTTCACGCGTGGCGCGGCTGCCCGGACGCCCCGTGCCGGGCGCCCCTGTCCTTAAGCTGTCTGCACCCTACGCACGTTCGGCAAACCGTTTCACGCGCCTCTCACATCCCGCGCCGCCGCCGGGCCGTTACCCCACGGTTCGCGCCAGGGCCGCGGTCCGCCGGACGCCTGGTCCTGCCCCGGCGTTCCGCGGTGTTCACCTGCTTCAAGTCTCGGGCTTCCCCAGGTGTTCCCGCGAGGCGGGGTCCATGGCGCTCCGTGGTTGGCCGGATCTCTACGGTGGTGAGACCGGCCCCGGGGCGGACGCGGGCCGGCGTCCGCCCCCTCCGGCTCAGCCGGCCGCTTCCTTCTTGGCCTTGCCGGCCGGTGCCCAGGTGTCGGCCAGCTTCGGGTTCTCGTCGAGCCAGGTGCGCACGGCGTCCTGCTCCTTGCCCTTGCCGGCCTTCTGGATGCGGGCCTCCAGGCCGGTGAGCTGCTTCTCGGTCATCGAGAAGTCCTTCAGCCACTTGGCGACCTCGGGGTTGTCGTCGCCGAACCCCTTGCGGGCGAGGGTGTGCACCTTGTCGCCCTTGCCCCAGGCGCCGGCCGGGTCCTTGAGCTTCTTCAGCCGGTAGTCGCTGTAGGCCCAGTGCGGGGACCACAGGGTGACGACCACGGGCTGCCGCTTGGCGTAGGCCCGCTTCAGCTCGGTCAGCATGGCCGGGGTGGAGCCGTCGACGACCTGGTACTTGCCCTTGAGCCCGTACTGGTCGAGCACCTTGTCCTTGAGCAGGCCCATCATGCCCGCGCTGGGCTCGATGCCGATGATCCGGCCGTCGAACTCGGCGGCGTGGTCCTTCAGGTCGGCCAGCGAGTTCACGTCCTTCACATAGGACGGCACGGTCAGCTCCAGGGAGGTGGAGCCGTACCAGTTGCCCAGGTCCTCCATCCGGTCGCCGTACTTCTTCCAGTACTCGGCGTGCGTGGTGGGCAGCCAGGAGTCGGTCTCGAAGTCCAGGCGCCCGGTGGCGAGGCCGGTGTAGAGGGGGCCGGCCGCGTACTGGGTGACGCTGACCTTGAAGCCGCGCCGCTCCAGCAGCTCCTTCCAGAGGAAGGTGGAGGCGATGCCCTCGTCCCACGGGATGTACCCGAGCTTGATCTCCTTGCCCTGGCCGATGTCCGTACCGGAAGCGGTGGACTTCGTGGCGCCGGGTCCGAAGACGCCGAGCCCGCCCGCGACCAGCGCGAGCACGACCACCGCGACGACGGCGACGGCCGGGCGCGGCCGGTACGACCAGGCGGTGGGCCGGGCCTTGGCGGCGGCGCGGCGGCCCAGCGGGGAGAGGTGGGTGCCGAGCGCGCCGGTGACCCGGTCGAGGTAGATGGCGAGGACGACGATGCCGACGCCCGCCTCGAAGCCGTAGCCGATGTCGAGCTGGCCGATGGCCTCGTTGACCGCGCCGCCGAGGCCGCCGGTGCCGACCATGCCCGCGATGACGACCATGGACAGGCCGAGCATGATGACCTGGTTGACGCCCGCCATGATGGTGGGCAGGGCGAGCGGGAGCTGCACCCGCCACAGGGTGTCGCGGGGTGTGGTGCCGAACGCCTCGGCGGCCTCGACCAGTTCGGCGTCGACCTGGCGGATGCCCAGCTCGGTCATGCGGACGCCGGGGGCGAGCGCGAAGATCAGCGTGGCGACGACGCCGGCCGCGGTGCCGAGCCCGAAGAAGAGCATGGCCGGGATCAGCAGCACCATCGACGGCATGGTCTGGAGCAGGTCCAGCGCGGGGCGCAGGGTGGCGCTCACCGCGCGGGAGCGGGCGGCCCAGATGCCGAGCGGGATGGATATGACCAGCGCGATGATGGTGGCGACCAGCACCAGCGAGAGCGTGGACATGGCCCGTTCCCACAGGTCCAGGGAGTCCACCAGGGCGAATCCGGCGAAGGCGAGGACGCCGGCGAGCACTCCGCGCAGCCACCAGGCGAGGACGGCGAGGATGCCGGCGAGCAGCAGGGGCTGCGGGGCGGTGAGGACGGCGTCGATGCCGTCGTACATGCCCTCCAGGACGGCGCGGATGGCGTCGAACAGCCAGGAGAGGTGGCCGACCAGCCAGTCGACACCGGAGTCGACCCAGTCGCCGAGCGGAAGCCTAGGCACGGGCGGTCACCTTCCTCTCGTCGCGGGGGTGGTCGCAGGCGATCGGGTCTCCCTGCTCGTCGCCGAGGAAGCCGACCAGACGGCTCTCGGGCACGACGCCGACCACGGTGCGGCCGGCGTCGACGACGGCGACCGGGTGGCTCAGGCGGGCGCTGAGCGCGCACAGTTCGGTGAACGGCGTGCCGGGCGCGGCGGTCTCGCAGCCGCAGTCGGCCTCGTCGCCGCGCACCTCGGTGTCCATGACGGCGGACGCGGTGAGCACGCGGGAGCGGTCGACGTCCTGGATGAAGGAGGCGACGTAGTCGTCCGCGGGGCGCAGCAGGATGTCCTCGGCGGTGCCGGTCTGCACGATGCGGCCGTCCCGCATGACGGCGATGCGGTCGCCCAGGCGCATGGCCTCGTTGAGGTCGTGGGTGATGAAGACGATGGTCTTGTGCAGCGTCTTCTGCAGTTCGAGGAGCTGGTCCTGCATGTCGCGGCGGATCAGCGGGTCCAGCGCGCTGAAGGACTCGTCCATCAGCAGCAGGTCGGCGTCGGTGGCGAGCGCGCGGGCGAGGCCGACGCGCTGCTGCATGCCGCCGGAGAGTTCGTCCGGCCAGAAGTCCTCCCAGCCGGCCAGTCCGCACAGGGCGAGCGCCTCGTCGGCGCGGCGTTCGCGCTCGGCGCGGGGCACGCCCTGCACGGCCAGGCCGTAGGCGGCGTTGTCACGGACGCTGCGGTGCGGGAAGAGCGCGAAGTGCTGGAACACCATGCTGATCTTGTTCGCCCGGACCTCGCGCAGCTCGCGGTCGCCGAGCGCGGTGAGGTCCTGTCCGTCGAAGCGGACCCGGCCCGCGGTGGGGGTGAGCAGGCCGTTGAGCGTGCGCAGCAGGGTGGACTTGCCCGAGCCGGACAGGCCCATGACAACAAAGATCTCCCCCGGCGCGACGGCGAAGGAGGCGTCGATGACGGCGGCGGTGCTGCCCTCCGCGCGCAGCTCGTCGCGGTCAGCGCCCTGTTCGAGCCGTTCCACTGCCTGGTCCGGTCGTCTGCCGAACACCTTGTAGAGATGTTCCGCTTCGATTCTCGCGGTCGTCATGCATGTCCCTCGGCTAGGCGGCAAGGAGCAGGAGACGAGGGATAGTTGTCGCTTGATAAGCAATTGCCTCGTTCCGGCGCGCGGCGCCTGCCCGGTCATATTTGAGCCAAACACAGAAGTGTCCCAGGTCACACCCGGGTGCCCGGCGCGCGGGCCCGCTGTCGGTGCGGTGCGGCATGATGCGAGCGTGACCGGACGACTGATGCTTCTCGACACCGCCTCGCTCTACTTCCGCGCCTACTTCGGCGTGCCGGACTCGGTCAGGGCACCGGACGGCACCCCGGTGAACGCGGTGCGCGGACTGCTGGACTTCATCGACCGCCTGGTCAAGGACCACCGCCCGGAGAAGCTGGTGGCCTGCATGGACGCCGACTGGCGCCCCCAGTGGCGGGTCGACCTGATCCCCTCCTACAAGGCGCACCGGGTGGCCGAGGAGCACGAGGGCGCGCCGGACGCCGAGGAGGTCCCGGACACCCTCTCCCCGCAGGTCCCGGTGATCGAGGAGGTGCTGGACGCGCTCGGCATCGCCCGCGTGGGCGTGGCCGGATACGAGGCGGACGACGTGATCGGCACGTTCACCGCCCGCGCGGACGGCCCGGTCGACATCGTCACCGGCGACCGCGACCTGTACCAGCTGGTCGACGACGCCCGTGGCATCCGTGTCCTGTATCCGCTCAAGGGCGTCGGCACCCTCCAGCTCACCGACGAGGCGTGGCTGCGCGAGAAGTACGGCGTGGACGGCCGGGGTTACGCGGACCTGGCACTGCTGCGCGGCGACCCGAGCGACGGTCTGCCGGGGGTGCCCGGTGTCGGGGAGAAGACGGCGGCCAAGCTGCTGGCCGAATTCGGGGACCTGGCCGGGATCGTCGCGGCCGTGGACGACCCGAAGGCGAAGCTCACCCCCACCCAGCGCAAGCGCCTGACCGAGGCGGCGCCCTATCTCGCGGTCGCCCCGAAGGTCGTCCGGGTCGCCGGCGACGTCCCGCTGCCCGCCGTGGACACCACCCTGCCGCACACCCCGCGCGATCCCGCCGCCCTGGACGCGCTCGCGGCCCGCTGGGGCCTGGGCAGCTCGCTCCAGCGGCTGCTGACCACCCTGGAGGCGTGAGTACGACACCCTCCGCGAGGGAAATTCTGAGACGAAGAAAACCCCGGTGCCGAAGGGATTCCGGCGCGAGGTGCTAGCTTAGGTAAACCTAACCAAGGCAGCAGGAGGCCGTCATGGCAGAGCGTCCGGGGCGAAAGCCGCGCAAGCTCCATTCCGCCCAGGTGGTACGCACCGAGCGGCTGACCCCGCACGTCCAGCGGATCGTGCTCGGCGGCGCCGGACTGGCCGACTTCTCGGCCGACACCTGGACCGACCACTATGTGAAGCTGCTCTTCGCCCCGGTGGACGGGATGACCTACCCGGAGCCGTTCGACCTGGAGCGGATCCGCGAGGAACTCCCCCGCGAACAGTGGCCGGTGACCCGTACGTACACCGTGCGCGCGTGGGACGCCGGGCGCCGGGAGATGACCCTGGACTTCGTCATCCACGGTGACGAGGGCCTCGCCGGGCCCTGGGCCACCCGCGTCCAGCCGGGCGAGACCCTGCGCTTCTTCGGCCCCGGCGGCGCCTACACCCCCGATGTGACGGCCGACTGGCAGCTGTTCGTCGGGGACGAGAGCGCGCTGCCCGCCATCGCCCGCTCCCTGGAGACCCTGCCGCCGGGCACGCCAGCGCACGCCTTCGTGGAGGTGGCCGGGCCCGAGGAGGAGCAGAAGATCGACTCCGATGTGGAGGTCGTCTGGCTGCACCGGGGGAACCGCCCGGTCGGCGAGGCCCTGCTGGAGGCCGTACGGGCGCTGGAGTTCCCCGAGGGCCGTCCGCACGCCTTCGTGCACGGCGAGGCGTCCTTCGTGAAGGAGCTGCGCCGGATGCTGCGGGTCGAGGCGCAGATCCCCCGCGAGGACCTGTCCATCTCCGGCTACTGGCGCCTGGGCCACAACGAGGACGGCTGGCAGGCCAGCAAGCCGGAGTGGAACGCGCGCATCGAGGCCGAGCAGGAGGACGCGGCCGCGTGAACGGCCGGGGGCGGCCGGTCAGTCGCCCTTGAGCCGGGCGTGCAGATGCATGTCGTGCCAGCCGTCGGGGTGCAGCAGCGCCCGGCGCCGGGTGCCCTCCACCGCGAACCCGGCCTTGGTGGCGACCCGGCAGGACGCCGTGTTGGCGGTGGCGTGCATCAGCTCCAGCCGGTTGAAGCCGATCTCGTCGAACGACCAGCGCACCAGCGCGTCCGTGGCGTGCCGGGCCACACCCTGCCCGCGCGCCGACGCCACCGTCCAGTACGCGACCTCGGCCACGCCGTCCCGCAGCCGGATCTGCCGCAGCGCGGCCCGGCCGCGCAGTTCGCCGGTGTCCGCGTGCACCACGGCCCACTGGGCGTCGCACTCGCGCGCCCACTGTCCGTGCCAGCTCTCGATCCAGCCGGCGGCCTCCTCGGGGGAGTCGCAGGACTTGGCGTGCCACTGGTTGAGCGTGGGGTCCTGGAAGGCGGCGTGGACGGCGGGCGCGTCCTCGGTCCGCCAGGGGCGCAGGCGCAGCCCGGCACCGGCCGGGATCTCGGGCTGCGGCCGGCCGGACAGGGTTCCTTCGGGCAGCACCAGGCTGATCAGATAGGGCATGCCCGGCATCCTGCCAAGCGCCGGGCGGCGGGCCAACCGGATCGGGGCCACCGCCGTAACCTGGGACACCTGATGAGACGTCGTACGCAGCCCCCGCCCGCCCCGCTCCCCCAGCGCCGGGGCGTCGACCCCGTGCGGGTGCGGCTGCCCGTGAACAGGGAGGACGCGGGGGACGGGGCCTGGGCCACGGTGCGCGAGCATCTGGTGGCGCGGATGACGGGCGCCGGTCCGGGCGTGGTGGAGGCGATGTTCCACGCCGGGGCGGTGGTGGGCGCCGACGGGCTGCCGGTGGCGCCGGACGCGCCGTACCGGCCGGGGATGTTCGTGTGGTTCCACCGCGAGCTGCCGCCGGAGGTGCCGGTGCCGTTCCCGGTCGAGGTGGTGTACCGGGACGAGCACATCGTCGTCGCCGACAAGCCGCACTTCCTGGCCACCACCCCGCGCGGCTCCCACGTCTCCGAGACCCTGCTCGCCCGCCTCCGCCACGACCTCGGCCTGCCCGAACTCGGCGCCGCGCACCGCCTGGACCGGCTCACGGCCGGACTGGTCCTCTTCACCGTCCGCCCCGGCGAACGCGGCGCCTACCAGGGCCTGTTCCGCGACCGCCGGGTGCGCAAGGAGTACGAGGCCGTCGCCCCGTACGCCTCGGAGCTGGAGCTGCCCCGGACCGTACGCAGCCGGATTCTGAAGGAGCGCGGGGTGCTGGCCGCGCGGGAGATCGAGGGCGAGCCCAACGCGGTGACCCGGGTGGAGATCGACGGGCACCGCGAGCGGGACGGCCTGGCCCGGTACCGTCTGCTGCCCGCCACCGGCCAGACCCATCAGCTCCGGGTGCATCTGAACGCGCTCGGCGTCCCCATCCTCGGCGACCCCCTCTACCCGGAGGTGACCCCGGCCACCGCGCCCGGCGACTTCCGCCGCCCCCTCCAACTCCTCGCCCGCAGGCTGGAGTTCACCGACCCGCTGACCGGCGCCCGGCACAGCTTCGTCAGCGGGCGCACGCTCCAGGCGTGGACCGCGCCCGAGGAGTGGGCGGGCGCCTGACCGCCGGGGCTACTCCCCCAGCAGCCACCGCCACATCCGCTGCCAGCGGCTCGGCGGCGGCGCGCTCCACTCCGGCGCGGGGGCGGACACGGGCGGCTCGGCGGGCGGCGCCGCCACCGGGGCAGGCTTCTCCTCCTCGGTCCACCCGCGCGGCTGCGGCACCGGCTCCTGCAACCGGTGCGGATGGAGGGAGGACATGCTGGGCGCCCGGTTGACGTCCTGCTTCGGCTTGGGCTCGAACAGCACCGGCAAGGACACCAGATGCCGGGACGCGATCGAGGACCGCCAGCGCAGGTCCTCCTCGGCGCACTCCAGCCGGACGTCCGGCAGCCGGGTCAGCAGGGCGTCCACCCCGATGTCGGCGATGGCCCGCCCGATGTCCTGGCCGGGGCACTCGTGCGGGCCGCCGCCGAAGGCGAGATGGGACCGGTTGCCCTTCATGTGCGCGGTCGGGTCGGGCCGCACCCGAGGGTCGAGGTTGCCCGGGGCGGGCGCGAACAGCAGCCCGTCGCCGCGCCGGATGCGCTGGCCGCCCAGCTCGGTGTCCTGCTTGGCGTAGTAGCCGAGGACCGTGCTGAACGGCGGCTCGTCCCACAGCGACTGCTCGATCGCCTCCGGCACCGTCATCTGGCCGCCGTTGAGCCGGGCGCGGAACCCCGGCTCGGTGAGCACCATGCGCAGCGCGTTGGCCAGCAGGTTGGCGGTCGTCTCGTACGCGGCGAACAGCAGCAGCCGCAGATGCTCGCGGACCTCGTCGTCGCTGAGCCCCGCCGGGTGCGTGACGAGGTGGCTGGTGACGTCGTCCTCGGGGCGGGCCCGGCGCCGGGCGGTGAGCCCTTGAAGCGCCTCCATCACGTAGGTGTGGCTCTGGATGGCGGTGTCGGTGCCCTTGAGCGCGTCCCGGGCGGCCTGCACCATCCGGTCGTCGAACTCCTCGGGCATGCCGAGGATCTCGCACATCACGGCCATGGGCAGATGCTCGGCGAACTGCGAGACCAGATCGGCCCGGCCGCGCCCGCAGAAGCGGTTGACGAGTTCCTGGGTGGAGCTGTTGATGGAGCGGCGCAGGCCCCGGTGGTCGATGGTGCCCATCGCGGCGGTGACGGCCGCGCGCAGCCGCTGGTGCTCGTCGCCCTCGGCGTGCGCGCAGATCGGCTGCCGGGCGATGTGCGGCATCAGCGGATGGTCGGGCTTGACCATGCCTTCCAGCAGCGGGGTCCAGCCCCGGCTGTCGCGGGTGTACTGCGAGGGGCTGCGCACCATGTGCAGGTTCTCGGCGTGCCCGAGGACCACCCACATGGGCACGTCGTCGTGGAGGAGTACGGGGGCCACGGGGCCGTGCTTCTCGCGCAGCCGCTCGTAGAGGTCGTCCAGGTCGGGCGCGTCCGGGCCGTACAGCCGGTGCAGGCCGCCGGGACCGGTGCCGTGCGCGGGGCAGCCCGGCGGCGGGCCGGGCGCGGTGTCGGGGGTGCCTGTCGGGGTCTGGGGTTCAGGCGTCACAGTGATCGCTTTCGGGAAACGGCTGGTGGGGTTCGCGCGCCCGCTCAGGTCAGGGCGCCGGACCGGGCGAGGGAGTGCAGGAAGTGCATCAGCGTCAGCAGGGTGTCCCGGCTGGAGGCGCGGCGGCGTACGTCGCACTCGACGATCGGGATCTCCGGCGCCAGGTCGAGCGCGCCGCGCAGTTCCTCGATGGGGTGCCGGGGAGCGTCCGGGAAGGAGTTGACGGCGACGATGAAGGGCACGCCGCGTTCCTCCAGCCGGCCCATGACGTCGAAACTGACGTCCAGCCGGCGGGTGTCGACCAGGACGACCGCGCCGAGCGCGCCCTCGAAGAGGCGGTTCCACAGGAACCAGAAGCGTTCCTGGCCGGGGGTGCCGAAGAGGTAGAGCACCAGTTTCCCGGTGATGCTGATACGGCCGAAGTCCATGGCCACGGTGGTGGCGGTCTTGGTCTCGGAGCCGTAGTCGTCGTCGATGCCGATACCGGCCTGGGTCATGGTCTCCTCGGTGGTCAGCGGTCTGATCTCGCTGACCGAGCCGACCATGGTGGTCTTGCCGACGCCGAAGCCGCCCACGATCACGATCTTCACCGCGGCCTGCGCGGTCTGCGGGAGCCGTTCCCCGGTGCGCGGGCCGGGGATCGCGGGGACGGCGTCAGAGGCGTTGGAGTCCATGCATCACCGCTTCGAGGAGGGTCCGGTCGGGGAGCGCCTGGCGGACGATCGGGGCGCGGGCCTGCACCAGGTCGGCGCCGATCAGCTCGGTGAGCAGCGCGGTCGTCGCGCTGAACGGCAGGTCGAGGTAGGCCGAGAGTTCGGCCACGGACAGGGGCGAGGAGCAGAGCCGGAGCACGGCCGCCTGTTCGGGGGCGCTGGTCGGCGGGGGCGCCGAGCGCGCCACGATCAGGGTGACCAGATCGAGCTGCGCCCGGCCGCCCTCGTGCAGTCCGGTGACGGCGTACAGCCGCTCGGGGCTGCCCTCCTCCGCCTCCTCGCCCGCGTCCGGGGCTACGGGCGGCGGGGAGGGCGCCTCCTGCGGCAGGCGCCGTTTGCGGCGCGGGGTCATACGGCCTGCCCGCCGCGCCGGGGCGGGGAGGTGAGATGGGCGCCGATCCGGACGACGAGGTCGCGCATCATGCCGCCCATCCGGCCGGGCTCGCACACCACGTCGGCGAGGACGGCGAGGTAGGCGTTGTCCCCGGCGGCCATCAGATAGAAGTAGCCGCCGTCGATCTCGATGACGACGAGCTTCATCTCGCCGCTGCTGCCCGGGAGTTCCTGGGCGACCGCAGCCGCCAGGCTCTGTACGCCGGCGCAGGCGGCGGCCACCCGGTCGGCGGCGTCGGGGTCGCCGCCGTAGCGGGCGATGCGCAGACCGTCCGAGGAGAGCACCACGATCATCTCGATGCCGGGTACGCCGTCGTGCAGTTGCTTGAGCATCCAGTCGAAGTTGGCACGCTGCTGGATCACTTGGGCTCCCCCTCGTCGCCGGCTCCGGTGTCGGCCGAGTCGTCGATCAGATGCAGGTAGGCGGTCGGATTCCGGGTGAAGTCGGTGGGGTGGGCGCCTTCGTTGCCCTTCTTCATGCCCTCCCAGAAGGCGTCGACCCACATGCCCGGTTCGCGGTCGAGAAGCTTCTGCCGCTCCGGGTCGGCCGGGGGCCGGGGCTCGGGTTCGGGCTGGGACCAGATGCTGGGCCGCCCCTCGCGCTCGGCCTGCTCGATGGCGGCCTGTTCGGCGTAGCGCTGGCTGAGCGGTACGGTCACCCGGCTGCGGCGCTGCGGCAGCCCGTTCGGCGTCCACTCGGTGACCTCGGGGGCGTCGTCCTCCATCGAGGTGGGTGCCGGGACGCGCGGTGCGGTGGGGCGGCGGCGCTTGGGCGGCCGCTTGGGACCCTCCAGCGCGCCGAGTTCGGGCATCGGTACGGCGGTGGCGCCGATGCCGTGCGCGGCGCCGACGCCGGGTTCGGTGGTGAGCATGTCGCGGGGGACGACGAGGATGGCGCGGACGCCGCCGTACGCGGAGGCGCGCAGCGAGACGTCCATGTCGAAGGCGTTGCAGAGCCGGCCGACCACGGCGAGGCCGAGCCGGGGGCTGTCGCCGAGGTTGTGCGCGTCGTCGTCGGCGCGGGCGTCCAGGATCATCTGCTCGATCCGGGCCCGGCCCTCCTCGCTGAGGCTGACGCCGGCGTCCTCGATCTCGATGGCGAGGCCGCTCTGCACCTCGAAGGCGGTGACATGCACCTTGGTCGAGGGCGGCGAGTAGCGGGTGGCGTTGTCGAACAGCTCGGCGGCCGCGTGGATGACCGGCTCGACCGAGGTGCCCTTGATGTTGATGTTGACGATCGAGGCGAGGTTGATCCGGGGGAACTCCAGGATGCGGGACATCGCGCCCCGCAGCACGCTGTAGAGCGAGACGGGCACCGGCCACTGGCGCCCCGGCCGGCCGCCGCCGAGGACCGAGATGGAGTCGGCGAGGCGGCCGATCAGCGCGGTGCCGTGGTCGACGCGCAGCAGGTCGTCGAAGACCTCGGCGTTGCGGCCGTGGTCCTCCTCCATCTCCCGCAGTTCCTTGGCCTGTTGGTGGACGATGGCCTGCACGCGCCGGGCGGTGGTGACGAAGGCCCGCTGAGTGGCGTCCCTCATGTTGATCTCGTGCTCGGCACCGCGCAGCGCGACCCGGAGCAACTCGCGCTGGGACGGCGGGAGATGACGCAGCTCGGGGTCCTCGTCGACGACGGTGCGCAGCACGTCCCGCAGTCGCTCGCCACCGCGCAGCCGCCCGAGCGCCAGCGGCAGCACCTCGGAGCCGAGGCGGACGATCTCCGCGTCATGCGCGGCGATGCGCTGCTCCAGATACGCGGTGTGCCGGGCGTTCTCGGCTTCCACGGACCGGAGTTGACGCCCGCGCCGCACCACCTCGCTCGCGGTGGCGAGCAGCAGCGCGGTGGCCACCAGCCCACAGCAGGCGACGGCGATCCGGGCGGGGCCCGGCACCAGGAACACGGCGGCCGCGGTGATCGCGGCCATCACCAGGGCGGGCGGCAACAACACCTGTGCGTACGGTCGTTCACGGACACCGGGAGGTTTCTGAACACTCACCATGGATGCCTTCTGGGAAGAACGGTATATAGGGGAACAGGCGCCCGAATCCATCTCAACCGGGTCCGCCGCGGGCGAGCCTAATCCGACCGGGACACCCCCGTGTCATATTCGGCAAGCACCTGAAATCCCCCGAGCAACAGGAGTACCGTCACCCTATTTACACAGCGAGCACCCAATCGAACACGTTGAGTAATACCGTTCGCGCATACGAAAAGGGCCGACCGAAGCCGGCCCTTCCCGAGGTCCCTCATCCCACGGACGAGTAGGCCACCACTCCCCGCAGCAGCTGATCAACAGCCTTGCGCGCGTTCTTGGCGACCGTCGAGCCCTCCGCAGGAGCAGCCGCCGCGACCTGACCGAGAACGTCGATCACCTGCTTCGTCCACCGCACGAAGTCCCCCGCGGGCATCTCCGCCTCGCGCAGCACCTCGTCGAGCCCCTTGCCGGAAGCCCACTGGTGGACGATCCAGGCGAACCCGAGATCCGGCTCCCGCTGCCCGACCCCCTCGGTCTGGCTGATCCGGAAGTCCTCCTCCAGCGCGTCCAGCCGCCCCCAGATCCGCACCATCTCGCCGAGCGCGGACTGGGCCGGCCCGGAGGGCAGCTTGGGGGTCATGGCGTCGTCGCTGACCCGCGACTCGTACACCAACGCCGAGACGCAGGCGGCGAGTTCGGCGGGGCCGAGCCCCTCCCACACGCCCTCGCGCAGGCATTCGCTGGCCAGCAGGTCCAACTCGCCGTAGAGCCGGGCGAGCCGCTTGCCGTTGGCGGTGACCTCGTCGCCCCGGAGGTAGTCCAGTTCGGTCAGCAGGGCCACGATCCGGTCGAAGGTCCGCGCGATGGTGTTGGTGCGGCCCTCGATGCGCCGCTCCAGCTGCGAGGTGTCGCGCTGGAGCCGGTGGTAGCGCTCGGCCCAGCGGGCGTGGTCCTCGCGGTCGTCGCAGCCGTGGCAGGGGTGCGCGCGGATGGCGGTGCGCAGCCGGGCGATCTCCCGGTCGTCGGCGGCCTGCGCACGCTTCTTGCGGGCCCGCTCCGGCGGGATGTGCCCGGCCTTGGTGCGCAGCGCGGAGGCGAGGTCCCGACGGGACTGCGGGGAGCGGGCGTTGAACGTCTTCGGGATGCGCATCCGGTCCAGCGCCTCCACCGGGACCGGGAAGTCCATCGACGCCAGCCGCTTGACCTGCCGTTCGGCGGTGAGCACCAGCGGGCGGGGCCCGTCGTGGTGGTCGAAGCCCCGCTGGCCGCCGGTCCGCCCGGCGGGCACGCCCGGGTCGAGCACGAGGGCGAGGCCCGCGTACTTGCCGGTGGGCACGTGGATGATGTCGCCCGGCTTGAGCTTCTCCAGGGCGACTGCGGCCTCGGCGCGCCGCTGGTTGGCGCCCTGCCGGGCCAGCTCGGTCTCCCGGTCCTTGAGTTCGCGGCGCAGCCGCGCGTACTCGTCGAAGTCGCCGAGGTGGCAGGTCATGGAGTCCTTGTAGCCCTCCAGGCCCTCCTCGTTGCGCTGCACCTGCCGGGAGATCCCGACGACCGACTTGTCGGCCTGGAACTGCGCGAACGACGTCTCCAGCAGCTCCCGCGAGCGGTGCCGCCCGAACTGCTCGACCAGGTTGACCGCCATGTTGTACGACGGCTTGAAGCTGGAGCGCAGCGGATAGGTGCGGGTGCCCGCGAGCCCGGCGAGGTGCTCGGGGCTCATCCCCCGCTGCCACAGCACCACGGCGTGGCCCTCGACGTCGATGCCCCGGCGGCCGGCCCGGCCGGTGAGCTGGGTGTACTCGCCGGGGGTGATGTCGGCGTGCTGTTCGCCGTTCCACTTGACGAGCTTCTCCAGCACCACCGAGCGGGCTGGCATGTTGATGCCGAGCGCGAGGGTCTCGGTGGCGAACACGGCCTTGACCAGGCCGCGTACGAACAGCTCCTCCACGACCTCCTTGAAGGTCGGCAGCATGCCGGCGTGGTGGGCGGCGATGCCGCGCTCCAGGCCCTCCAGCCATTCGTAGTAGCCGAGGACGTGCAGGTCCTCGGGCGGGATGTTCGCGGTGCGCTCCTCGACCAGGGCGCGGACCTGCTCCCGCTCCTCCTCGTCGTTGAGCCTGAGCCCCGCGTACATGCACTGCTGGACGGCGGCCTCGCAGGCGGCGCGGCTGAAGATGAAGGTGATGGCGGGCAGCAGGCCCTCGGCGTCCAGGCGCTCGATGACCTCGGGGCGGCCCGGTGTCCAGGCGCGCTGGCGCTGCCGGCGCTCCCGCTCCCGGTCGGCCTCGCGCATGGCGCGGCCGCGCCTGCGGTCCTGGTAGGAGGGCCGGGTGGCCTCCATCCGGGCGAGCCGGGCGAGGTCGGGGTTGACGGCCTTCTTGGCTCCCTCGCCCTCCTCGAACAGGTCGTACATCCGCCGCCCGGCGAGCACGTGCTGGAACAGCGGTACGGGGCGGTGCTCGGAGACGATCACCTCGGTGTCGCCGCGCACGGTGTCCAGCCAGTCGCCGAACTCCTCGGCGTTGGACACGGTGGCCGACAGCGACACCAGGGTCACCGACTCGGGCAGGTGGATGATCACCTCTTCCCAGACGGCGCCCCGGAAGCGGTCGGAGAGGTAGTGCACCTCGTCCATGACCACGTAGCCGAGGCCCAGAAGGGTCTGGGAGCCCGCGTACAGCATGTTGCGCAGCACCTCGGTCGTCATGACGACGATCGGGGCGTCGGAGTTGACGCTGTTGTCACCGGTGAGGAGGCCGACCTTGTCGGCTCCGTAGCGGCGGCACAGGTCGGCGTACTTCTGGTTCGACAGGGCCTTGATGGGCGTCGTGTAGAAGCATTTCTTGCCCTGCTCCAGGGCGAGCTGGACGGCGAACTCGCCCACGATCGTCTTGCCCGAGCCGGTGGGGGCGGCCACCAGCACGCCCTTGCCGTCCTCGAGTGCGGTGCAGGCTTCCACCTGGAAGTCGTCGAGGCCGAAGTCGTACATCTCGCGGAAGCCCGCGAGCGCGGTGGCCTGCTCGGCGGCCCGCACTCGGGATGCCGCGTACCGCTCGGCCGGTGAGAGGTCCTCTGTCATCGTGCTTTCGAGCGTACCGGCCCGCACCGACAACAGGACGATCATTATCGCTTCCCACGCCCACCTAAACGGAACGACCACCTCCGCCCGGCCCGCGCGGGCGGCCGGTCACGTGGAGGAGGGGCCGGACGGAAGATCCGTCCGGCCCCTCGCTCGCGGGTACTGGTCCGCTCAGGTGACGTCGTCGTAGCCCTCGTGGCGGCCCGGCGGCAGCGCCTCGGTCTGGCGGCCCTGCTCGGGGACGGCGGCGGTCAGCCGCTCCGGGCCGGTGATCGGCTCCGGCCGGTGATCGAGCGGCGAGGCTTCGTCGTCGTCCAGTTCGGCCGCCTCGTCGGCGCGCTCGCGGCGGCGGTCGTTGAGCAGCGCGATGCCGACGGCGATGAAGTACAGCACCACGATGGGGCCGGCCAGCGCGATCATGCCGAAGGGGTCCGTGGTGGGGGTGGCGACGGCGCCGAAGACGAAGACGCCCATGACCACACCGCGCCACCAGCCGGCCATGCGGCGCCCGGTCACCACACCGGCGAAGTTCAGCATGACCAGCAGCAGCGGCAGCTCGAAGGCGCCGCCGAAGATGAGGATCATCCGGACGATGAAGTCCAGGACCTTGTCCATCGGCAGGATGTTCGCCGAGCCGTCGGGGGTGATGCCCAGCAGCACCCGCATGCTGATCGGCAGGATCGTGTAGGCGAGCCAGGCGCCCGCCAGGAACAGCGGCACGGCCGCGGCCACGAACCCGTAGGTGTACTTGCGCTCGTTGCGGTGCAGGCCCGGCGCGATGAACGCCCAGAGCTGGTAGAGCCACACGGGGCTGGAGAGGACCACGCCCGCCATGAAGCAGACCTTCACCGTGGTGGTGAAGGGCGACAGCAGGTCGGTGTAGGCGATGACCGCGCAGGAGCCTCCGGTGGACTCACCCAGGCCACCGGTGCAGCGCGGGACCGGATGCGAGAGGAAGGACATCAGGTTCTGGCTGTAGAAGGCGACCACCACGGAGACGACCGTGATCGCCAACATGCCCTTGGCGAGCCGGTTGCGCAGCTCGCGCAGGTGCTCCACGAGGGGCATCCGCCCCTCGGGGTCCTTCTCTTTCTTGCGGGCAGACTTGAGCAACCCACGTCCTCATCTCGTGCGGCAGGCCGGTGATGCGGCCGCGGGTCAGCGCTGGGTGGTGTCCGTGGGCTCGTTGACCGGGCGGGCGCTGTGCACGTCGCCGGGGGCCGACTGGATGGTGCGCTGGGCGGGCGGCTGCTCGCCGGGGGCGGGCGTGGTGGAGGTGCTGCCCTCCTCCTTCATCGCCTTCGCCTCGCTCTTGAGGATGCGCGCGGACTTGCCCAGCGAGCGGGCCATGTCCGGAAGCTTCTTCGCGCCGAAGAGCAGGAAGACGACGACGAGAATGAGAATGATCTCGGTAGGACCGAGCCTTCCGATCATGAGTTAGTACCTTCTCACCGAGGCGGGGGTGGGGGTGCTGTCCGACCGCTCGGACAAGCGTCCGGATGGTCGTGCCGGCAGCGATCGTAACGCTCCGGGGTAAACGAGAGGCAATCCCCGTGCGTACTCCCGGTCCGCGGCACGCGCCTCGTTCGCCGCACCGCGACCAGCAGCGTACCCGTACGTCCGTCCCGCATGACAGGGCGAAGTGACGCAAACCGCTTGTGGCGTTTCCGTGGCTGTGGAAGGCGCGCAGGTCAGAGTGTGTCGGCGGCGCGGGCGGTGTGCACCGCGGCCCGCTCCAGGTCCTCGGCGGCGCGGCTGATGCGCCGCCCGGAGTCGGCGACCTGGAGGCCGAGTTGCCGCGCGGCAACGAAGACGCGGACGGCGAGCACCCCCAGCACGGCGAGGCCCAGAAATCCCATGGCTACCGCGAACATCGGCCAGAACATGAGCACGAGCCTAGACCGTCCCGGAGCCGGCTTCAGACGGTGGAGTGCAGCCGCAGGGTCCGCACGCCGGCCCCGCTGAGCAGTTGCACGATCCGGTCCCCGGCGGGTTTGCGCACCGCCGTGCCGCACCCGGGGCAGGTGAAGGAGTAGAACGTGGTCCGGCTGGAGCCGCCGATGGCCAGCCGCAGCGCGTTCGCGAGGAGTTCGAACCGGCCTCGGCAGTCGGGGCAGGCCGCCTTGAACACCACGGGGACGGCGCGCCGCATCCCGGCGAAGGCGGCGGCCGCCGTCACCTCGCGCGCCGGCCCGGACACCGGGGTCTCGTTCACGGCGTGTGCTCCCGCTCGTCGTGCACCTCGTGCTCCTCGTATGCGGCCAGCGCCTCGCGGGCGGCCCGGCGGGCGCGGTCGGCCAGGTCCGACGGCGACACGATCCGGCCGTCCGGACCGAGCCGCAGGGCGAGCCGGCGCAGCGAGGCCGGGTCGGGGGTGCGCAGCGTGATGCGCAGGCCGCCGTCGGGCAGTTCCTCGGCCGTGTCGTGCGGGTAGTACTCGGCGACCCAGCGCCCGCCGGGGCCGACCTCGACCACCACCTCGGGGTCCTCGGCGGCGGGCTGCACCAGCCCCTCGGACAGATCGCGCGGCTCTATCTCGGGCGGCGCGGCCGGCTCGTCGAGAATCCGGATCTCCGCGACCCGGTCCAGCCGGAAGGTACGGCGCGCCTCCGAGCGGCGGCACCACGCCTCGACGTAGGTGTGCCCCATGGTGACCAGGCGGATCGGGTCGATCTCCCGCTCGGTCAGCTCGTCGCGGGCCGGGGAGTAGTAGCGCACCCACAGCCGGCGGCGCTCGGAGATCGCCCGGTCGACGTCGGCGAAGACCCCGCCCTCGGACTCGAAGGTCACCGACAGCCGGGAACTGGCCCCGGCCACCTCGCCGGCGGCGGTCTCCACCTTGGCGGTGGCCCGGACCAGTGCCTGCCGGTCGCTCTCGCGCAGGCCGGGCAGGGTGGCCACCGCGCGGGCGGCCACCAGCAGCGCGGTCGCCTCGTCGGCGGCGAGCCGGAGCGGCTCGGCCGCGTCCTCGCCGAGGGCGGCCGGGTTGTGCCACCAGATCCGCTCGCCGTCGGTGTCGATGTCCAGCAGGTCCCCGCCCCGGAAAGAGGTGCCGCACATGGGCAGCACGTCCAGGTCGGAGACGAGTTCGTCCTCGGTGATGCCGAAGGCGCGGGCCACGTCCGCGATCCGGGCGCCGGGGCGCTCACGCAGATACGTGACCAGCGACAGCATCCGCCGGGTCTGGTCGATGGCGTTCACGGGCCGCGCCGGTTTGCCTGCCATGGTGTTCTCGCTCCGCTCTCAGCCCTTGGCCACGGCACGCAGCCGGTCCACCACGTCCGCCCGCAGTTCGGCCGGTTCCAGCACCACCACGTCCGGCCCGAACTCCACCAGCCAGGCGTCCAGCCCGTGCCCGTACGGGATCTCCAGCTCGTCCCAGCCGTCGCCCGCCTCGCGCACCTTGGTGGCCTTGGCGCGCAGGGGGTAGCCGGCACCCGTACGCAGCCGGATCAGCGCGGAGCGGTCGGCGGTCTCCCCCGCCCAGCCCCGTACCGTCTCCCGCACGGTCACCACGTCCGGGACCGGCGCGGTGAAGCCCGTACCGCGGGCGCGGACCTTGCCGGTGATCCTCGACAGCCGGAAGACCCGCTCCGCGCCGCGCTCGCAATCGAAGCCGGCCAGGTACCAGTGGCCGCGCCAGCACTCCAGCGCCCACGGCTCGACATGCCGGGTCTCGGGACGCGCGGCGGACGCCTTGCGGTAGTCGAAGACCACCGGGCGGCGGTCCCGGCAGGCCAGCATCAGCGGCTCGAACGCGGCCTCGTGCACCGGGATCCGGGGCTCCAGCGCGCCGTGCGAGCCGTAGGGGTCGACGTCCTCGGGCAGCCCGGCCGCGCGCAGCTTCTGCAGGGCGCCGCTGGCCGCGCCGGCCAGCCGGGCCTGCTGCCAGACCTTGGCGGCCAGGCCCAGGGCGGCGGCCTCCTCGGCGTCCAGGGTGATCGCGGGCAGCCGGTTGCTGTCACGGCGGGCGAGATAGCCGACCTCGCCCTCCAGGTTCTCCACGGTCTCGATGACCAGGCCCAGCTCGCGCAGGTCGTCCTTGTCCCGCTCGAACATGCGGTTGAAGGAGTCGTCCGACCCCGCTTCCAGGTACGCCTCGATGGACCCGCGCAGCTCGCGCTTGCTGAGCGGCCGCCGTGCGCCGAGCAGGCACAGCGCGAGGTTCATCAACCGCTCGGCCTTGGCAATGGCCATCGACGCCCTACGCCTTCCCTCATGTGCTTCCGACCGTCGACCGTACCGCCCCCGGGTGGCGCGGCAAAAGCCGAAGCAAAGAACGAGGGCCGTCGCGGACGAGAGCGGTCACAGAAGAGGGGCCCGCGCACCAGGCGCGGGCCCCTCTTCGATCAGAACCGATCAGACCGGCTCGGGTCAGCGCTTGCCGACGCCCACGAGGTCGCAGACGAAGATCAGCGTCTCGCCGGGCGCGATCCGGCCACCGGCACCGCGGTCGCCGTACGCGAGGTGCGCGGGGATCACGAGCTGGCGGCGGCCGCCGACCTTCATGCCCTGCACGCCCTTGTCCCAGCCCTGGATGACCTGGCCGACACCGAGCTGGAAGTCCAGCGGCGTACCGCGGTTCCAGGACGCGTCGAACTCCTCACCCGTGGAGAACGCGACGCCCACGTAGTGCACCTTGACGACGTCACCGGCCTCGGCGACCTCGCCGTCGCCCTCCCAGATGTCCTTGATCTCAAGGTCCTTCGGCGGCTCGCCGCCCGGAAAGTCGACCTCGGGCTTGTCGATGCTCACGTCAAAAGCTCCTGCGTGTGTACGAAACGAAACATGGACAGTCTGTCATCCCCGCAGCTCGGGTGCCCCGGGCACTACATCGCCGCGAGGATGTCCACCGTGAAGACCAGCGTGGCGCCCTTCTTGATACCGCTCCCGCTCGGCGGGTTGTCGCCGTAGCCCAGGTCCGGCGGCACCACGATCAGCACCCGGCTGCCGACCTTCTTCCCCGTGACCCCCTGCGCCAGACCCTTGACGACCTGCTCCATCTGCTCCACCGAGAACTGGCTCAGCCGCCCGGAGCCGTACGTCTTCTGGAACGTCCGGCCGCCCTGCCACTCCAGGCCCTGGAACTGGCACAGGATCGCCTGCTTCTTGGTGACCTCGTCCCCGTCACCCTCCAGGACGTAGTTCGACACCAGCTTCTTCGGCGGGTCCGACTTCGGCAGCGTCACCTTCGGCAGGCTGCCGTCGGTGTTCGTGGCCACCTTGGGCAGGGCCGCGTCCGTCTGCGGGACCTCCTTGCCCTTCGCCGAGCTCTTGGTGTTGAAGGAGTCCAGCAGATCGATCACGAACACCAGCGTGTCGGTGCCCTTGATCCCCGCCTGCTCGTTGCCCGACGGCCCGTACCCCCAGGTCGGCGGCACCGCGATCTCCACCCGGCTGCCGATCTTCTTCCCCGTCAGCGCGTACCGCCAGCCGTCGATGATGCTGCCCTGCGCCAGCTGGAGGACCAGCGGGCTGCGGTCGTAGGAACTGTCGAAGACCTTCCCCGAGCTCCAGATCTGGCCCACGTAGTTGGCCTTGATGAAGTCGTTCTCCGCCACCGTGCGGCCGTTGCCCGCGATCACCGTCTTGACCGCCAGGTCCTTCGACGGGTCCCCCGACCCCTTGGCGACCGTCGGCTTCTCCCCGAACTTCGTCCCCGCCGTGATCGCCGGCAGCGGACCCTCCACGATCTTCGGCGGCGGAGGCGACGACGCCGACGGCGAGGGCGACGCGCTCGCCTTGCTCGACTTCGAATCGCCGTCGCCGCAACCGGCGAGCGTGACCAGTCCAGCGGGAACGGCGGCCATGAGGAGTGAGCGTCGGCGCACGGGAGATGCCTCGTAATCGGTCGATCTTGCGGATTGGTGCGCGCAACTCTACGGCGTGACAAGGGCGCCGTACGGGAAACGTACGGCGCCCGTGTGGCGCTCGAAGGCAATACGGCGCCAAAAGCCGCGACCCGAGGGGCCGCTCCTACATTCCGGCGATCAGTTTCTCCACCCGGTCGTCAACCGAGCGGAACGGGTCCTTGCACAACACCGTGCGCTGCGCCTGGTCGTTGAGCTTCAGATGCACCCAGTCGACCGTGAAGTCCCGGCGCTGTTCCTGCGCCCGCCGGATGAAGTCACCGCGCAGCCGCGCCCGAGTCGTCTGCGGCGGCACCGACTTGCCCTCGAAGATCTTCAGGTCATTGCAGATCCGCGCCGCCTGACCCTTCTTCTCCAGCAGGTAGTACAGCCCACGACGCCGGTGGATGTCGTGATACGCGAGGTCTATCTGCGCGACCCGCGGATGCGACATCGTCATGTTGTGCTTCTCGCGGTACCGCTCGATGAGCTTGTACTTCATCACCCAGTCGATCTCGGTACCGATCCGGTCCAGGTCCTCCGTCTCGATCGCGTCCAGCGTCCGGCCCCACAGCTCCAGCACCTGCGCGACCGTGCCCGTACGGATACCCCGGCGGTCGCAGAAGTCCACCGCCTTGTCGAAGTACTCGCGCTGCACCTCCAGCGCCGACGCCTCCCGGCCACTGGCCAGACGCACCTTGCGCCGGCCGGTGATGTCGTGACTGACCTCGCGGATCGCCCGGATCGGGTTCTCCAGCGTCAGATCCCGCATCACCGTGCCCGCCTCGATCATGCGCAGCACCAGATCGGTGGCGCCGACCTTCAGCAGCATCGTCGTCTCAGACATGTTCGAGTCGCCCACGATGACATGCAGCCGCCGGTAGCGCTCGGCGTCCGCGTGCGGCTCGTCGCGGGTGTTGATGATCGGCCTCGAACGTGTCGTCGCCGACGACACGCCCTCCCAGATGTGCTCCGCCCGCTGGCTCACGCAGTACACCGCACCACGCGGTGTCTGGAGCACCTTGCCCGCCCCGCACAACAGCTGCCGGGTCACCAGGAACGGGATGAGGATGTCCGCGAGCCGGGAGAACTCCCCGTGCCGCGCCACCAGATAGTTCTCGTGGCAACCATAAGAGTTGCCCGCCGAGTCGGTGTTGTTCTTGAAGAGGTAGACGTCGCCCGCGATTCCCTCCTCGTGCAGGCGTCGTTCCGCGTCCACCAGGAGTCCCTCGAGAATGCGCTCGCCGGCCTTGTCGTGAGTGACCAGCTCGGTCACATTGTCACACTCGGGTGTCGCGTATTCCGGATGTGAGCCCACGTCGAGATACAGCCGGGCGCCGTTCCGCAGAAAGACATTGCTGCTGCGGCCCCATGACACGACACGGCGGAAGAGGTACCGCGCCACCTCGTCAGGAGACAGACGCCGCTGTCCCCTGAACGTGCACGTGACGCCGTACTCGTTCTCCAGCCCGAAAATGCGGCGGTCCATGACTGAACATTACGCCCGATCCCCTGAACTGAAACGGGGTTCGGCAGCACGATCTGGATCATTTTCCGATGAAGCCGCAACCACACCGCCCCCAGCGGGAGCCGACAGCACCCGTCCCGTGGCCAGCAGCACCAGCAAGGACACACCCCCCGCCACCCCCGGCAGCGCGAACCCCCACGACGCACCACCCGACTGGACCACCGGCCCCGCGAGCCCCGTCCCCACCGACGCGCCCACCATGAACGTCGTCACCAGCCACGAGAACGCCTCCGTCACCGTCCCCGCCGGAGCGTGCCGGTCCACGATGATGAACGCGCACGCGATGCACGGCGCCAGGAACACCCCCGCCACCACCGACAGCAGCACCATCGCCACCGGCCCCGGCATCGACAGCAACGGCAGGTAACACACCGCCAGCAGCGCCACCAGCGCCCTGAGCCGCCGCTCCGGCGCCCCGGACCACCGCCGCGCCCCGTACACCGTCCCACCCGCCAGCGCGCCCAGGCCCAGCCCCGCCATCATCCAGCCGTACACCGCGTCACCGCCGTGCCCGTCCGCGTACGACACCGACGCCACCGTGATCGACCCCATCGCGATCCCCACGAACAGGAACGCCCCCAGCAGCGCCAGCAGCCCCCGCGACCTGAGCGCGCCCAGCCAGTGCGCCTCCCGCGGCTCCGAACGCCACGCCCGCGACGGCGCCGACACCACCACCCACAGCGCACCCAGCACCCCCAGCGCGTTCAGCACCAGCAGCGCGGCCCGCTCCGACCACACCGACACGCACAGCGTCACCAGCAGCGGCCCGACCGTGAACATCACCTCCTGCGCCACCGCGTCCAGCGCGTACGCCGTGTGCACCTGGTCCCCCCGGCGCAGCACCGACGGCCACAGCGCCCGCAGCCCGCCCTCCAGCGGCGGCGTGCACAGACCCGACAGCGCCACGAGCGCGTACGCCAGGCCCAGCGGACCGATCCCGCAGAACGCGAACCCCGCCATCGCCAGCGCCGACGCCACCGCCGCCGGCAACTGCACCCGCGGCTGCCCGTACAGGTCCACCAGCCGGCCCAGCAGCGGCTGGCCCACCGCGTTCGCCACCCCGTACACCGCCGCCAGCGCGCCCGCCAGGCTGTACGTACCGCCCTCCGCGCGCACGAACAGCACCATGGCGATCGGCGCCACCGCGTTGGGCAGCCGCCCCACCAGCGTGCCCGTCAGCAGGCGCAGCGCGTGCCGCGCCCGCAGGATCTCCAGATAACCCGTCGCCATGTCCCGCCCCTTCAGCGGCCGCTCCGGCACCCCCGACCGCCGTCGCGCGATGTCCCCGAAGTGTTACGTATAACTAGCGCTTTCATACGTACCATGTGCGCTGTCCGACCGTCCACACAGCACCCCAGCACCCCAGCACCCCAGCACCCAGAGGAGCACGACCGCGGTGGCACGCAGCAGCACGCGCCCGACCAGCCGTGACGTCGCCCGCGCGGCCGGAGTCAGCCAGGCCGCCGTCTCACTCGTCCTCGGCGACAAATGGCGCGGCCGCGTCTCCGAGACCACCGCCCAGCGCGTCCGCCAGGCCGCCACCGACCTCGGCTACCGCCCCAACCTCGCCGCCCGCAACCTCCGGCTCGGCCACACCCGCACCGTCCTCCTCGTCGTCCCCGCCCTCACCACCGAGTTCTTCGCCGGCGTCTACACCGGAGCCGCCCGCGTCGCCGCCGAACACGGCTTCGGCGTCGTCCTCTACCCCTCCCCCGAAGGCGTCGGCCCCGCCCGCGACCCCTTCGCCAGCGCCCAGGCCGCCCTCGACGGCGTCATCGCCTCCTCCATGGCCGCCGACGCCCTCACCGCCATCAGCGGCGACCAGCTCCCCCTCGTCATGCTCGACAGCGACCCCGCCGGCAGCCTCGGCGCCGCCACCGTCAACCTCGACATCACCGACGGCGTCCGCCAGGTCACCGAGCACCTCCTCGGCCTCGGCCACCGCCACCTCCTGCACCTCGCCGCCGACGTCCCCTCCTGGACCTTCGAGATCCGCGCCCGCGAACTCGCCGCCCGCCTCGCCGCCGCCCCCGGCACCCGCCTCACCACCGCCCACGCGCCCATCACCATCGACGCCGCCCGAGCCGCCACCGAGGCCGCCCTCACCACCCCGGGACCCCGCCCCACCGCCATCGTCTGCGACGACGACAAACTCGCCGCCGGCGCCTACAAGGCCGCCCGCCGCATCGGCCTGCGCATCCCCGACGACCTCTCCGTCACCGGCCTCGACGACCTCGCCCTCGCCACCGCCCTCGACCCCGAGCTGACCACCGTCCGCCTCGACGCCGAACTCTTCGGCGAACGCGGCATGCAGGCCCTCCTCGCCGTCCTGGACGGCCGGGAACCCCCACGCGGGGACATCCCCGTACAGCTCATCCCTCGCGCCTCCACGGCCCCGCCACGGCCCTCCTAGGGGCCATGTGGCGCCACCGACACAAAGCGCCCCCGGCCGGAGACCGGCCGAGGGCACCTGGACAACACCGCGCGGGGGCGCCGGCCTCACTCCTCCGGGTCGTCCGCGCTCTCCGCCTCGGTCGTCGCGCCGTTCGCCGCGAGCAGCCGCGAGAGCTGACCGCCCACGATCCGCTTGAACTTCCGCTTCTGCGGCCGCGTCCGGTCCAGCACCGCCACCTCCAGACGCTCCGCGGGAATCTCCCGCTCGCCGCCGTTGGTGTCCCGCGACAACGCCTGCACCGCCAGCTTCAGCGCCTCCGCCAGGCTCATCCCGTCCCGGTGCCGCTGGTCCAGGAACGTGCTGATCTGCTCGGAGTTGCCGCCGACCGCCACCGAACCGTGCTCGTCCACGATGGAACCGTCGTGCGGCAGCCGGTAGATCTGGTCGCCCTCCGGCGTCTCACCGACCTCCGCCACCACCAGCTCCACCTCGTACGGCTTCTCGGCCGCCGAGGAGAAGATCGTGCCCAGCGTCTGCGCGTACACGTTCGCCAGACCGCGCGCGGTCACGTCGTCCCGGTCGTAGGTGTAACCGCGCAGGTCCGCGTACCGGACACCGCCGATGCGCAGGTTCTCGTACTCGTTGTACTTGCCGGCGGCCGCGAAGCCGATCCGGTCGTAGATCTCGCTGAACTTGTGCAGCGCACGGGACGGGTTCTCACCGACGAACACGATCCCGTCGGCGTACTGCATGACCGCCAGACTGCGGCCGCGTGCGATGCCCTTGCGGGCGTACTCGGCGCGGTCCGCCATGGCCTGCTGGGGTGAGACATAGAACGGCGTCGACACCGGTTATCCGTCCCTTTCTGTCATGGTCACTGGGATCACCTCACTGCGAAGACCGAGAACGCCCGCTCAGAGCAGGGCGGCCCGCGGGCCGTCCGGCTCCTCCAGCCGCCGCTGGAGCACCGCGCGCGACAGCTCGGACGCCTCCTGCTCGGTCAGCCTGCGGAAACCGTCGTCGGTGATCACCGTGATGATCGGATAGATCCGGCGCGCGACATCGGGACCACCGGTCGCCGAATCGTCGTCGGCCGCGTCGTACAGCGCCTGCACCACCAAGGTGGTGGCCTCTTCCTCGGTCAGGTCGTCGCGGAACAGCTTCTTCATCGCACCGCGCGCGAACACCGAGCCCGAGCCGGTCGCCGCGAAGTTGTGCTCCTCACTGCGGCCGCCGGTCACGTCGTACGAGAAGATGCGGCCCCTCTCGCGGTCCAGGTCGTACCCCGCGAACAGGGGGACCACGGCCAGGCCCTGCATGGCCATGCCGAGGTTGGAGCGGATCATCGTCGACAGGCGGTTCGCCTTGCCCTCCAGGGAGAGCTGCGCGCCTTCGACCTTCTCGAAGTGCTCCAGCTCCAGCTGGAAGAGCTTGACCATCTCCACGGCCAGGCCCGCGGTGCCGGCGATGCCGACCGCGGAGTGCTCGTCCGCCGGGAACACCTTCTCGATGTCCCGCTGGGCGATGACGTTGCCCATGGTGGCGCGGCGGTCACCGGCGAGGACGACGCCTCCGGGGAACGTCACGGCCACGATCGTCGTCCCGTGCGGGGCCTCGATGACGCCCTGCACCGGAGGGAGCGTCCGCTTGCCCGGCAGCAGCTCCGGCTGGTGGTCCGACAGGAAGTCCATGAAGGAGGACGACCCAGGCGTCAGGAAGGCAGCTGGTAGACGCCCGGTGCCACGAGTATTGGCTTCCACGAGTTTCCTTCCAGATAGGCGGCGGCCCGGCGTACGGCCTCGGGGTCGTCCCCCAGCTTGCCAATGGCCGAATTGCAGTTGAAGCACAGTACGCCACGGACCCTACCCGTCTTGTGGCAGTGATCCACATGTGCGGCCGGAGCATTCAGACAGATCACACAGAGCCCCCGCTGCGAAGCGACCATGGCGTCACGCTCCGCTTCGGTCAGGCCGTAATTGCGCTTCAGGTGATGGGCACGGCCCTTGGCAGCCCGACAAGCCTTACAGCTCGTGGACAGGCCGTCAGAGGCCGAGGCGTTGCGATGCCACTCGCTCCACGGCTTGACCGCATTACAGCTCCGGCAGAACTTGAATCCTTCGGGCGTCTCCACCCGCGGCCTCACGTTCTTCCCATTCGCCAGTTGGCGAGCCTGGTGGTACGCCGACCAGCATTCCCGGCAGTAGGCCTGCAATCCGTCACGAGCCGACTTGTTACTGGCGAACGCCGCCCGCGGCTTTGTCGCATTGCACCGCGAGCAGCGCTTCACCTCCGCACTCCTCACTTACACCCCCGCACCTTCGATTCGAAGGCCAAATCGGCTTACTGCCCGCCCTTCTGAACGAAGCTTCGTACGAAGTCCTCGGCATTTTCCTCGAGTACGTCGTCGATTTCGTCCAGGACCGAGTCCACGTCGTCGGTCAGTTTTTCCTGTCGGTCCTTGAGGTCTTCGGAGCCCTGTGCTTCCTGGGTCTGCTCCTCGACCTCTTCGGTGGAGCGTGTGGCCTTCTGCTGGCCGCCGCCGGTGTCCTTGGTCGCCATAACCCTCACCCCGCTCAGTTCGCCGTTCGCTGATGATCAGACCCTACAAGCCGGGTCCGACATCGGCCCCGTAGTTCCAGGAACGTACGGGGGCCATCTCGATGATTCCCTGACGCCGGGATTTCCACCCTGCGAAGGGAGCCGAATCAATGCCCCGGACCGGGGTTTCAATTGCCGGAAAGCACCCTGACCAGCTCATCAGCGGTCCGGCACCGGTCCAGCAGCTCCTTGACGTGATTTCGCGTTCCGCGAAGAGGTTCCAGGGTTGGCACCCGCTGGAGCGAATCGCGGCCGGGAAGGTCGAAGATGACCGAGTCCCAGGAGGCCGCGGCGACGTCGTCCGCGTACTGCTCCAGGCACCGCCCGCGGAAGTACGCCCGGGTGTCCTCCGGCGGCTTCGTCCGCGCCCGCTCGACCTCCGCGTCGTCCAGCAGCCGCTTCATGCGGCCCTTGGCGACCAGGCGGTTGTAGAGCCCCTTGTCGGGCCGCACGTCGGCGTACTGGAGGTCGACCAGGTGCAGCCGGGGCGCGTCCCAGTCGAGGTCGTCGCGGCGGCGGTAGCCCTCCATGAGCTGCCGCTTGGCGACCCAGTCGAGTTCCGCGGCCAGGCTCATCGGGTCGTTCTCCAGCCGGGTGAGGGTGTCCTCCCAGCGGACGAGGACGTCCTTGGTCTGGTCGTCGGCGTCGGCCCCGTAGCGCTCCTCGACGTACTTGCGGGCCAGCTCGAAGTACTCCATCTGCAGCTGCACGGCGGTGAGCGTGCGTCCGCTGCGCAGGGTGACGAGGTGCTGGAGGGTGGGGTCGTGCGAGACCTGGTGGAGGGTGCGCACGGGCTGATCGACCGCGAGGTCCACCGCGATGAAGTCGTCCTCGATCATGGAGAGGACCAGTGCGGTGGTGCCCAGCTTGAGGTAGGTGGAGATCTCCGAGAGGTTGGCGTCGCCGATGATCACATGGAGGCGGCGGTACTTCTCGGCGTCCGCGTGGGGTTCGTCGCGGGTGTTGATGATGGGCCGCTTGAGGGTGGTCTCCAGACCGACCTCGACCTCGAAGTAGTCGGCGCGCTGGCTGAGCTGGAAGCCGTGTTCGTGGCCGTCCTGCCCGATGCCGACGCGGCCGGCGCCCGCGAAGACCTGGCGGGAGACGAAGAAGGGCGTCAGGTGGCGCACGATGTCCGAGAAGGCGGTCTCCCGCTTCATCAGGTAGTTCTCGTGCGTGCCGTAGGAGGCGCCCTTGTTGTCGGTGTTGTTCTTGTAGAGGTGGATGGGCTGGGCGCCGGGGAGCGCGGCGGCGCGTTCGGCGGCCTCGGCCATGATGCGTTCGCCGGCCTTGTCCCAGAGGACGGCGTCGCGCGGGTTGGTGACCTCGGGGGCGCTGTATTCGGGGTGGGCGTGGTCGACGTAGAGCCGGGCGCCGTTGGTCAGGATGACGTTGGCGAGGCCGATGTCCTCGTCGGTGAGCTGGCTGGAGTCGGCGGTCTCCCGGGCGAGGTCGAAGCCTCGCGCGTCGCGCAGCGGGTTCTCCTCCTCGAAGTCCCAGCGGGCCCGGCGGGCCCGGTGCATCGCGGCCGCGTAGGCGTTGACGATCTGGGACGAGGTGAGCATGGCATTGGCATTGGGGTGGCCGGGGACGGAGATGCCGTACTCCGTCTCGATGCCCATTACTCGCCGTACGGTCATGCGGCCCTCCTTGCCCGGCGGCACCCTCTGTCTTGGGTGTCGCTCGCGTACCGCTGGCGCTCCGGTGCGTGTGCGGTGCCCGTCCCCGCACTGCGCGACTCGGCGGTAGGAAAGAGCCTAGAACGCCTTTGCACTGGTGGGGAGATCATTTGCGTCATTGACTGCTCCGGTCGTGGCCTGAAAAGCGAGCGGCTGCGGATGCCCGTGGCGGGCATCCGCAGCCGCTCCGCCTTTTACAGGTACTGACCGGTGTTCGCCACCGTGTCGATGGACCGTCCGGTGTCCGCGCCCTGCTTTCCGGTGATGAGGGTGCGGATGTAGACGATCCGTTCGCCCTTCTTTCCGGAGATGCGGGCCCAGTCGTCGGGGTTGGTGGTGTTGGGCAGGTCCTCGTTCTCCTTGAACTCGTCCACGCATGCCTGGAGGAGGTGGGAGACGCGGAGGCCCTTCTGGCTCTTGTCGAGGAAGTCCTTGATCGCCATCTTCTTGGCGCGGCCGACGATGTTCTCGATCATGGCGCCGGAGTTGAAGTCCTTGAAGTAGAGGACTTCCTTGTCTCCGTTGGCGTAGGTGACTTCCAGGAAGCGGTTTTCCTCGGATTCGGCGTACATCTGCTCGACCGCCGTCTGGATCATGCTCTGGACGGTGATCTCCTTGTCGCCGCCGTGCTCGCCGAGGTCGTCGGAGTGCAGCGGGAGGCGCTCGGTGAGGTACTTGCCGAAGATGTCCTTGGCGGCTTCGGCGTCCGGGCGCTCGATCTTGATCTTCACGTCGAGCCGGCCGGGCCGGAGGATGGCGGGGTCGATCATGTCCTCGCGGTTGGAGGCGCCGATCACGACCACGTTCTGGAGGCCCTCGACACCGTCGATCTCCGCGAGGAGCTGCGGGACGATGGTGTTCTCGACGTCGGAGCTGACGCCGGAGCCTCGGGTGCGGAAGAGGGATTCCATCTCGTCGAAGAAGACGATGACGGGGGTGCCCTCGCTGGCCTTCTCACGGGCACGCTGGAAGACGAGGCGGATCTGCCGCTCGGTCTCGCCGACGTACTTGTTGAGCAGCTCGGGGCCCTTGATGTTGAGGAAGAAGCTCTTGCCCGCGGCGACTCCGGTCACTTCCGCGACCTTCTTGGCGAGCGAGTTGGCGACGGCCTTGGCGATCAGGGTCTTACCGCATCCGGGGGGGCCGTAGAGGAGGACGCCCTTGGGCGGCCGCAGCTCGTGCTCCTTGAAGAGGTCGGGGTAGAGGTAAGGGAGTTCGACGGCGTCGCGGATGGCCTCGATCTGGCCGCCGAGTCCGCCGATCTGTTCGTAGCCGATGTCGGGGACTTCTTCGAGGACGAGTTCCTCGACCTCGCTCTTGGGCACGACCTCGTAGACGTAGCCGGAGCGGGGTTCGAGGAGGAGTGCGTCGCCGGGGCGGATGGTGATGCCCCTCAGCGGTTCGGCGAGCCGGACCACGCGTTCCTCGTCGGTGTGTCCCAGTACCAGGGCGCGTTCGCCGTCCTCGAGGATCTCCTTGAGGGTGACGATGTCGCCGACGCTCTCGTACTCCATGGCCTCGACCACGTTGAGCGCCTCGTTGAGCATGACTTCCTGGCCGCGCCTGAGGCTGTCGAGTTCGACGCTCGGGCTGACGTTGACGCGGAGCTTGCGGCCGCCGGTGAAGATGTCGGCGGTGCCGTCCTCGTTGGCCTGAAGGAATGCTCCGAAGCCGGCCGGCGGCTGGGCGAGCCGGTCGACTTCCTCCTTGAGGGCCACGATCTGGTCGCGGGCCTCGCGGAGTGTGCTGGCCAGGCGCTCGTTCTGTGCGGAGACGCCGGCCAGGTTGGTCTGAAGCTCGACGATCCGCTCCTCGAGAATCCTCGTGTGCCGCGGAGAGTCGGCGAGCTTGCGGCGCAGGACGGCGATCTCCTGCTCAAGATAGGCAATCTGCCCGGCGGGGTCGTCGGACCCTCGTCCCGAGCGGATGCCGCGGTTGATGTCGTCGTCGTGGGCTGCCACGGTCCTCACCTCCTCCAAGGGGAGCTGGACGCTTCCAGACCCTACCTGGGTGGGTGTCGATTGAAACCCCTAGATCAAAAAGACTGTCAAGGTGTGTCGTCGGTCACCCGGTGCGCTCCCTCTCGCACGGAGGGGATACCCACTGAACGTGATGCGGAAGCCGCTTGTTCCGGGTGATCCGGTGGGAGGCGGGTGGCGGAGGTAGGGTCGGGGTGTTCGACAGCCGCCGGCCGCGGTGGTCCGGTGATGTGAGGTCAGGAGAGATGAGCGTGCAGCAGGTGGCCCCGGACGGCGAGGCGCTGGAGGTCTGGATCGACCAGGACCTGTGTACCGGTGACGGGATCTGCGCCCAGTACGCGCCGGAGGTGTTCGAGCTGGACATCGACGGGCTGGCCTATGTGAAGGACGGCGACGACGAGCTGTTGCAGGCGGTGGGGGCGACGGCGCGGGTGCCGCTGCCGTTGCTCACGGATGTGGTGGACTCGGCGAAGGAGTGTCCGGGGGCGTGCATCCATGTGCGCCGGGTCTCGGACAAGGTCGAGGTGTTCGGGCCGGAGGCGGACTGAGGCCGGAGCCTTCCGAGACCGGGGTCTTCTGAGGCCGGGGTCTTCTCGGCGGAACGTTTTCGAGGACGCGCGCGTGCGATGGCATGCGCGCGTCTCGTGCGTCCGGGGTCAGACGCCTCGGGTGTCGGCCGGGGTGGAGCGCAGGAAGGCGTGGCCGTTCCAGCGCCAGGCGGCGGCCTTCTTCACGTCGGGGCAGCAGCTGGGTACGTCGTCGGTGGAGTAGCCGAGCAGGGTGGCCGTCACGGTGCGGTCCCCGATGGCGAGGTCGGTGGCGGTGAGGCGGTCGGCGGGCTGGACGAGGGTGGCGACGACGCGGGGTGTGCCGTCGGTGGCGTTGCGGGTGAGGACGTAGACGGCGTCGGGCGGGGTGCCCATGGCGGCGTCGCAGTGGACGACGGCGACCGTTTCGGGTTTGCCGTCGCCGTCGAGGTCGCCGCTGGTCCTGCGGGCGACGACGGCTTTGACGGGGCCGCAGTCGAGCGGGAAGGCGACGCCGGTGGTGCCGGGCGGGGTGGTGGCGGTGGGCGCGGGGGCGGGCCTGGCCTCGGTGGCGGTGGTCGGCTGGGCCGCGGTGGCCGGGCCGGGCTGGACGAGGGAGGTCAGTGCGATCACGCCGGCGACCGCGGTGGCCGTGGCGACCCAGTGGATGGGCCGGGTGTCCGTGCGGGCGAGCTCCGGGACGGCGGATTGCTGCACTAGGAGGGTCTCCTGTGGGGCTGTGCCGGTGAAGGGGTGGCCAGCATGGTGTCACACGTCACGGTGGGTGGGAACGGCGGGGGCGGGTGCGGATTCGGCGGGGTGCGGGGCGTCTTTCGCGAGGGGGGAACGCGAGGGCGCCGTGCCCCTGGTTCCCGTGGTGGGAGGGGGGCGCGGCGCCCTGGTGTGGTGCGGGGTGGGTGCGGGTCAGCGTCCCGCGCCGCCGTCGGCGTTGGGACCGGCGTAGTCGTCGCCGTAGGCGCCCTTGGCGGGGCGGCGGCGGCGCATGGGCGGCTCGACGCCGTCGGCGAGGCGGCGGGCGGTGAGCAGGAAGCCGGTGTGGCCGATCATGCGGTGGTCGGGGCGGACGGCCAGGCCCTCGATGTGCCAGTTGCGGATCATCGTCTCCCAGGCGGTCGGCTCGTTGAAGCAGCCGATCTCGCGGATGGACTCGACGGTCCGGGCGAGCTGGGTGGTGGTGGCGACGTAGGCGCAGAGGATGCCGCCGGGGACGAGGGCCTTGGAGACGGCCTCGAGGCATTCCCAGGGGGCGAGCATGTCGAGGATGACGCGGTCGACGTCGGTGTCGGACAGGTTGTCCTGGAGGTCGCCGACGGTGAGCTGCCAGGCGGGGTGTTCGCCGCCGAAGTAGCGTTCGACGTTCTGCTTGGCGATCTCGGCGAAGTCCTCGCGGCGCTCGTAGGAGTGCAGCATGCCCTGGTCGCCGATGGCGCGCAGCAGGAAGCTGCTCAGCGAGCCGGAGCCGACGCCGGCTTCGACGACGCGGGCGCCGGGGAAGATGTCGGCGAAGGCCAGGATCTGCCCCGCGTCCTTGGGGTAGACCACGGCGGCGCCGCGGGGCATGGACAGGACGTAGTCGGGGAGCAGGGGGCGCAGCGCGAGGTAGGCGACGTTGCCGGTGGTGCGGACAACGCTGCCCTCGGGGGCGCCGATCAGTTCGTCGTGCGGGAAGGAGCCCTTGTGGGTGTGGAAGTTCTTCCCGGCTTCGAGCGTGAACGTGTAGTGGCGGCCCTTGGGGTCCGTCAGCTGAACCTGGTCCCCGACCTTGAAGGGCCCGCGCCTGCGGGCGGCACCGGTCGGTTCGGACATGTGACCAGCTTACCGGCAGCCGCAGAGGGTGAAGACCATGATCCCGGGTGGGTTCAGGAGGGGCGGGCCATGGCCTTCACGAAGGCGCGCTCGACGTCCGCCGCGGAGAGGACGCCGTAGATCTCGCCGGTGTTCTCGACGACGAGGTATTCGGTGGCGGGGGTGGCGCGGAGGGTGTCGAGGAGTTCCTCGCCGGTGAGTTCGGCGGAGACGCGCATGCCGTCGGTGAGGTCCTGGGCGAGTTCGCTGACGGGGACCCAGGGGCGGCGGTGTTCGGGGATGCCGACGATGGCGGCTTCGCGGACGAGGGAGAGGGGGGTGCCGTCGGCGTCGACGACGACGAGGGCGCGGGCGCCGGCGGCGTTGGCGCGGCGCAGGCCCTCGGAGAGGGGGGTGTCGCTCTGGACGGGGACGGCGCGGCGGGTGAGGGTGCGGGCGCGGAGGTCGGGGAGGTGTTCGCGCAGCCGGGCCATGCGGAGGCTGTTGCCGGCGCCGGTCCAGATGATGGCGGCGAGGATGGCGGCGAGCAGGGCGTCGGTGACGGTGTCCATGCCGCTGACGTCGCGGTCGCCGCCGAGGGCGCCGGACTGGTTGAGCAGGGGCAGTCCGATGAGGACGGAGACGGCGAGGGCGCGGCCGACCCAGGCGGCGGCGACGGTGCCGGTCATGGGGCGGCCGGTGATCTTCCAGACGACGGCGCGGAGCATGCGGCCGCCGTCGAGGGGGAGGCCGGGCAGCAGGTTGAAGATCGCGACGATCAGGTTGGAGATCATCAGTCCGGCGAGGAGGACGCCGGGGACGGTGCCGGGCTCGACGGGTTTGAGGGCGAGGTAGAAGAGTCCGGCGAGGACGAGGGAGAGCAGGGGTCCGACGAAGGCGAGGACGAATTCGCGGCCGGGGGTCTCGGCTTCCTTCTCGATCTCGGAGACGCCGCCGAAGAACTGGAGCTGGATGCGGCGGACGGGGAGTTTGAAGCGGAGGGCGGCGATGACGTGCGCGAGTTCGTGGACGAGCACGGAGGCGTAGAAGACGACCGCGAAGAAGAGGGAGACGAGGTAGCGCAGGGCGCCGAGTTCGGGCAGGACGCGGTCGAGCTGGCCGCCGAAGACCCAGGTGATGAGGGCGGCGACGAGGAACCAGCTGGGGGCGACGTAGACGGGTACGCCGAAGGGGCGGCCCATGAGGATGCCGCCGCCGGGTTCCTTGGGGCGCTCGGGGGGCGGGTCGGTGCGGGAGATGCCGGCGTGGGCGAGGGAGCGGTCGTGCTCGGTGCGCTCGTCGGTGTCGTCGGCTCCGGGCCGGTCGGGACGGCCCTGGTCGTGCGGGGACTCGCGCTGCGACTCGTGTTCGGACTTGCGTTCGGGGTCGTGTTCCGGGTTCGGGGTCTCAGGCGCTGGGGGGTGCTCGGCCGGGTGGTTCTCGTCCGGCCGCGGCTGCCCGTTCCCGCCGGTCACGTCCACGGTGTCCCCTCGTTCGAAGCGTCTTCCGCGCGTGGCCGGGCGGAAGGGTCTCGGGTCGATGGTATGCGGCGCGGGTGGCGCGGTCCGCTCCGGCACCCTGGTGTTCCCGGGGCCAAGGGTGCGCGGCTGGGTCGCTGTCGGTGCCGGACCGTATGGTCTTACGTCATGGAGAGCAGTGGTGTGGACAGTGCCCCCGAGGGCGTTTCGGGCGGCGGGGGCGGCGCGGAGGGTGTCGCGCGGGCCGTCGTGGCGCCGTCGTCGCTGTCTCCGTCGCGGGCGAGCGATTTCATGCGGTGTCCGTTGCTGTACCGCTTCCGGGTGATCGACCGGCTGCCGGAGAAGCCGAGCGAGGCGGCGACGCGGGGCACGCTGGTGCACGCGGTGCTGGAGCGGCTGTTCGACGTGCCGGCGGCGGAGCGTACGGCGCCGGCGGCGAAGTCGCTGATCCCGGCGCAGTGGGACCGGTTGCGGGAGAGCCGGCCGGAGGTCTCGGAGCTGTTCGAGGGTGATCCGGAGGGCGAGCGGCTGGCGCGCTGGCTGGGTGAGGCGGAGCGGCTGGTGGAGCGCTGGTTCTCGCTGGAGGACCCGACGCGGCTGGAGCCGGCCGAGCGTGAGCTGTTCGTGGAGACGGAGCTGGAGTCGGGGCTGCGGCTGCGCGGGATCATCGACCGGGTGGACGTGGCGCCGACGGGCGAGGTGCGCATCGTCGACTACAAGACGGGGAAGGCGCCGCGCCCGGAGTACGCGGAAGAGGCGCTGTTCCAGATGAAGTTCTACGCGCTGGTGGTGTGGCGGCTGAAGCGGGTGGTGCCGCGCCGGCTTCAGCTGGTGTATCTCGGCAGCGGTGATGTGCTGACATACGACCCGGTGCCGGCGGATCTGGAGCGGGTGGAGCGGAAGCTGCTGGCGCTGTGGGCGGCGATCCGGGAGGCGACGGAGTCGGGGGTGTGGCGGCCGCGGCCGACGAAGCTGTGCGGCTGGTGCGACCACCAGGCGGTGTGCCCGGAGTTCGGGGGTACTCCCCCGCCGTATCCGCTCCCGGTGAGGGCGGCGGAGTCGGAGGCGGAGGACGCGGGCAGAATGGGGCCGGTCTAACGAAGGAGTTCTCAGGTGGCCATCCGCGTCCTTCTGGTCGATGACCAGCCGCTGTTGCGTACCGGTTTCCGGATGATCCTGGAGGCGGAGCCGGATCTCGCGGTCGTCGGTGAGGCCGGTGACGGTCTTCAGGCGCTCGATCAGGTGCGTGCGCTGCAGCCGGATGTCGTGCTGATGGACATCCGGATGCCCCGGATGGACGGGGTGGAGGCGACCCGGCAGATCACCGGTCCGGAGCGGGACGGTCCGGCGAAGGTACTGGTGCTGACCACGTTCGATCTGGACGAGTACGTGGTGGAGGCGCTCCGGGCGGGGGCGAGCGGGTTCCTGCTGAAGGACGCTCCGGCGGACGAGCTGGTGCAGGCGATCCGGGTGGTGGCGCAGGGCGAGGCGATGCTGGCGCCGAGCATCACGCGGCGGCTGCTGGACAAGTACGCGACGCATCTGCCGTCGGGCGAGGAGCCCGCGCCGAGCACGCTGCACACGCTGACGGACCGTGAGGTGGAGGTGCTGAAGCTGGTGGCGCGGGGTCTGTCGAACGCGGAGATCGCGGCGGATCTGTTCGTGAGCGAGACGACGGTGAAGACCCATGTGGGGCACGTGCTGACGAAGCTGGGCCTCAGGGACCGGGTGCAGGCGGCGGTGTACGCGTACGAGAGCGGTCTGGTGCGGCCGGGCGCGCAGTAGGCGTTCTCCGGGGGTTCAGCTCTTGCTGAGTTCCCAGAAGCGGAAGACGGTGGAGGCGTCGAGGCAGTACTCGAGGCCGTAGACGCCGTCCCGGACGACGGCGTACTGCTTGGCCTGCCAGACGGGCAGGATGGGCAGTTCGTCGGCGACGATGTCCTGGACCTGGGCGAAGTCCTTGTCGGTGGCGGCGCGGTCGCTCTGGGCGGCGGTGGCCGGGAGCAGGGTGCCGATGAGGCGCTTGTTGTCGTAGTGGTTGGCGAGCACGTTGCCCTTGCCGAAGAAGGGCGCGGTGAAGTTGTCGGCGTCCGGGTAGTCGGGCACCCAGCCCTTGACGTAGACGCCGTACTTGCCGGCCGCGATGTCCTTCTCGTACTGCCCGAAGGGGACGGACCTGACGTCGGCCGCGAAGAGGCCGCTGGCGTTGAGCTGGGCGGCCACGGCGCGCAGTTCGGCGTCGGTGGCGGGGCCGTAGCGGGCCGGGGTGGACCAGAGGGTCAGTTTCACCTTGCCGGTGATGCCGTCGGCGCGCAGGGCCTGGGCGGCCCTGGCCTTGGAGGGGCGGGCGCCGTAGGTGTCGAAGAAGGCGGTGTTGTGGCCGACGATGCCGGCCGGGATGATCGAGTACAGCGGGGTGGCGGTGCCCTGGTAGACGTCGTGGATGAGGGCGTCGCGGTCGAGCAGGTGGGCGATGGCCTTGCGTACGCCGGGCTTTCCCGCGACGGGGTCCTTCATGTTGAAGACGAGGTGCTGGACCTCGGCGCTGCTGCCCTCGATGACGTCGATGCCCTTGGTTCCTTCCTGGGCGTCGATGCCGGTGATGTCGTGGGCGCTCAGGCCGCGGTAGGCGATGTCGATGCCGCCGCCGAGGAGGGCCTTCTTCAGGGCCTGCTGGTCGCCGTGGAAGAACCGGAGGGTGACGCCGGAGTTCTTGATGTCGGCGGTGCCCCGGTAGTGGGGGTTGACCGAGAAGACGGCCTTGCCCTTGTCGAAGGAGTCGAGCTTGTAGGGCCCGGAGCCGACGGCCTTGCTGTCGGTGCGCAGGGCGCCGGCGTCGTACTGGCGGTGGTCGACGATGGAGCCGGCGCCGGAGGCGATCTTGCTGGGGAAGGTCGCGTCGGAGGCGTTGAGGCGGAAGACGACCGTCTTGGCGTCCGGGGTCTCGACCCGCTCCAGCGTGGGGAACATGACGGCGGGGCCGGCGGGGTCGTTGATCTTCAGCAGACGGTCGAAGGAGAACTTGACGTCCTCGGAGGTGAGGGGGTCGCCGTTGCTGAACTTCAGACCGGGCTTCAGCTCGCATCGGAAGAGGGTGGCCCGGGTGTCACCGAAGGCGCAGGACTTGGCGAGTTCGGGTTCGGGCTGGGTGCCGCCGTTGGGGAAGCTGAGCAGCGACTGGAAGACGTTGTCGAACAGCAGCCAGGAACCGGGGTCGTAGCCGGAGGCCGGGTCGGTCGCCAGGACGTCGTCGGACATCCCCATCACGACGGCCCGGCCGGTGCCCTCGGCATCGTCGGTCCCGGACCCGCAGCCGGTCAAAAGGCCGCAGGCCAGCCCCGCCACCACGGGCAGGACCGGCCACTGGACGCTCGTCTTCACAGCAGTCCCTTGTCGTCGGTCGTGGCCCGGAGCCGCCGTCGCGGCTCCGGGTACGGGAGACGTCAGCCGCTCACACCACGGCCGAGCTCCCACAGCTGAAGCGTCGACGACGAGTTCAGGGCGTACGAGGTGCCCGTGATGTCGTCCCGTGCGGCGACGTACTGCTTGCCCTGCCAGAGCGGCAGCACGGGGACGTCCTCGGCGACGGTGTCCTGGATGTCGGTGAGGTCCTTGGCGGCGTCGAGGCGGTCGGCCACGCGGCGGGACTCGGGGATCAGCGTCCGCTGGATCGCCGTGTTGGAGTACGGCGAGCCGAGGAAGTTGTCCTTGTCGAGGAACGGCGCCAGGAAGTTGTCGGCGTCGGGGAAGTCGGGGAACCAGCCCATGCCGTAGACGTCGTACTGGCCCTTCTGCTCCGCGGGGCGGAACTGGGCCCAGGGGTGGCCCTGGATGGTGACGTCGAACAGGCCGCTGTCGTTGAGCTGCTTCTGCAGGACCTCGAACTCCTGCTTGGTGGCGGAGCCGTAGTGGTCGGTGGTGTAGTGCAGGGTCAGCTTGACCGGGCCGGTGACGCCGGCCTTGGCGAGCAGCAGCTTGGCCTTGGCGGCGCTGGGGTCGCCGTACTTGTTGAAGAACGAGTTGGAGTGGCCGGTCAGGGTGGCGGGCACCAGGGAGTACAGCGGCTCGGCCTGGGTGCCGTAGACCTTGGAGACCAGTTCGCCGCGGTTGATGAGCTGGGCCATGGCCTGGCGGACGGCCTTGTCCTTGACCGTCTGGGCGTTGGTGTTGAAGGCGAGGTAGCGGATCTCGAGACCCGGCATGTCGACGAGGTCGGCGTTGGCGTCGGAGCCGCCGTCGAGCTTCTGGATCTGGCTCGGCGACATGGTGCGGCTCATCACGTCGATGTCGCCGCGGTCCAGGGCGGCGCCCATCGCGTCGGCGTCGTCGAAGGAGCGGATCTCCACCTTGTCGTTGTTCAGTTCCGAACTGCCCTTGTACGAGGGGTTCTTGGTGAACGTGGCGCTGACCATGGCGTCGCCCTTGACCTGGGCCTTGAAGGTGTACGGGCCGGAGCCGTCGACCTCGAAGCCGTCACGCAGCTTGCCCTTGGAGTAGATCTTGGGGTTGACGATGCCCGCGACCGGGGTGGACAGCTTGAAGGGGAACGTGGCGTCGGCCGTCTTCAGGTGGAAGATGACCTCGCGGTCGCCCTGCGTCTCGACGGTGTCGACGGTGTTGAGCAGGGCGGCGACACCGCTGTCGGCCTGGAGCTTGATGGCGCGGTCGATGGAGAACTTCACATCGGCGGCGGTGACCGGGTCGCCGGAGGCGAACTTCAGGCCGCTGCGCAGCTTGCAGGCGTAGCGCTCGTTGCCGGTGTCGGTGAACCCGCAGCTCTCGGCGGCCTCCGGGACGGGGCTGCCCTCGCCCTTGGGCTGGGTCATCAGCGTCTGCACGGTCTGACGCAGGATGTTCCAGGTGCCGACGTCGTAGGCGTAGGCGGGGTCGAGGGGCGCGGGGGCGTCGCTCGTGGCCGTGAACCGGTCCGTGGTGCCGACGACGATGGGGTCGCCGTTCTTGGCCCCACTGTCGGTTCCGCCGCACGCGGCGAGAACCGGCGTGAGCAGGCCGGCCACTGCCGGCAGCACCAGAGTCTTGCGGTTCATGCGGGACGTTCTCCAGAGCTGTTCGATTCCGTGAACCCGGCGAGCTTCGGATGGGCGCGGTGGATCACGGGGGTTGCTGCGATGTTGTCGCGATGACATTAGTCCGCACCCGCAGGGCGCTTCGCGGTCCCTTGAGTTGAGGGCTCATCACGCAGTGAAACCGGGTGTGGACGCACCGAAAAACCGACAGCGGCAGGATTCGTACAACGGTCCATCAATCGGGACACATGGGCGCGTGGACGGGCTGTTCGGCGCCGTTTTCTGCACACGCGGGCAGCGTTGTCGAGACCGGTTCGAGTGGCGAACGTCACAGTGTCAACTGCGGTCCGGGATACCGGAATTCAGCCGGTTCGGCGGCCGGGGAATTTCCGCCGGGGCGCAACTCCGTTGAATTGCGCCCCTGGTCAGCATTGTTTTCGCACGCTGGGTGAACGCCTAGTGCGCGAGCGTCATCAGCCCGCGCAGAAAAGACAGGTCGACCTGTTCCAGCGAGGGTACGACGGTGCGCCGTTCGGCCGGGACGATGGGGGCGATGGAGGGGACGGCGACCACATGGCAGCCGGCGGCCTCGGCGGCGGCGACCCCGGTGGCGGTGTCCTCGATGACGGCGCAGCGGGCCGGGTCGGCGCCGAGTCCGGCGGCGGCCAGCAGATAGGGGTCGGGGTGGGGCTTGGTGCGGGAGACCTCGTCGCCGCCGATGGAGAGGTTGAAGTGGTGCGGGCCGAGCGCGGTCAGCACCCGGTCGATGATGCGCCGGTGGGAGGCGGAGACCAGGGCGGTCGGGATGTCGTGCTCGTGGAGTTCGGCGAGCAGCCGGGCGGCGCCGGGCATCAGCGGGAGGTGGCTGCCGATGCGGGCCTCGAAGCCGTCGTTGAGCAGGACGGAGAGTTCGGCGAGGGTGATGGCGGCGCCGGTGGCCTCGATGAGGAAGCCGGCGCTGCGGGTCATGGGGCCGCCGACGACGACGTGCCGCCAGGAGTCGTCGAGGGTGTGGCCGAGGGCGGCGAAGACCTCGACCTCGACGTCCCACCAGAATCCCTCGGTGTCCACCAGGGTGCCGTCCATGTCGAGGAGGACCGCTTGAAGGGCTGAGCCTTCGGCCGTACGGGTTCCGAGCGCGGGGACCGTGCTGGTCATCCGGGCGCACCTCCTTGAGGGACGATCAGGCCGGTTCCCGTCACGGGAACCGGCCTGCGGTGGACCGACCAGCATACGTCGCTGGCGCGCGAAACGCCTGTTGTGTGCGCGTGTCCCCCGACCGGCCCGGTCGACGCGGTCAGCGGGCGTTGAAGTACTTGGCCTCGGGGTGGTGGATGACGATGGCGTCGGTGGACTGCTCGGGGTGGAGCTGGAACTCCTCGGAGAGGTGGACACCGATCCGCTCCGGCTGGAGCAGGTCCGCGATCTTGGCGCGGTCCTCCAGGTCGGGGCAGGCGCCGTAGCCGAGGGAGAAGCGGGCGCCCCGGTACTTCAGGGCGAACATGTCCTCGATGTCGGCGGGGTCCTCCCCGGCGAAGCCGAGTTCGACGCGGACCCGGGCGTGCCAGTACTCGGCCAGCGCCTCGGCCAACTGGACGGAGAGGCCGTGCAGTTCGAGGTAGTCCCGGTAGGCGTTGGCCTCGAAGAGCTTGGCGGTCTCCTCGCCGATGCGGGAGCCGACGGTGACGACCTGGAGGCCGACCACGTCCCGCTCGCCGGACTCCTCCGGGCGGAAGTAGTCCGCGAGGCAGAGCCGGCGGCCCCGGCGCTGGCGGGGGAAGGTGAAGCGGGTGCGTTCGTTGCCGTCCTCGTCGAGGATGATCAGGTCGTCGTCCTTGGAGACGCAGGGGAAGTAGCCGTGCACGACGGCGGCCTCCAGCAGGTTCTCCGTCTGGAGCCGGTCGAGCAGCCCGCGCAGCCGGGGGCGGCCCTCGGTCTCGGCCAGTTCCTCGTAGGAGGGGCCGTCGCCGGTGCGGGCCTGCTTCAGGCCCCACTGGCCCTTGAAGAGGGCGCCCTCGTCCAGCCAGGACGCGTACTCCTTGAGCTGGATGCCCTTGACGACGCGGGTGCCCCAGAACGGCGGGGCGGGCACCGGGTTGTCGGTGCGCACGTCGGAGCGGACGTGGCCCTCCTCCGGCTTCTCCTCGGGGAGGTCGGCGGCGGGGGTGGCGCGGACCCGGCGCTGCTTCAGCTCGGGGAGCTGGGCGCCGGGCAGGCCGCGCTTGACGCCGATGAGGGCGTCCATCAGGCGCAGGCCCTCGAAGGCGTCGCGGGCGTAGCGGACCTCGCCCTCGTAGATCTCGTGGAGGTCCTGCTCGACGTAGGCGCGGGTGAGGGCGGCGCCGCCCAGGATCACCGGGTAGTCGGCGGCCAGGCCGCGCTGGTTCAGCTCCTCCAGGTTCTCCTTCATGATCACCGTGGACTTGACCAGGAGGCCGGACATGCCGATGACGTCGGCGCGGTGCTCCTCGGCGGCTTCCAGGATCGCGGAGACGGGCTGCTTGATGCCGAGGTTGACGACGTTGTAGCCGTTGTTGGACAGGATGATGTCGACGAGGTTCTTGCCGATGTCGTGGACGTCGCCGCGCACGGTGGCCAGCACGATGGTGCCCTTGCCGTCGGCGTCGGACTTCTCCATGTGCGGTTCCAGGTGCGCGACGGCCGTCTTCATGACCTCGGCGGACTGGAGCACGAAGGGAAGCTGCATCTGGCCGGAGCCGAAGAGTTCACCGACGGTCTTCATGCCGTCGAGCAGGGTGTCGTTGACGATGTCGAGGGCGGGACGGTCCTGGAGGGCCTCGTCCAGGTCGGCCTCCAGGCCGTTGCGCTCGCCGTCGATGATGCGGCGCTTGAGGCGCTCGTCGAGGGGCAGCGCGGCCAGTTCCTCGGCCTTGCCGGCCCGCAGGGACTTGGCGGTGGCGCCCTCGAAGAGCGCCATCAGCTTCTGCAGCGGGTCGTAGCCCTCGGCGCGGCGGTCGTGGATGAGGTCGAGGGCGGTCTGCACCTCCTCCTCGCTGAAGCGGGCGATGGGCAGGATCTTGGAGGCGTGCACGATGGCCGAGTCCAGGCCCGCCTTGACGCATTCGTCGAGGAAGACGGAGTTCAGCAGGATGCGGGCGGCCGGGTTGAGGCCGAAGGAGATGTTGGACAGGCCGAGTGTGGTCTGGACGTCCGGGTGGCGCCGCTTGAGTTCGCGGATGGCCTCGATGGTGGCGATGCCGTCCCCGCGGGACTCCTCCTGACCGGTGCAGATGGTGAAGGTCAGGGTGTCGATGAGGATGTCCTCCTCGCGGATGCCCCAGTTCCCGGTGAGGTCGTCGATGAGCCGTTCGGCGATCTCGACCTTCTTCTCGGGAGTGCGGGCCTGGCCCTCCTCGTCGATGGTGAGCGCGATAAGGGCGGCGCCGTGCTCGCGGGCGAGCCGGGTGACCTTGGCGAAGCGGGAGTCGGGGCCGTCGCCGTCCTCGTAGTTCACCGAGTTGATCACCGCGCGGCCGCCGAGCTTCTCCAGGCCGGCCTGGATGACGTCGACCTCGGTGGAGTCGAGCACGATCGGCAGGGTGGAGGCGGTGGCGAGGCGGCCGGCGAGTTCGGCCATGTCGGTGACGCCGTCGCGGCCGACGTAGTCCACGCACAGGTCGAGCATGTGCGCGCCCTCGCGGATCTGCTCGCGGGCCAGCTCCACGCAGTCGTCCCAGCGGGCCTCGAGCATGGCCTCGCGGAACTTCTTGGAGCCGTTGGCGTTGGTGCGCTCGCCGATGGCGAGGTAGGCGGTGTCCTGGCGGAACGGCACCGACTGGTAGAGCGAGGCGGCGCCCGCCTCGGGCCGGGGCCGGCGCTCGGAGGGGGTGAGGTCGCGGACCCGCTCGACGACCTGGCGCAGGTGCTCGGGGGTGGTGCCGCAGCAGCCGCCGACCAGCGAGAGGCCGTACTCGTGGACGAAGGTCTCCTGAGCGTCGGCCAGCTCGGGGGCGGTGAGCGGGTAGTGCGCGCCGTCCTTGCCGAGGACGGGGAGGCCGGCGTTGGGCATGCAGGCCAGCGGGATGCGGGCGTTGCGGGCGAGGTGGCGCAGGTGCTCGCTCATCTCGGCCGGGCCGGTGGCGCAGTTCAGGCCGATCATGTCGATGCCGAGGGGTTCCAGCGCGGTGAGCGCGGCGCCGATCTCGGAGCCGAGCAGCATGGTGCCGGTGGTCTCGACGGTCACCGAGACGATGACCGGCAGGTCGATGCCGAGGGCGTCCAGGCCCCGCCGGGCGCCGAGGACGGCGGCCTTGGTCTGGAGGAGGTCCTGGGTCGTCTCGATCAGCAGCGCGTCGGCGCCGCCGGCGACCAGTCCCTCGGCGTTGCGCTGATAGGCGTCGCGCAGGGTGGTGTACGGGGCGTGGCCGAGGGTGGGCAGCTTGGTGCCGGGGCCCATGGAGCCGAGCACCCAGCGGGGGCGGCCGTCGCGGGCGGTGAACTCGTCGGCGACCTCGCGGGCGACGCGGGCGCCCGCCTCGGAGAGTTCGTGGACGCGCTCGGGGATGTCGTACTCGCCGAGCGCGGAGTGGTTGGCGCCGAAGGTGTTGGTCTCGACGCAGTCGACGCCGACCGCGAAGTACTCCTCGTGCACGGAGCGCACGATGTCGGGCCGGGTGAGGTTGAGGATCTCGTTGCAGCCCTCGAGCTGCTGGAAGTCGTCGAGCGTGGGTTCCTGGGCCTGGAGCATGGTGCCCATGGCTCCGTCGGCGACCACCACACGGGTGGCGAGTGCCTCACGGAGCGCGGACGCACGGGTCCGGCTGTCGGCGGAAGGGGACGTCGGCGACGAGGCCATGAAAGGGGCTCCCTTGAGTGCGACGGCTGTCGGCTATGCGCCCGCTCCGGCCGGGACCGGGCGTGGGGCACGGCGCCAGGGTAACCGCCCGTGGGCTTGGATGGGCACAGGCGTCCACGACACGGACGCGGATGGCGGAGTCCGGCCGGTGGGTGCGGTGGCCGGAACCCGACGGGTGTCCTGGCGCGGCCCCGCTCGTTGGCGGGAGATCGGCATGGAACGGTAGTGTTCGGCAATGCCGAACGCGTGTGGGATGGCTCGGCGGTGGCCGATGCGGACGGAGGCAGGACGGCGATGGCACGGAACATCCAGTCGCTCGAACGGGCGGCCGCGATGCTGCGCCTGCTCGCGGGCGGCGAGCGGCGGCTCGGTCTCTCCGACATCGCCTCGTCGCTCGACCTGGCCAAGGGCACCGCGCACGGCATCCTGCGCACCCTCCAGCACGAGGGCTTCGTGGAGCAGGACGAGGCGTCGGGCCGCTACCAGCTGGGCGCGGAGCTGCTGCGCCTGGGCACCACCTACCTGGACGTGCACGAGCTGCGGGCGCGGGCCCTTGTGTGGACCGACGACCTGGCCCGCTCCAGCGGGGAGAGCGTCTACCTGGGCGTGCTGCACCAGCAGGGCGTGCTGATCGTGCACCACGTCTTCCGCCCGGACGACAGCCGTCAGGTGCTGGAGATCGGGGCGATGCAGCCCCTGCACTCCACCGCGCTCGGCAAGGTCCTCTCGGCCTACGACCCGGTCGCCCACAGCGAGGCGCTGGACTCCTCCCGCAAGGCGTTCACCGACCGTACGGTGTGCGCGCCGGAGGAGTTCGAGCACGTCCTGGACCTCACCCGGGCACGCGGGTACGCGGCCGACCTGGAGGAGACCTGGGAGGGCGTGGCGTCGATCGCCGCGCCGATCCACGACCGGCGCCGGATGCCGGTGGGCGCGGTGGGGATCGCCGGCGCGGTGGAGCGGCTGTGCCGGGACGGCGAGCCGCGTCCGGAGCTGGTCGCGGCGGTGCGGGACTGCGCCCGAGCGGTCTCCCGCGACCTGGGCGCCGCCCGCTTCTGAGCACACCCCTGCCCACTCCTGCCCTGTGGCCGGGTCTGCTGTGCCCCCGTCCGTAACGATCCTGCCTTCTGTGCTTTTTTTCGCCCCCGGAACCCTTGACGCCTGCGCGGGCCGAAAGCAAGACTCCCGTCCATCGGTCGGCATTGTCGAACACCTATCGGTATTACGCGTTAGGGTGGGACAGCGCCAAGGGCCGGGTTTCCCTGGACCAATGACAAAGGAGTCGCGGGTGTCCAGCTCCGACATCTTCATCGGCGAGACCATAGGTACCGCCGTACTCATCCTGCTCGGCGGTGGTGTGTGTGCCGCCGTGACACTGAAGGCCTCCAAGGCGCGCGGCGCCGGATGGCTGGCCATCGCCTTCGGGTGGGGCTTCGCCGTCCTGACGGCCGTCTACACCTCGGCGCCCCTCTCCGGCGCGCACCTCAATCCGGCCGTCACCCTCGCGCTGGCGATCAAGGACCACGACTACGGCACGCTGCCCGTCTACTGGGGCGGCCAGTTGCTGGGCGCGATGATCGGCGCAACGCTGGTCTGGGTGGCCTACATGGGCCAGTTCCGCGCCCACGTGACCGACCGGGAGATCGTCGGCGGGCCCGGCGCGCAGGACACGGTCAAGGCGGTCGAGGCAGAGGAGGCGGCCGCGGGCCCGGTACTGGGCATCTTCTCCACCGGTCCGGAGATCCGGAACGCGGTGCAGAACCTTCTGACGGAGATCATCGGCACGATCGTGCTGGTGCTGGCGATCCTCACGCAGGGTCTGAACAACGAGGGCAACGGCCTGGGCCCGGTGGGCGCGCTGATCACGGCCCTGGTGGTCGTGGCGATCGGTCTGTCGCTCGGCGGTCCGACGGGGTACGCGATCAACCCGGCGCGCGACCTGGGACCGCGCATCGTGCACGCGCTGCTGCCGCTGCCCAACAAGGGCGGCTCCGACTGGTCCTACGCCTGGGTGCCGGTGGTCGGTCCACTGATCGGCGGCGCGATCGCTGCGGGCATCTACAACGTCGCTTTTGCTTGATGAGTAACGATTTGCGCGAAAAGCACCGATCATTCGAGTAAGCGCCGTACACACCGCCACCCTCACCTCGGATCTCCCAGGAGCACACAGTGACCGACGCCCACACCGCAGGCCCCTTCATCGCGGCGATCGACCAGGGCACGACCTCCTCGCGCTGCATCGTCTTCGACAAGGACGGCCGCATCGTCTCCGTCGACCAGAAGGAGCACGAGCAGATCTTCCCCAAGCCGGGCTGGGTCGAACACGACGCCAACGAGATCTGGACGAATGTCCAGGAGGTCGTCGCCTCCGCGATCGCCAAGGCGAACATCACGCGGGACGACATCAAGGCCATCGGCATCACCAACCAGCGCGAGACGACCGTGCTGTGGGACAAGAACACCGGTGAGCCGGTCCACAACGCCATCGTCTGGCAGGACACCCGTACCGACGCGCTCTGCCGCGAGCTGGGCCGCAACGTCGGGCAGGACCGCTTCCGCCGCGAGACCGGTCTGCCGCTGGCGTCCTACTTCGCCGGACCCAAGGCCCGCTGGCTGCTGGACAACGTGGAGGGCCTGCGCGAGCGCGCCGAGAACGGGGACATCCTCTTCGGCACCATGGACAGCTGGGTCATCTGGAACCTGACCGGCGGTGTCGACGGCGGCAAGCACGTCACCGACGTCACCAACGCCTCGCGCACCATGCTGATGAACCTGCACACCATGCAGTGGGACCCGAAGATCTGCGAGTCCATCGGCGTGCCGGAGCAGATGCTCCCCGAGATCCGCTCCTCCGCCGAGGTCTACGGCGACGTCACCGGCGGCACCCTCGGCGAGCTGCTCGGCGGCATCCCCGTCGCCTCCGCGCTCGGCGACCAGCAGGCGGCCCTGTTCGGCCAGACCTGCTTCTCCGAGGGCGAGACCAAGTCGACCTACGGCACCGGCACCTTCATGGTGATGAACACCGGCGAGAAGATCATCAACTCCTACGCCGGCCTGCTCACCACCGTCGGCTACAAGATCGGCGACAAGCCGACGGTGTACGCCCTGGAAGGTTCCATCGCCGTCACCGGCTCGCTGGTGCAGTGGATGCGCGACCAGATGGGCCTCATCTCCACCGCCGCCGAGATCGAGACCCTCGCCCTCTCGGTCGAGGACAACGGCGGCGCCTACTTCGTACCGGCCTTCTCCGGCCTGTTCGCCCCGCACTGGCGTTCCGACGCGCGCGGTGTGATCGCCGGACTGACCCGGTACGTGACCAAGGCGCACCTCGCGCGCGCCGTCCTGGAGGCCACCGCCTGGCAGACGCGGGAGATCGCGGACGCCATGACGAAGGACTCCGGGGTCGAGCTGACCACGCTCAAGGTGGACGGCGGCATGACCGCGAACAACCTGCTGATGCAGCAGCTCGCGGACGTGCTCGACGCCCCCGTGGTCCGCCCGATGGTCGCCGAGACCACCTGTCTCGGCGCCGCCTACGCCGCCGGTCTCGCCGTCGGCTTCTGGACCGGCACCGACGAACTGCGCGCCAACTGGCGCCGGGCCGCCGAGTGGACCCCCCGCATGGACGCGGAGACCCGCGACCGTGAGTACAAGAGCTGGCTCAAGGCCGTCGAGCGGACCATGGGCTGGCTCGAGGACGAGAGCTGACCCGCCAGGTCGAGCTCCGACGAGGAGTGAAGTACCCGACATGACCAGTCCCACCACCCTGCAGTCCGTACCTGCCCTGGGCACGCACCCGGCCTCCGGCTCCAACCCGAGCCGCGCCGAGACCCGGGAGCAGCTCGCACGGGCGTCGTACGACCTCCTAGTGATCGGCGGCGGCATCCTGGGCATCTCCACCGCCTGGCACGCCGCGCAGTCCGGGCTCAGGGTGGCGCTGGTCGACGCCGGCGACTTCGCCGGCGCCACCTCCTCCGCCTCCTCCAAGCTGCTGCACGGCGGCCTGCGCTACCTCCAGACCGGCGCGGTGAAGCTGGTCGCGGAGAACCACTTCGAACGGCGCGCGGTCTCCCGCCAGGTGGCCCCCCACCTGGCGAACCCGCTCACCTTCTACCTCCCGGTGTACAAGGGCGGTCCGCACAGCGCGGCCAAGCTCGGCGCGGGCGTCTTCGCCTACTCCGCGCTCTCCGCCTTCGGCGACGGCGTGGGACATCTGCTCTCCCCCGCCAAGGCCGCGCAGGACGTGCCCGAGCTGCGCACCGACAACCTCAAGGCCGTGGCCGTGTACGGCGACGACCAGATGAACGACGCCCGCATGGCGCTGATGACAGTCCGCGCGGCCGTCGACGCGGGCGCGGTCGTGCTGAACCACGCCGCGGTCACCGGGCTGCGCACCACGCGCGGCCGGGTCACCGGCGCCGAGCTGAAGGACCGGCTCACCGGAGAGGAGTTCGGCGTCGACGCCCGCCTGGTGCTGAACGCGACCGGCCCCTGGGTGGACCACCTGCGCCGGATGGAGGACCCGCACGCGGCGCCCTCGATCCGTCTGTCCAAGGGCGCGCACCTGGTCCTGAAGCGCACCGCCCCCTGGAAGGCGGCGCTGGCCACCCCGATCGACAAGTACCGCATCACGTTCGCCCTGCCCTGGGAGGACATGCTGCTGCTCGGCACCACCGACGAGGTGTACGAGGGCGACCCGGCGGACGTGTCCGTCACCGAGTCGGACATATCCCAGATCCTGGACGAGGCCGCGTTCTCCGTCCGGGACCAGCAGCTCCAGCGGGACCTGATCACCTACTCGTTCGCCGGGCTGCGGGTGCTGCCGGGCGGGCCCGGTGACACCGCGAAGGCCAAGCGGGAGACCGTGGTCACCGAGGGTCCGGGCGGGATGCTCTCGGTGGCGGGCGGCAAGTGGACCACCTTCCGGCACATCGGCCGGACCGTGCTGAAGAAGCTGGAGGAGCTGCCGGGCCGGCCGCTCGGCGACGACTTCGAGCCGGTGTCGGAGCTGCCCAAGCGGCTGCCGCTGCCCGGTGTCGCCAACCCGCGCGCGGTCGAGCACCGGCTGCTGGTGGACCACCCGGCGCCCGGCCCCCGCATGGGCGCCGACACCGCCCGCCACCTGGCGACCCACTACGGCTCGCTGGCCTTCGACATCGCCCGCCTGGCCAACGAGCACCCGGAGCTGGCCGAGCGGGTCCACCCCGACGCGCCGGAGATCTGGGCGCAGGTCGTCTGGGCCCGCGACCACGAGTGGGCCGAGACGGAGGACGACGTGCTGCGCCGCCGTACCACCCTCACCATCCGCGGCCTGGCCACGGACGAGGTACGCGCGCAGGTGCGTGAGGTGCTCGACAAGAAGCGGTGACGGCAGGCCGCGACAGGCGTGCTCAGGGGCGGTTCCGCGGTGGCGGGACCGCCCCTCGCGCGTGTCCGCGCCTCCATCCGCCCCCGAATACTTCCGCGCGCTCCCTCGAACGTGTTTCAAAGTGGGCGTTTACCACCCTGTCTACGGCTAAAACGGATCTTTCCGACAGCAGGAGCGGGGCGAGGCCCAGGTGCGGGGAGCGGTCATATGCGAGGCGGTTGGCACACGGCACGGGCGCGGCGGCGGCTCGGCCTCGGCGCGTGCGGTGTCGCGCTCGTCGCGCTCACGGCGGTTCTGCGGTTCTGGTGGCTGGACGCGGCGGTCGCGGGCGTCCTGATCTCGGCGATCGGCGCGTTCGTGTCGGTGGTGGCCCTGGTGGCGGACATCCTGCGCGGCGACGCCGACCCGCCGCTGCGCTCGGCGGCCGAGGACCGGTGCCGGGCGGCGGACGCGCTGGCCGAGGTGGTCCGGGACCAGTGGGCGGCGGAGGCACGGTTCCGGCGGCTGCGGGACCCGATGCCGATCGAGGTGCGCTGGGCCCCGGCCGACCGGCGGCTGGCGGACCATCCGGAGAACGTCCGCCGCGACCGGCCGCTGCCCGCCCCGCGCGACGCGGCGGTGGAGCACGCCCCCGACGACTTCCCGGTGCCGCCCGGCCGCCGGGTGGTGGTGCTGGGCGGTCCGGGCTCCGGCAAGAGCGTGCTGGCGCTGCGCTTCGTCCTCGGCCGGCTCGCCGTACGGGCGCCGGGCGGGCCGGTGCCGGTGATCGTCCCGCTGGCCGGCTGGGACCCCTGGCGCACCCCGCTGCGCGACTGGCTCGCCGGGCGGCTGGCCGCCGACTATCCCCCGCTGGCCGCCCCCGACGGCCGGCGCACGCTCGCCCGCGCCCTGCTGGACTCGGGGCTGGTCATGCCGGTGCTGGACGGCTTCGACGAGCTGGCCCGCCCCGGCCGCGCGGAGGCCGTACGGCGGGTCAACGCCGAGCTGGACGACGACCTGCCGCTGCTGCTGACCAGCCGGAAGGAGGCGTGGGCGACGGCGGTGGCCGAGGGGGACGTGCTCACCGCCGCCGAGGTGGTCGAGCTGCTCCCGCTGGACCTGGAGCAGGCCGCCGCCCACCTGGAACGCACCGCCCGGCCGCTGGCGACGGAGGACGGGGAGCGGGCCACGGTGTGGACGCCGGTCCTGCGGGAGCTGCGCGAGCGGCCCGGGTCGGCCCCGGCGCGGGCGCTCACCACTCCCCTGATGGTCTCGCTGGCCCGCGCGGTCTACGGCGACACCTCCGGCGACCCCTCGGAGCTGCTGGACGTCAAGCGCTTCCCGACGGTGGCCTCGGTCGAGGAGCATCTGCTCGGGGCGTTCGTACCGGCCGCGTTCGCCGGTTCCGGGCCCGGTGCCGCCTCGGACGCGGAGCGCAGGCTCACCGTGCTGGCGCGGGCGTTGCAGCACCGCGACACCGGGCGGCTGGCCTGGTGGGAGCTGGAGTCGATGCTGCCGGCCGCGCTCCGGGTGTACACGCCGGGGCTGCTGGCGCTGGCGGTGCAGGCCCTGCTGGTGCTGCCGGTGATGGTGGCGCGGGTGGTGAGCGGGCTGGCCGGGACGGAGGACGTGGTCTCGGTGGGTGCCACGCTGTTCGGCCAGACCCTCGGGTTCGCCTTCGGCGCCGCCTGTCTGCTGCCGCGTGACGGGGGCCTGCCGGGCAGACGGTTCATCCTGCGGCAGACGCTGCTGACCGCGCTGGTGAGCGGGCTGCTGTGGGCGGCGTTCGCCTGCACCGACGACCTCCGGTTCGGCTTCCGGTACGGCACGCTGACCGACGGCTGGATGCCGGACCTGCTCGGCGGGTGTCTGTTCTCGCTGCTGTTCACCCTGTTCTTCGGCATCGCGGGCCTCCCCCGGCGCCCGGCGCCGCTGAGCCTGCCGTGGAGCGGTGCGGCGGGCCGGGCGGTCGCCCGGGTGCTGGGCGCGGCCCTGCTGCTGGGCGGCGCGGGTTCGGCGGGCTCGGTGCTGCTGGACTCCTCGCGCGACCCCTGGACCGCGCTGATCGGCACCACCTGCATGGCGGCGGGCACGGCGCTGCTGGTGAGCGGCACCCACCGGCAGGACGGCCCCCATCCGGGCCGCGCGGGCCGGGTCGGCCAGCGATTCGCGGCGGGCGCCGTACGCGGCACCGCGGCCGCCCTGCTGATCGGCATCACCGCCTGCACGACCGCCGGACTGGCCGCGGTCGGGGTGACCGTGCTGAAGTCGGCCGGCGTGGAGGACCTCGCGGGCCGGCGCATCGACGGCTGGCGGTTCGCGTCGCGGGACGGGGTCCGTACGGCGGTCACCACGCGCCCGGTGCGCGGCAGGATGCTGATCCCGGGCGAAGGCGCCCGCCCCATCGCCTACCCCGGCGACGCGGAGCCGCCCGACTGCACGATCCCGCTGCTGAAGGACCGTAGGTGCCGCCCCTTCATCTCCCGGCGGACGGCGTTCGAGTCGCGGGACGGGGTCGTGGTGGTGCGGCTGGCCCTCGCCGGGGGCGCGGCCGAGGCGTACCCGGCGAATCTGCGCTCGGTGCTGCCCGAGGAAGCCCGTGGCTGGCTCACCCAGGGCCCGGCCACCGGGCTGCTGGTCCGCTGTCTGCCGCCGTTCGTGGCGAGCGGGGTGCTGATCGGGCTGGTGGGCGGCTGCGTGTGCGGGGTGTACCGGGCGCTGAGCGTGCCGTCGGACATCATGCGGGCGACCGGCCCCGGTTCGTCGCTGCGTACGGACCGGACGGCGTCGTTCACCCGGGCCGGGGTGGTGGCTCTGCTGGTGGCGCTGGTGTGTGTGCCGGTGATGGTGCTGCCCGGCGACTGGGGCGGGCTGGCGCATGTCGGGACCCGGCTGTGGCTGCCGCTGGGGGCCGCGGCGCTGGCGCTGAGCGCGTGGGGGCGGTTCGCGGTGGCGCGGGTGTGGCTGGCGGCGACCGGACGGCTGCCGTGGCGGCTGATGGCGTTCCTGGAGGACGCCCACCGGCGGGGTGTGCTGCGCAGGTCGGGCGCGTGCTTCGAGTTCCGGCACCTGCGGCTCCAGTCCCATCTGGCGGGCGGCGGGGCGGAGGTGCGGGGACAGGGCGGTCCGGTGGACGGCGCCTGGGAGCAGGCTCCGCTGCGGGGTGTTCCGGGCCGGGGTTCGGGGCAGTGATCCGTTCAGCCCCTTGTGAGGGGGCTGCTGAGGCTCCTGTCGGACGCCGTAAGGTTGGGTGGTCAGGCGAGAGCACGTCGGAAGGAGGCACTGGGTGATCGAGCTGGAGGGTGTTCCCGAGCTGATCGACCCAGTCATGGTGGCCGCGTTCGAGGGCTGGAACGATGCCGGTGACGCCGCCTCCACGGCGGTCGCGCATCTGGAACGCGAGTGGAAGGGCGAGGTGTTCGCGGCGCTGGACGCCGAGGACTACTACGACTTCCAGGTGAACCGCCCCACGGTCTTCATGGAAGGCGGCGTACGCAAGATCACCTGGCCGACGACCCGGCTGTCGGTGGTCCGCGTCGGCGGGGACAAGCCCCGTGACCTGGTGCTGGTGCGCGGCATCGAGCCGTCGATGCGCTGGCGCTCGTTCTGCAACGAACTGCTGGGCTTCGCCCATGAGCTGGGCGTGGAGCTGGTGGTGATCCTGGGCGCGCTGCTCGGCGACACCCCGCACACGCGTCCGGTCCCGGTCAGCGGGGTCACCTCGGACGGTGACCTGGCGCGCCGGATGAACCTGGAGGAGACCAAGTACGAGGGCCCGACGGGCATCGTCGGGGTGCTCCAGGAGGCGTGCACGCACGCCGGGGTGCCCGCGGTGTCGCTGTGGGCCGCGGTGCCTCACTACGTCTCCCAGCCGCCCAACCCCAAGGCCACGCTGGCGCTGCTGAACCGGCTGGAGGACCTGCTGGACCTGCGGCTGCCGCAGGGCGAGCTGCCCGAGGACGCGCGTGCCTGGCAGACGGGCGTGGACCAGCTGGCGGCTGAGGACAGCGAGGTCGCGGAGTACGTGCAGACGCTGGAGGAGGCCCGCGACACCGCCGAACTGCCCGAGGCGTCCGGCGAGGCCATCGCGCGGGAGTTCGAGCGGTATCTGCGGCGCCGGGACGTCGGCGGGCCGGGCGGCCACGCCACGGCGGACGGCTCGGACGGCGGGCCGTACCGGCGGGACGCGCCGAGCGGCCGTACCCGCCCGCCCAAGCCCCCGAAGCCGGAGGCGCCGGGCGCGGCGGAGGGCGACGAGCCGGAGGGCTCGGAGGACTGAACGAAGTGGGGCGGTACCCGGCCGGATACCGCCCCACTTTCTTGGGTCAGCCCTTGTGTCAGCTCAGAGGGCCACGCCGAGCAGCGCGTCCACGGTGCGGCTGACCAGGCCGGGGGCGCCGATGTCGGTGCCGCCCTCGGCCTCCTGGCGGGCCGCCCAGCGGTCCACGGCCGCGAGCGCGGCGGGCGCGTCGAGGTCGTTCGCCAGGGCCTCGCGGACCTCCTCCACCAGCGCGTCGGCCGACGGGCCGTCCGGGCGGGAGACGGCGGCGCGCCAGCGGCCGAGGCGGTCCACGGCGTCCTGGAGCACCTGGTCGGTCCACTCCCAGTCGGAGCGGTAGTGGTGGGAGTGCAGGGCGAGCCGGATGGCGGCCGGGTCGACGCCGTCGCGGCGCAGCGCGGAGACGAAGACGAGGTTGCCCTTCGACTTGGACATCTTCTCGCCGTCGAGGCCGACCATGCCGGCATGTACGTACGCCTTGGCCATGGGGAACTCGCCGGTGAGCACCTGGGCGTGGGAGGCGCCCATCTCGTGGTGCGGGAAGGCGAGGTCGGAGCCGCCGCCCTGGACGTCGAAGGTCATGCCCAGGTGGTCCAGGGCGATGGCGACGCACTCGATGTGCCAGCCGGGGCGGCCCCGGCCGAGCGTGCCGCCGTCCCAGCTCGGCTCGCCCTCGCGGGCCGCGAGCCACAGCATCGGGTCGAGCGGGTTCTTCTTGCCGGGCCGGTCCGGGTCGCCGCCGCGTTCGGCGGAGAGCACGCGCATGGCGGCGGCGTCCAGGCGGGAGACCTGGCCGAAGTGCGGGTCGGCGTCGACGGAGAAGTAGACGTCCCCGTCCAGGTCGTAGGCCGCGCCCAGTTCCCGCAGGCGCTCCACGAGCGGGACGATGCCGGGTATGGCCTCGACGGCGCCTATGTAGTGCTGCGGCGGGAGCATCCGCAGGGCGGTCATGTCCTCGCGGAACAGGGTGGTCTCCTGCACCGCGAGGTCGGCCCAGTCGACGCCGTCGCGGGTCGCGCGCTCCAGCAGCGGGTCGTCGACGTCGGTGACGTTCTGGACGTAGTGGACCTGCCGCTTGGTGTCGAGCCACACGCGCTGGACGAGGTCGAACGCGTTGTAGGTCGCCGCGTGACCCATGTGGGTCGCGTCGTACGGCGTGATGCCGCAGACGTAGATCCGGGCGACGGGACCGGGGGCGAGGGTGACCGGACCGTCGGTCGCGGTGTCGTGAATCCTCAGGTCGCGGCCCTGACCAGGCAGGGCGGGGACCTCGGAAGCGGGCCAGGCATGCATGTACATGAGCGTAACCGGCCATGAGCTGGGGCTACGAACCGGATCACGCCCAAGGCGGCCGGATGGCCGGATGGGCGCCCTTGCGCGGGGCGCCCGGCTGTGCCCGCCGGGTCAGACCGGGGGCCAGGGGATGGCGGGCCATTCGCCGGTGGGTTCGGGATGGCGGCCGGTGGCGAGGAGGTCCGCGACGCGGGCGCGGGTGGCGTCGATCTCGGCCGGGGTGAGCAGCGGGGCCAGCGTCGCGGCCAGGGCGCCGCCCTCGGCGAGGGTGTCGCGCAGGGAGGCGAGGACCGTCAGGGCGTCCTCGGTGAGGGTTTCGCCGGCCCAGCCCCACAGCAGGGTGCGCAGCTTGTTCTCGGCGTTGAAGGAGACTCCGTGGTCGATGCCGTAGAGGTGGCCCGCGACGGTGGGCAGGAGGTGGCCGCCCTTGCGGTCGGCGTTGTTGATCACCGCGTCCAGGACGGCGAGGCGGCGCAGCCGGTCGTCGTCGGCGTGCACCAGGAGCGCGGTCTGCCCCTCGCCGACCTCGGCGAGGCCGATGGCCTTCCAGCCGTCTCCGGCCTCCTCGCCCTCGGCGAGCGCGAGGAGTTCGGCGTCGGTGCTGACCTCGATCCAGAGCTGGCACATGCCCTCGCCGTACGGCCCGTCGCGCAGCACGGTCGGCGGGATCAGGTCCCAGCCGGTGGCCTTGGACACCTCGTAGGCGGCGACCTCGCGGCCGGCCAGGGTGCCGTCGGGGAAGTCCCACAGCGGGCGCTCCCCGGCGACCGGCTTGTAGACGCAGGTCGCCTCCCGGCCGTCGAGGGCGACGGTGCAGAACAGGGCGGCGTTGGAGGCGTCCCGGATGCGGCCGCGTACGGTCAGCTCGCCGTGGGCGAGCAGTTCGGCGGCGTCCGCGTCGGTTCCCGTGTCCGCGGCGCTCACGCTCCCCGGCGGTATCCGTTCTGGCGCGGACATACGTGTCCTTCCGGGTCGAGCGGGAGGCTGCACAGCGGGCACGGCGGCCGCCCGGCGTTGACGACGTCCAGGGCGCGCTTGGCGAAGGCCCTGGCCTGCGCGCCGGTGAGCCGGACCCGCAGCATCGGGGGCCCGTTCTCCTCGTCCTGGAGGAGGCGTTCCTCGGCCTCGGCGAGGTCCTCGGCGGTCTCGGCGTCCAGCTCCACCAGGGCCTGCGCCTCGACGACCATGCGCTGTTCCTCGCCGTCCCAGGCGAGCGCCATGGTGCCGACGCGGAACTCCTCCTCGACGGGGCTGTCCAGCGGGCCGGTGTCGGAGATCTCGACGGGGGCCACGGCGGGCACCGCCGCGTTGCCGCCGCTGCGCCGCACGACCTCGTCGAGGAGTTCGTCCATGCGTTCGGCGAGCGCGGCGACCTGGGCCTTCTCCAGGGCCACGCTGGTCACCCGCGGGCCCGCGGTGGCCTGGAGGAAGAACGTACGGCGTCCGGGCAGTCCGACCGTGCCGGCCACGAAGCGGTCCGGCGGGTCGTAGAGGAACACCTGACGGGACACGTCCTGTCTCCATTGGGTTCGGGATCGTTCGAGCGGTTCAAGCGGTCGGTACGGGCGTGCGGGCACACCGTGCGGCCGACCGCCTCACCCTACTGCGGGCGGCGATCACGGTGCGCCCGCACCACCCCCGACCGGTGCGTCGTCGTCGGGGGGCGTCTCGCGGGGGGCCAGTGAGGCGAGGTCGCCGGTCTCGCCGAGCCGGACGAGGTAGGGCCGCAGCCGGGTGTAGCGGATCGCGGTGACCGAGCAGGGCTCCACCGAGACGCGCTGGAACAGGTCGAGGTGGAGTCCGAGGGCGTCGGCCACGATCGACTTGATGATGTCGCCGTGCGAGCACATCAGGTACACGGCGTCGGGGCCGTGCTCGGCCTCCACGCGCGCGTTCCACTCGCGTACGGCGGCGACCGCGCGGGTCTGCATCTCGCGCAGGGACTCGCCGCCGGGGAAGGCGGCGGCGGACGGGTGCGTCTGGACGACCTCCATGAGGGGTTCGTCCTTCAGCTCGGCCAGTTTGCGGCCCGACCAGTCGCCGTAGTGGCACTCCCCGATCCGGTCGTCGGTGCGGGGGGTGAGGCCGGGGCGGGCGTCCAGCAGCGGCCGCATGGTCTCCTGGCAGCGCTGGAGGGGGCTGACGACGATCTCGGCCAGCGGCAGGCCGTCGAGACGGCCGGGCAGGGCGGCGGCCTGCTCGGTGCCGCGTTCGTCGAGGGCGACGCCGGGGGTCCAGCCGGCGAGGAGTCCCGCGGTGTTGGCGGTGGAACGGCCGTGCCTAACGAGGATCAGGGTGGGCATGCGGCCCAGCGTAGACCGGCGCCGCCGGGTGGTGATCCGGGGCGCACAATGATGGGGCCCCGGGTGCGTCCGGGGCGGGAGGACGGGAGAATGCACTCCGTGATCTTCGACTGTGCCATCTACCGCGACGGGCATCGCACCGATTCGTCCGACGATCCGGCGAAGGCCCTGCGGGAGGCGCGTGCGGCCGACGACGCGTTCGTGTGGATCGCGCTGCACGATCCGACGGCGGAGGAGTTCGACGAGGTGCGCAAGGTCTTCGGGCTGCACCCGCTGGCGGTCGAGGACGCCCTGAAGGCCCACCAGCGCCCGAAGCTGGAGACGTACGACGACTCGCTGTTCGTGGTGCTGAAGCCGGTGTTCTACGAGTCGGCGCGCGACACCGTGACCACGGGCGAGGTCATGCTCTTCCTCGGCGACTCCTTCGTGGTGACGGTCCGGCACGGCGAGTCCTCCCCGCTGCCGGAGACCCGGCGGCGGCTGGAGGCCGACCCCGACAAGCTGCGGCACGGTCCGACCTCGGTGCTGTACGCGGTGGCCGACGCCACGGTGGACCACTATCTGGAGGTAGCGACCGAGCTGGGCACGGACCTGGACGAGCTGGAGGCGGAGGTGTTCTCCCCGTCCGACGCCGGGTCGCGGGACACCGCGTCCAGGATCTACCTGTTCAAGCGGCAGGTGCTGGAGTTCCGCCGGGCGACGGAGCCGCTGACGGTGCCGATGACCCGGCTCGCGGGGATGGGACAGTCCGCCGGCCAGGTGCCCTTCGTGGACGCCTCGGCGCGGCCGTTCTTCCGGGACGTCAACGACCATCTGACCCGCGTCAACGAGTCGGTGGAGGGCCTGGACCGGCTGGTCTCCGACATCCTCTCCGCGCACCTGGCGCAGATGGGTGTCCGGCAGAACGACGACATGCGCAAGATCTCGTCCTGGGCGGCGATGGCCGCGATCCCGACGCTGATAGCGGGCGTCTACGGCATGAACTTCGAGCACATGCCGGAGCTGCGCTGGGTGTGGGGCTACCCCACGGTGGTCGCGGTGATGGTGGTGCTGGAGCTGCTGCTGTACCGGAACTTCAAGCGGCGCGGCTGGCTGTAGGGCTCACGCGAACTCGGTGGCCCGGGGCGCGGGTCCGCCGAGGGCGTCGCGCCGCTCGGGCATCTCCAGGGTGACCATGCGCCGCCAGCCGACGGCCCGCTCCCACGCGTACACGGCGTGGATGCCGGCCGCCAGGAGCGTGTTCCGCGCGGCGGACCAGCCGAGGACCCGGCCCATGTGCGCCATGACGGCGAGGCTGACGTCCCGGTAGATCCGGATCTCCGCGAGCGCGCTCTCGCGCAGGACCCGCTGGATGGTCCGGCCGTGGCCGGAGTACGCCAGGCGCAGGAGCTCCTCGTGGCAGTAGGCGAGGTGGTTGTCCTCGTCGTGGGAGATCATGCGCACCGCGCGGCCGACGTCCGGGTGGCCGCCGAAGTGCTTGAGGAGCATCCGCATCTGCTCGGAGGCCCGCTGCTCGGTGACCCGGCTGTGCGCGAGGTAGGTGACGATGTCGTCCTCGGTCAGCGGCCGGTCGGCCCGGAGCTTGTCGTGGGCGAGGCCGATGCCGTGCCGTTCGAGGAGCATCGTGTAGTCGGTGTCGGGCGGGACCTCGACGGGCTTCAGGCCGCGCTTGCGCAGCAGGGCCTCGAAGATGCGGCCGTGCTTGTCCTCGTCGGCGCCGTGGCGGGCGATCCGGGGGGCCAGCCCGCGCGCGCTCGCGGGGACCAGGGCGGCGATCCTGCCGTTCTCCCAGCCTCCCTGGGACTCGCCGGCGGCGGCGATGGAGCAGAAGAGCCGGAAGGACGCGTCGTCGTCGAGGATCTCCTGGAACAGGCTCTTGGCCGAAAGCATCGCGGGCCCCTCTCTGCACACGACTCCGACAGAGAAGCAGTCAAATGCGGGTCAAGGGGGCGCGCAACAGGAGGCCGTCCGCGCTGGGCCGAAGGAGGGACGGCCGGGGGCGTAACCCCGTCCGGTCCGGCGCGTTGTTCCCCGTGACGGCCGTGGCGGGGAAGACCCCCGAGCCCCCACCACGGCCGCGAATCCCTTCCCGGCCCGTCAGGCGAGGCCGGCGCGCTCCAGGGCCTCGGCGCCGCCGCGCAGGGCCGCGAGCCGCTCCTCCAGGGTGAAGCCGGCCGGGGCGAGCGTGAGGGTGGTGACCCCGACCGCCGCGTAGGCCGCCATCCGGTCGGCGATGCGGTCGACCGAGCCGAGCAGGGTGGTCTTGTCGATGAGGTCGTGCGGGATGGCGGCCGCGGCGCCGGCCTTGTCACCGGCCAGGTACTTGTCCTGGATCTCGGCGGCCTCCTTCTCGTACCCCATGCGCTGGGCGAGCCGGTTGTAGAAGTTCTGCTTCCGGCTGCCCATGCCGCCCACGTAGAGCGCGGTGTACGGGCGGAAGGTGTCCGCGAGCCGGGCCACGTCCGCGTCCTCGCCGAGCGCGAGCGGCACGGTGGGGCAGATGTCGAAGCCGTCCAGCGTCTTGCCCGCCTTCTCCCGGCCCGCGCGCAGGGAGGAGACGGCGGTGTCCTCCAGGTGCTCGGCGGAGGGGAAGATCAGCAGGGCGCCGTCGGCGATCTCGCCGGTCTGCTCCAGGTTCTTCGGGCCGATGGCGGCGATGTAGAGCGGGATGTGCTCGCGCTGCGGGTGCACGGTCAGCTTGAGCGGCTTGCCGGGGCCGCCGGGCAGCGGCAGCGTCCAGTGCTCGCCCTCGTAGGAGAGGCGGTCGCGGGTCATCGCCTTGCGGACGATGTCCACGTACTCACGGGTGCGGGCCAGCGGCTTGTCGAACTTGACGCCGTACCAGCCCTCGGAGACCTGCGGTCCGGAGACGCCGAGGCCGAGGCGGAAGCGGCCGCCGGACAGGGAGTCCAGGGTCGCCGCGGTCATCGCCGTCATGGCGGGCTGGCGGGCCGGGATCTGGAAGATCGCCGAGCCCACGTCGATCCGCTCCGTCTGCGCGGCGACCCAGCTGAGCACCGTGGCGGCGTCCGAGCCGTACGCCTCGGCGGCCCAGCAGACGCTGTAGCCGAGCCGGTCGGCCTCCTGCGCCACGGCGAGGTTGTCCCCGTCCATCCCGGCGCCCCAGTAGCCGAGGTTGATCCCGAGCTGCATGCCGATCCCCTTACTCGCAAGTAACGTATCTGCGGCCGACCTTAGCGACCCATTCCCGCGCGGCCCACCCCGCCCGGGGTGTTCCGGGGGGTGTCGTGGCGGGTGCGGCGGCCGGGTCCCGTTGTCCACAGGCAACCCACGGCAGCAGCTCTGGCCAGTAATCTCGCGGGCATGGAGCAGAGGCATCTCGGCCGTACCGGCCTGCGCGTGTCCCGGATCGGGCTCGGCACCCTCACCTGGGGCCGGGACACCGAGGAGCACGACGCCGCGGACATGCTCAAGGCGTTCTGGGAGGCGGGCGGCACCCTCGTCGACACCGCGGACGTGTACGGCGACGGGGCGGCCGAGTATCTGCTCGGGCGGCTGACGGACTCCCTGGTGCCCCGCGAGGACCTGGTGATCTCCACCAAGGCGGGCAGCGTGCCGGACCCCGACCGCCCGGCCGACGGCTCCCGCGGGCATCTGCTCGCCGCGCTCGACGCCTCGCTGGAGCGGCTGGGCACCGACCATGTCGACCTGTGGCACATCCACTGCCACGACCCCGCCACGCCGCTGGAGGAGACGCTCCAGGCACTCGACCTCGCGGTGAGCAGCGGGCGTGCGCGGTACGCGGGGGTGTCCAACTTCTGTGGCTGGCAGCTCGCCAAGGCCGCCACCTGGCAGCTCGCGGCGCCCGGCGTGCGCACCCGGCTGGCCGGGACCCAGCTCGAGTACTCCCTGCTCCAGCGGGGCGTGGAGCGCGAGGTGCTCCCCGCCGCGCTGGACCTCGGCGTCGGCCTGCTGCCCTCCTCGCCGCTGGGCCGGGGTGTGCTGACGGGGAAGTACCGGGGCGGTGTGCCGTCCGACTCGCGCGGGGCCTCCGAGCACATGGCGCCCTTCGTCGAGCCGTATCTCGACGACACCGCGAGCCGGATCGTGGACGCGGTCACCACGGCCGCCGACGGGCTCGCCGTCACCCCGCTCCAAGTGGCCCTCGCCTGGGTGCGCGACAGACCCGGCGTCACGGCCCCGGTCGTCGGCGCGCGCAACGCACGGCAGCTCGCGGCGGCTTTGTCGGTGGAGGCGCTTAGTCTTCCTGACGAGATCTGCCGGGCGCTGGACGACGTGTCGGCCCCGGTGCACCGCTACCCCGATCACGACTGGAGCACCCTGTGACCACGGAGCAGACGCCTGCCGGCGACCCGGAGGAGGCCCCCTCCGGCGGAACGACGGCAGCGGAGTCCGGGGCCGGTGCCGACCGGGCGCCCTCCGCTGAGGCTGCCGAGGGCGCGGAGGCCGGGGACGGCGGGACCGAGGTGCCGGTGGGCGGCGAACCCGATGGCCGCACGGCCGGGGCGGCCGAAGACGTCCGGGATGACGCCGGTGCGTCGGCGGCCGAAGGCGCGGAGGCCGGGGACGGCGGGACCGAGGTGCCGGTGGGCGGCGAACCCGATGGCCGCACGGCCGGGGCGGCCGAAGACGTCCGGGATGGCCCCGGTGCGTCGGCGGCCGAAGGCGCGGAGGCGGTGCGCGAGACCGGGGACGGTGGCGCGGGGGTGGACGCCGGTGATGCCGCGAGCGGTGGCCGAACGGACAGCGACGGTGCGGCGGCCCAGCTGCCGCCCGCCGAGGCCACCGAAGGCACGCCCGCGCTCTCCGAGGCCGAGGCCGAGCTGGCGGCTCAGCGGGTGGAGCGGGAGCGGATCGCCCGGCGCAAGGCCGAGCGGCAGGGGCCCGTGGAGAGCGGGGGGAAGCTGAGCGGCAGGGCGGCTGACCTGCTGGCCGCCGTGCGGGCCGTGGAGAGCGGGGAGAAGGGGGGCGCGCCCGCCTTCGTGGAGCCCGCCCCCGCGCCCCGGCGCCCCGCGCCCGAGCCCGTAAGGCGGCCGGAGCCGGTGCCTGCGGTGGCCGCGCCGGACGCGGAGGCCGTCGGAGCCGTGCGCGCGGTGCTCGCCGAGGGCGGCGCGCCGGAGGCGTTGGCGCCGCGGGTGGCGGCCGCGCTCGGGGACGGCGCCGAGGACACGCTGCGCGCCGACCCCTGGCAGTTGCTGCGGGTCGCCGGGGTGCGGCCGGAGCAGGCGGACGGTTTCGCGCGGGCCCTGCTGGGCGCGGAGTGCCGTCCGGACGACGAGCGGCGCGGGCGCGCGCTGACGGTGTGGCTGCTGGAGCAGGCCGCCGTCGCCGGGCACACCGCGCTGGACCTCCCCGCGCTCACCGAGGCCCTCGTCAAGCGGGCGGTGCCGGACCCGGACGAGGCCGTACAGAGCGCGCTCGCGGAGGGCGACGCCCTGGTCTTCCAGGACGCCCTGGAGGAGCCCGGAGCCCAGCCCGTCGCGGCCGGCGAGGACGCCGAGGACGCGCAGGAGGTCCCGGTCCGGGTCCTCGCCGGTCTGGAGCGGTACGCCCTCGCCGAGGAGAGCCTCGCGGACGCGCTGGCCCGGCTGGTGAACTCGGTGCCCAAGGAGACCGAGGAGCCCTGGGAGACGGCCGTGGCCGCGCTGTCCCGGGGCGCGGCCGACCTGGCCCGCCAGGTCGCCGGGCACGGCCTGGTGCTGCACACCGGCGGCGAGGCGGCCCGCGCCGAACCCGCCGCACTGCTCGGCGCCGCCCGTGCGGCGGGCCTGCGCGCGTTCGCCGTCTGCCACACCCCGGACGGCGCCCGGCGCTTCGCCGCGCACCTGGACGAGGAGCCCGGCGGCGCCGTGGGCACGGTGGCGGGCCTGCTGTCCGGCGCGTCGGGCCCCGGCCGGGACGCGGAGGGCGCGCTCGCCCTGGACCTGCTGGTCGTGCTGGACGCGCCCCAGCTGGACGTCGAGGCCGCCGCGATGCTGGCCGAGTCGCTCCCCGACGGCGCCCGCCTCGTGCTCAGCGGTGACCCGGCGGTGCTGTGGTCGGCCGGTCCGGGCCGGGTCTTCGCGGACCTGCTCGCCGTCCCCGCCTGCCCGCAGGTCGCCTCGCGTGTCCCCGACCCCGGTCCGCTCGGCGAACTGGTCTCGGGCATCGGGGTGGGTGAGCTGGTCCAGGTCGAGGCGCCCGGCAAGGAGATCGTGATCGTCCCGGTCCGGGACCCGGGCGAGGCGGTGCACCGCACGGTGCAGCTGGTCGCGGACTCGGTGCCGCGCGCATTCGGGGTCCCGCCCGAGGAGACGGTGGTGATCACCCCGGGCCACGGCGGCGCCGCCGGCACCCGCGCGCTCAACACCGTTCTGAAGGAGCGGCTCAACCCCGGTCCCGGCCGCTTCGGCGGCTTCGACCCCGGCGACCGGATCGTGCACTCCCCCGCGCCGGGCCGTACGGTGCCGGGCCGCGTGGTCCGCGCGGACGCGGAGGGGCTGCACCTGGAGTGCGCGGGCGCGCCCGTGGTCGTCCCCAGGGAGCTGGTGGAGAGCCGGGTCCGGCACGGCTGGGCACTGACCGCGCACCAGGCGGTCGGCGGCCGCTGGCCCGCGGCCGTGGTGGTCCTGCCCGGTGACGCGGCGGACGTGCTGACCAGGCCGTGGGTGTACACCGCGTTCGGCCGGGCGGAACGGCACCTGTCCGTGGTGCACGGCGTGGAGCAGGCGCTGCCGAAGGCGGTCGCGGAGAGCGTGGCCAAGCCGCGTACGACCCGGCTGCGGACGCTGCTGCGGGTGCAGCTCCCTCCGGTGGGCTGAGCCGGGGACACGGCGATGCCCGTACCGGATCGGTCCGGTACGGGCGTCGCCGCGGGGTTCACCGGTCGCGGTCGAGCGGCTCCAGGTCGTCGTCGGCCAGCTCGTCCAGGACGGTGCCCGGCGTGTCGTCGTCGCTGTCGTCCCGGTCGAAGACCGCGCTGACGTCGAAGCGGCAGATCACATGCTGCGGGTCGGCCTCCTCGAACGGGGCCTCCAGCCATTCGCCGGGCTCGGCCGCCTCCTCCGCCGCGCTGACCCAGAGCGTGGAGTCGCCCTCAGCGAGACCGAACTCGCGGTGCCGGGAGGCGATCTCGTCCGGCTCGAACTCGCCGAACAGGATGCCCAGCGCGCCGGGGACCGTGTTCGCGGTGTCGTCCTCGGTGAGGGCGTCCTCGAACTCGGCGGCCTCCACCCGCTGGGCCTGGGCCAGCAGCCGCTGGGGCTCGGCCACCGTGTAGTCGCGGCGGATCAGGACGCTGACGGCGTGGGGCTCCTCGGGGCCCGTGTACGGCGGCAGCGAGTCGTCGGCTCCGGGGATCTCGAAGGGGGTGACCTCGTCGTAGCGGTCGTAGAGCAGCTCGTCGTACACCTCGCCGGCCGCCGCAAGCTGATTGAACGCCTCGTGGACGGCCGGGTCGTCGTCACCCGTCCTGCGTTCGACGGCCGCCAGGTGGCGGTCGAGCGCGGTCTTGACCGCCTCGGCGGCGGCGCGTACCTCGGCAGCGGTGGGCTGCGCAGCATCAGACATAGTGCAGACGCTATCCGTACCGGGCACCAGCCCGCACAATAGATGCGATGCCGGAATACGAATTCATCGACGTGTACGTCCCCCGCGGGGTGTCCCGCAACGAGGCGACGCGTCTCCTCACGGACCATGCCGAGTACGGACACTGGGAGTTGGACCGACTGAGCCTCATGCGCGACGGCAGCCGCAGGGTGCGGCTGCGCCGGCGGATCATCCGCCAGGTGCGGGCCACGTGGTGAGAGGGAGAACCTGACCGGAGCGGGCCCCGCCGTCTTCTCGGCAGGGGCCCGCTCCGTCTTCCGGGTGGTCCGGTCGGATCAGGCCGCGTTCCGCGCCTTGCGGTACAGGACCGCACCCGCGAGGACCGCGCCCGCGCCGGCCGACAGCGCGAGGCCGAGGGGCAGGTTGTCACCGGTGTGCGCGAGCTGACCGCCTGCGGCGTGGCTGTAGCCGACCTGCGAGGTCCCCTGCGGGGTGCTTCCGCCGCCGGTGGAGGGGGTCGCGGGGGTGCTCGGCCGGCCCGGTGTGCTGGGGGTGCCGGGGGTACTGGGCTGACCCGGGTTGCCCGGAGTGCCGGGGTTTCCGGGTGTACCGGGGTTTCCGGGTGTACCGGGGTTGCCGGGCTGACCCGGGTTACCGGGAGTGCCAGGGTTGCCAGGCTGTCCAGGGGTGCCGGGGTTACCGGGGTGCCCAGGTGTGCCGGGGGTACCGGGCCGACCAGGAGTGCCGGGATTCCCAGGCTGGCCCGGATGGGCCGGCTGGCCCGGGTGGTGTCCATGGTGGTCGGGCGGGCAGTCGCCGGGGTGGCCCGGCGTACCGGGCCGGCCGGGGTGGGCCGGATGTCCCGGTGTTCCCGGGTTGCCGGGTCGGCCCGGCGTGCGCGGCGGAGTCCCGTGCTCCTCGTTCCCGCACCGGTTGCCCCCGGCCGGGTTCCCCACGCCGATCACGTCGACGCTGTTCCCGCACAGGTTGACCGGTACGTCCACCGGTGCCTGGACGGTGTTCCCGGAGCCGACGCCCGGGGAGTCGCCGCTGTGCGCGCCCGCGTGCGCGCCCCCCGACGCACCACGCGCCCCGTTGGCGCAGGCGTTGCCGACGGCCGGGTTGAGCAGTCCCACCACGTCGACGGTGTTTCCGCAGGCGTTCACCGGTACGTGCACCGGGACCTGCACGGTGTTGCCGGACAGTACGCCGGGCGAGCGGGCTGCGGAGCCGGCCGCGCCCGCGTCGGCGTGTGCGTATCCACTGGCCGCCGCGATCACTCCGGTCGCGGCCGCCATCGTCATCAGGCCCTTACGGGTGCCCTGTCGCATGTTCTGATCCCCCCTGGGATGTCCCTGCTACGGCTGGGTGCGGAACCGGTCGGCCCCGGAGCGCGGGGATCGCGCTTCCGGGGCCGACGGTTCGCTGAAGAAGCCTTGTGAACGGCTGACGTCAGTCGTTGACGCAGGTGTTGCCGAAGGCGGGGTTCAGGAGCCCGATCACGTTGACCGTGTTGCCGCAGACGTTCACCGGAACGTGCACCGGCACCTGGACGACGTTGCCGGACAGGACGCCCGGCGAACCCACGGCGGCACCGCTGGCACCGGCGTCGGCGGCGGCCATGCCCGCGCCCGCGAGAACCAGTCCACCGGTGGCGACCGCGGCAGCGACGACCTTCTTGATCATTATTCCTCCTAGTTGGAAACGCGGCCCCAAGGTGCGGGGTCACATCACGAGTAACGAGGGGGAAGTAATCGGGCTACGAGCTTATCGTCGCATTCACTCTTCTCAGTCGATCTCGTACGCCTGCCTGATTACCCGTGAGGGGGCGTGTCAGGAGGCGTCGATGAACCGGTCGAGCACCCGCACGCCGAACTGGAGCCCGTCCACCGGGACCCGCTCGTCCACGCCGTGGAACATCCCGGCGAAGTCCAGCTCCGGCGGCAGCTTGAGCGGCGCGAAGCCGAAGCCTCGGATACCGAGGTCGTCGAACGACTTGGCGTCCGTACCGCCGGAGAGCATGTACGGCACCGCACGCGCGATCGGGTCCTCGGCCAGCAGTGCGGACTGCATGGCCTCCACGAGGGCACCGTCGAAGCTGGTCTCGACGGCCTTGTCCGCGTGGACGTCCGAGCGGCGCACGTTCGGGCCCAGCAACCGGTCGAGGTCGGTGAGGAACTCCTCCTCGTGGCCCGGCAGGAAGCGGCCGTCGATGTGCGCGGTGGCCTCGCCCGGGATGACGTTGACCTTGTAACCGGCGTTCAGCTGCGTCGGGTTGGCGGTGTTGCTGAGGGTGGCGCCGATGAGCTTGGCGATCCCGCCGAGCTTGGCGAGGGTCGACTCCATGTCCTCGGGGTCGAGTTCGGTGCCGAGCGCGTCGCCGAGTTCGTCCAGGAAGGCGCGGGTGGTCTTGGTGACCCGTACCGGGAACTTGTGGCGGCCGACGCGGGCGACCGCCTCGGACAGCTCGGTGATGGCGTTGTCGCGGTGGATCATCGAGCCGTGCCCGGCGGTGCCGGCCACGGTCAGCTTCATCCAGTGCATGCCCTTCTCGGCCGTCTGGATCAGATAGAGCCGGCGCTGGTCGTTGACCGTGAAGGAGAAGCCGCCGACCTCGCTGATCGCCTCGGTGACGCCCTCGAAGAGTCCGGGGTGGTTGTCGACGAGGTACCGGGCGCCGTAGGTGCCGCCGGCCTCCTCGTCGGCGAGGAAGGCGACGACGATGTCGCGCGGGGGCTTGCGCCCGCTGCGCAGCCGGTCGCGGACGACCGCGAGGGTCATCGCGTCCATGTCCTTCATGTCGACGGCCCCGCGCCCCCACACGCACCCGTCGGCGACCTCGCCGGAGAAGGGGTCGTGGGTCCAGTCGGCCGCGTTGGCCGGTACGACGTCCAGGTGGCCGTGGATCAGCAGGGCCGGCCGGGACGGGTCCTCGCCCTCGATACGGGCGACGGTGGACGCGCGCCCCGGATGCGACTCGAAGATCTCCGGCTCCAGGCCGACCTCGGCGAGCTTCCCGGCGACGTACTCGGCGGCGGCGCGCTCGCCGGGTCCCGAGTGGTCGCCGTAGTTGCTGGTGTCGAACCGGATCAGCTCGCGGCAGAGGTCCACGACCTCGTCCTCACTGGTGACGCCCTTGGCCGTGTCCGTCTCGCTCACGCTGCTTCCTCCCGCTGTCACTGCTGGTGGGTCACCCCCATCCTCCCCCTCCCGGCCCCGTTCCCGTCCACCCCGCCACAGGGCGTTCGCACGGCGGGGGCCCGGTCAGGGGGGTGATCGGACACCCTCGAAAGCCTGGTAATGTTTCCTTCGTCGCCGCGGGGAACACCCCGCACGACAGACACCTTGTCCGGGTGGCGGAATGGCAGACGCGCTAGCTTGAGGTGCTAGTGCCCTTTATCGGGCGTGGGGGTTCAAGTCCCCCCTCGGACACCACTGAAGGACCCTTGCGGACGCAGGGGTCCTTCTGCTTTTCCCGCCTTTTCGGGGTCCGGTCGCGGTCCGGCACAATGGCGCGCATGGCTCGTCGCACCTCTCGTACGCCTTCCCGTACCGCCGTTCCCGCCACCTGCCCGTGCGGGCTGTCGGCGGACTATGCCGACTGTTGCGGGCGGTTCCATTCGGGAAGTGCTGCCGCGCCGAGCGCCGAGGCGCTCATGCGGTCGCGGTACAGCGCGTTCGTCGTGGGGGACGTGGCGTATCTGGTGCGGACCTGGCATCCGCGGACGCGGCCCGAGGGGCTCGACCTCGATCCGGGTATGCGGTGGACGGGGCTGGAGATCCTGGAGACCGAGGGCGGGTCGGCCTTCCACTCCACCGGGACCGTGACGTTCCGGGCGTCGTACCGGGGCGGTTCGCTGCACGAGCGGAGCCGGTTCGAACGGGTGGACGGGGCGTGGGTGTACGTCGACGGGGAGTTCCTCGACTGACCTCCGCCTCACGGCACCAGGATGTCGAGTTCCTGGAGCGCGCCCACCGTGATCTCCCGGGTCAGTTCCTCCGCGCGGACGCTGTCGCCGGCGCGGACTGCCTCGGCGACCCGGACGTGCAGGGTGACGGCCGGCGGGTCGGGGTCGGCGAACATCACGTCGTGATGGGTGCGGCCCGCGAGGACCTCGGCGACCACGTCCCCGAGCCGGGCGAACATCTCGTTGCCGGACGCCGTGAGGATGATCCGGTGGAAGGCGATGTCGTGGATCAGGTACTGGTCCAGCTTGTGGCCGCGTGAGTTGGCGACCATCCCGAGGGCGCACTCGGTGAGTTCGGCGCACTGCTCGGCGGTGGCGTTGCGGGCGGTGAGGCCGGCCGCGACGGGCTCGATCGCGGAGCGCAGCACGGTGAGCGAGCGCAGCTGGTGCGGGCGGTCGGCGCCCGCCAGGCGCCAGCGGATGACCTGCGGGTCGTAGACGTTCCACTCGTGCTTGGGGCGGACCGTGACGCCGACGCGGCGGCGGGAGGCGACCAGGTGCATGGACTCCAGGACGCGGACGGCCTCGCGCATCACGGAGCGGGAGACGTCGAACCGCTGGGCGAGTTCGTCGGTGCGCAGCACGCTGCCCGGCGGGTACTCCCCCGCCGTGATCGCGGGGCCGAGGGTGTCCAGTACGCGGCCGTGCAGCCCCCGGCCCGGTGTGCTCATGCACTCAGCGTACGGCCTGGATCACAGCCATAAAAAGTCAGACTTATATGTCACAGCCACTTGAATTTGTCGTACCTAATGGGTTTCAGTACATCGACGCCGGAGTACGGCGTCGATGTCGAAGAAGACAGCGAGGCAGTCATGCGCACCCCCCAGGTCGTCGTCGTGATGGGCGTCGCCGGGACGGGCAAGACCACGATCGGTCCTTTGCTCGCCGCCCGGCTGGGCGTCCCGTACGCCGAGGGCGACGACTTCCACCCGCAGGCCAACATCGACAAGATGACGGCGGGCACCCCCCTGGAAGACGCCGACCGGTGGCCGTGGCTCGATGCCATCGGGCGCTGGGCGCACGGCCGGGCGGGGCTCGGCGGGGTGGTCAGCAGCTCGGCGCTGAAGCGGTCCTACCGCGACCGGCTGCGGGCCGAGGCCCCCGGTGCGGTGTTCGTGCACCTGACCGGCAGCCGTGAGCTGATCGAGAGCCGGATGTCCCAGCGCCAGGGCCACTTCATGCCGACCGCGCTGCTGGACTCGCAGTTCGCCACGCTCCAGCCGCTCCAGGCGGACGAGGCGGGTGTCGCCGTCGACGTCAGCGGGTCCCCCGAGGAGATCACCGAGCGGGCGGCCGAGGCTCTGGCCGCGTTCGCCGCCGCCTCCGCGTAGCCCCACTCCGCAGTACCCGTACCGCGATACCGCGGTACCCCCTTTTTCTCCACCCCTCATGTCCCCCGAATCCCCGTAACCGCAAGGGAATCCCGTGACCAGACTCAGCGTCGAGATGCTGGCAGCGGACACCGTCCAGCCGATCACCTCGGCCGGCCACGCCCAGTTGGGCATAGCCGTCCTGGCGGGCATCGCCGTCATCGTTTTTCTCATCACCAAGTTCAAGCTCCACGCCTTCCTGGCCCTGACCATCGGTTCGCTGGTGCTCGGAGCGGTGGCCGGTGCCCCGCTCGACAAGGCGATCGTGAGCTTCACGACCGGCCTGGGCAGCACGGTCGCCGGTGTCGGCGTGCTGATCGCGCTGGGCGCGATCCTCGGCAAGCTGCTCGCCGACTCCGGCGGCGCGGACCAGATCGTCGACACGATCCTCGCCAAGGCGGGCGGCCGTGCGATGCCGTGGGCCATGGTGCTCATCGCGTCCGTGATCGGTCTGCCGCTGTTCTTCGAGGTCGGCATCGTGCTGCTGATCCCGGTCGTCCTGATGGTCGCCCGGCGCGGCAACTACTCCCTGATGCGCATCGGCATCCCGGCGCTCGCCGGTCTGTCCGTGATGCACGGCCTGATCCCGCCGCACCCCGGCCCGCTGGTCGCGATCGACGCGGTCAAGGCCAACCTGGGTGTCACGCTGGCGCTCGGCATCGTGGTCGCCATCCCGACCGTGATCATCGCCGGTCCGCTGTTCTCCAAGGTCGCCGCCCGCTGGGTGGACGTCCAGGCGCCGGAACGGATGATCCCGGAGCGCGCCTCGGAGAGCCTTGAGCGTCGTCCGGGCTTCGGCGCCACGCTGGGCACGGTGCTGCTGCCGGTGGTGCTGATGCTGGCGAAGGCCCTGGTGGACATCGTCATCGACGACCCCGCCGACATGACCCAGCGGGTCTTCGACGTGGTCGGCTCCCCGCTGATCGCACTGCTCGCCGCGGTGCTCGTCGGCTTCGTCACGCTGGGCCGCCCCGCCGGTTTCACCAAGGGCCGGCTCCAGCAGACCGTCGAGAAGGGCCTGATGCCGATCGCCGGCATCCTGCTGATCGTCGGCGCGGGCGGTGGCTTCAAGCAGACGCTGATCGACTGCGGTGTGGGCCAGATGATCCTGGAGATCTCCAAGGACTGGTCCATCCCGGCGCTGCTGCTGGCCTGGCTGATCGCGGTGGCGATCCGGCTCGCGACCGGCTCCGCCACGGTGGCGACGGTCTCGGCGGCCGGTCTGGTCGCGCCGCTCGCGGCCGACATGTCGACCACGCACACGGCCCTGCTGGTGCTGGCCATCGGCGCCGGTTCGCTCTTCTTCAGCCATGTCAACGACGCCGGCTTCTGGCTGGTGAAGGAGTACTTCGGCCTGAGCGTCGGCCAGACGGTGAAGACCTGGTCGGTGATGGAGACCATCATCTCGGTGGTCGCCGGCGGCCTGGTCCTCCTGCTGTCACTCGTGATCTAGGAGCGGTACGGCGATGACGGCTCACCCTCTCTTCGACATCAGCGGCCGTACGGCCCTGGTCACCGGTTCCAGCCGGGGCATCGGACTCGCCCTGGCCCGTGGTCTCGCCGAGGCGGGCTGCACCGTGGTCCTCAACGGACGCGACGGTGACCGCATCGCGCGGGCGGCGGCGGAACTCCCCGGCGACCTGGTGCACACGGCGGTGTTCGACGTGACCGACGGCCCCTCGGTGGCCGCCGGGATCGCCGAGGTCGAGGAGCGGGTGGGCCCGCTGGACATCCTGGTCAACAACGCGGGGATGCAACTGCGGGCGCCACTGCTGGAGTTCACCGACTCCGACTGGCACCGCGTCCTCGACACCAATCTCACCAGCGCGTTCCTCACCGGCCGCGAGGCCGCCCGGCGGATGACCGGGCGCGGCCACGGCAAGATCGTGAACGTGTGCTCGCTGCAGAGCGAGGTGGTCCGCCCCGGCATCGCGCCGTACGCGGCGGCCAAGGGCGCGCTGAAGATGCTCACCAAGGGCATGTGCGCGGACTGGGGTCCGTACGGCGTGCAGGTCAACGGGCTGGGGCCCGGTTACATCGAGACCGAGCTGACCCGGCCGCTGGTCGAGGACGCCGAGTTCAGCGCGTGGGTGCGGGGGCGGACCCCGGCCGGGCGCTGGGGGCGTACCGAGGATCTGGTCGGCGCACTGCTGTTCCTGGCCTCCCCCGCCGCCGACTTCGTCACCGGCCAGGTGCTCTACGTCGACGGCGGCATGACGAGCGTGCTCTGACGCTTGGTGCTCAGGGCCGCCAGAGCGGGTGTTCCCGCTCCGCCCACTCCCGGCTCACCGTGCCGGTGCGCAGTCCCCGCCGGGCCTCCGGGTCGCCGAGGGCCTTGCCGATGTGTCCCGCGAGGACCACGCCGACGGTGAGGGCCAGCCAGTCGTGCACGAAGGTGGCCGAAGTGCGCCACAGCAGCGGGGTGAGGTGGGTGAACCACATCATCAGGCCGGTGCCGAGCATCACCAGGACGGCCCCGGCGATCCAGGCCGTGTAGACCTTCTGCCCCGCGTTGAACTTGCCCGCGGGGCGCTCCGCGTACCGCCGGTCCCGGCGCAGGGCGGCGCGCAGCCAGCGCCGGTCGTGCGGGCCGAACCGGTTGAGCGCGCCCAGGTCGGCGCGGAACGCGCGCGAGAGAAGACCCAGCAGCACCGGCACGGGCAGGGCGAGCCCGGCCCATTCGTGGACGCGTACGACGAGTTCGCGGCGGCCGACCAGCACGGCGAGCTGGGGCACGTAGAGGCAGGCGGCGGTGGCCACGCAGACGGCCATGAGGGCGGCGCCGGTGCGGTGGACCCAGCGTTCGGCGGGGGTGAAGCGGTGGACGCGGGCGCCGGCGGGCGCCGGGGCGTCAGCTCGTAGGGTCATCGGTCCGTCCGTTCGAGCGGCCGACCCAGGCGTCGACGTCGTAGCCGAGTCTCTCCCAGTAGCCGGGCTCGACGTGGTCGCTGACGGTGATGCCGGAGAGCCATTTGGCGGACTTGTAGAAGTACATCGGGGCGACGTAGAGGCGGACGGGGCCGCCGTGGTCGTGTCCGATGTCCTTGCCCTGCATGCGCAGTGCCACCAGGACGTCGGGGCGGCGGGCCTGGTCGAGGGTGAGGCTCTCGGTGTAGGTGCCGTCGAAGCAGGTGAAGCGGATGGCCTTCGCGGTGGGGCGGACGCCGGCCGCGTCCAGCAGGGTGCTCAGGCGGACGCCCTCGAAGGGGGTGCCGGGCACGCGCCAGCCGGTGACGCACTGGACGTCCCTGGTCAGCCGGGTGCGGGGCAGGGCGCGCAGGTCGCCCAGGGTGTAGCCGCGGGGGTGGTCGACGAGGCCGTCCACGGTGAGCTTGTAGTCGGTGGGGCCCTTGTGCGGGACGGAGGCGGCGACGGAGTAGTACCTGAAGCCGCCGCCGTTGGGGAGCAAGCCGCTCAGGCCGGTGGGGTCCTGGCCGGAGAGGGCGCCGAGCGCGCTCTCCGCTCCGCGTTGCAGCCAGGGGGCGGTGGCGACGCCGAGCGCGCCCAGGCCGAGGGTGCCGAGGAAGAGGCGGCGGCCGATGGGCTTGCCGTGCGCGTCGGCATCGTCGGCCGGTTCGGGGGTGGGCCGGTCCGGGTCGGGGGTCACGTCGTCATTCGAGCACGGGTGGGGGCCTTCGGGCCAGTGCCGCCGGGGTTCAGCCGGTGGCCAGGGCATGGGTGCGGGCCTGGTGGAAGGCGGCCCAGGGGTCCTGACCGGTGTATGACCAGGGGGCGCGGGTGGCGTGCGCGCCGATGCGGTGGAAGAGGGCGGCGGCCTCGGCGGGCCGGCCGGCGGCGGACATGGCGAAGGCCAGGTGGTTGAGGTCGAGGTGGCGTCGGGGGTGCTCGTCGTGCTCCCACTCCAGCCACCAGTCGAACGCGGCGCGCAGCACCCGGCGGGCGCGCGGGCCGGCCCAGTGGGCGCAGGGGGCCGGACCGGGGACGGCGGGGGCGAGGCCGGCGGCGGCGAGCACGCGGTGGCGTTCGGCGTAGGCGACGACCGGGAGGACGGCGAGCGGGGAGTCGGCGGGGGCCTCGGCGGCGGCGCGCTCGGCCATGTCGTACGCCTCGTGGGACTCGGGGCCGCCGGGCGGGCGTTCGGCGAGGCCGGCGACGAGGAGGTGGTGGCCGTGGTGGTGCTCGGGGTGGCGGGCGTGCAACTCCTTGAAGGCGGCGGTCAGTTCCGTCTCGGGGCCGAGGGTGCGGGCCAGCAGGAGCAGGCCGAGCCAGGGGGTGGGGTCGGCGGGCGCGAGTCCGGCGGCGGTGCGGCAGGAGGCGCGGGCGTGCTCGGGGTCCTCCTCGCCGCGCAGCGCGCGGTGCACCAGGGCGAGGGCGAGCAGGGTGGCCGCGTCGGCGGAGCCGGGCTCGGCGAGCAGCCACTGCCCGGCCCGGCCGTGGGCGCCGGGGTCGGCGGCGAGAACGGTGACGCGGTGGCCCCGGCGGTCCCATTCGTCGCCGGTGTGCAGCAGCAGGGAGCGCGCGGACTGCCAGCGGCCCTCGGCCAGCGCGGCGCGCGCGGCGAGGAGTTCGGCGTCGCCGAGCGCGGCGTCGAAGGTGCCGGAGTGCTCCGGGGCGAGGCCGCCGGGCGGGTCCGAGGGGGCCCGGTCTGTGACGGGCGGGGGCGGGGTCAGGGGCACCGCGGGACTTCCTGTTTTTCGGGCTGCCATCGGCCGATCACTCACAGCAAACTCCCCGCCTTGGTTTGCGTCAAGCGGAATCGAAGTGTTGCTCCGTCCAACCACCGCGGCAGCAGAGGGACTTGGGACACAGGTGCCCTGGTCGGCGGCGGTCAGTCCGGTCCGGGGACGCCGGGTGTGGCGTACGCCATGGCGCCGGGCGGCGGGGAGACGGAACATGACCGGGCGGTTCCCCCGAAACGTGTCCGCTTCCGGGCACTCTCCACGGTCCCGCCCTTGTGGGGCGCTACAGTCGGCCCCTACGCAATCGTGGCCCGGCCGATGATCGAGGTACGCAGCGTGTCCGTTCTGGTTCTCCTCCTCGCCGTGAGTGCGGCGGCGTGCCTGGGGTTCGGGTTCGTGCTCCAGCAGAACGTGGCGCGTGAGGCGCCCCCGAGCGACTTCCTGTCCTTCCGGCTGTTGCTGGACCTGATGCGGGTGCCGCGCTGGCTGGGCGGTACCGCGCTGATGGTGGCCGGCATGGCGCTGGGCGCGGTGGCGCTGGGCAACGGTGAGATCTCGCTGGTGGAGCCGCTGCTCGCCACCAACCTGCTGTTCGCGCTCGCCCTGTCCCGTCGGCAGACCGGTCAGCCGGTGGGCCGGCAGGGGTGGGCGGGGCTGGTGCTGCTGGCGGGCGGGGTGAGCACGTTCATCCTGGCGGGCCGGCCGCGCGGCGGCACCGTCGTCACCGATCCGGTGCGGCACTGGCTGATCCTCGGGCTGATGGTGGGGGTGGCGCTGGCGCTGGCCGGCTGGGCGAAGCGCTCGCGGACCACGTGGAGCCCGGTGCTGCTGGCGACGGCCGCCGGGCTCCTGTACGGCGTGCAGGACGCGCTGACCCGGGTGAGCAGCATCCGCTTCCGCGAGGGCGGCTTCACGGAACTCTTCACCGGCGGGCATCCGTACGCGGTGCTGGCGCTCGGGGTGACCGGGCTGCTGCTGGTGCAGAGCGCGTTCGAGGCGGCGCCCCTGCGCATGTCGCTGCCCGCGCTGACCGCCGCCCAGCCGCTCGCGGGCATCCTGTGCGGGGTCGGCTTCCTGGGCGACCGGCTGCACACCGACACCGGGGCGCTGGCCTGGGAGGCGGCCGGGCTCGCGGCGATCGTCGGGGGCATCGTGCTGCTGGGGATGCACCCGGCGATGCCCTGCGGCACGGCCGAGGAACGGCCGGTACGGGATCTCCAGCGCAACTGAGCCCTCGGCGGGCGGGGCTGCTTGGATGGCGGGATGAACCCCGCCGACGAGATCCTCGACATCGTGGACGAGCACGACCGTGTCGTCACCCAGGCCCCGCGCGGCGAGGCGTACGCCCGAGGGCTGCGCCACCGCTGCGCCTTCATCCAGGTCCGCGATGCCGAGGGCCGCCTCTTCGTACACCGGCGGACCGCCACCAAGATGGTCTTCCCCGCGTTGTACGACCTGTTCGTGGGCGGGGTGGTCGGCGCGGGCGAGTCCTACGACGAGGCGGCGCTGCGCGAGGCGGAGGAGGAGCTGGGGGTCAGCGGGCTGCCCGCGCCGACGTATCTCTTCAAGTTCCTCTACGAGGACGGGGCGGGGCACAGCTGGTGGTCGGCGGTGTACGAGGTCCGCTGCGAGCTGCCGGTACGGCCGCAGGTGGAGGAGGTGCAGTGGCACGCCTTCCTCACCGACGAGGAGGTAGCCGCGCGGCTCGGTGAGTGGGAGTGGGTGCCGGACGGGCTGGCCGCGCACGAGCGGCTGAGGGTGTTCCGGGCGGCGGGGTGACGCGCCGGTAGGGTCCGGCCTGTGAGCGAATTCGTACGCAACGTCCGGCTCTGGCTCGAACCCGGGCGGGTGCGGGAGCAGGGCACCACTCCGGACTACCGGTTCTCGCTGGCCAACGAGCGGACCTTCCTGGCCTGGCTGCGGACCGCGCTGGCGCTGATCGGCGGCGGTTTCGCGGTGGACCAGTTCCTGCCGCACCTGCGCTGGGCGTGGCGGGTGGGGCTGGCGCTGGCACTGCTGGGCGCGGGGGTGCTGTGCGCGCTGCGGGCGGTGCACCACTGGGTGCGCTGCGAGCAGGCGATGCGGCGGGGCGAGGACCTGCCGGTGTCCCGGTTCCCGGCGGTGCTGAGCCTGCTGGTGGCGGTGGTGGCCGTGGCGATGGTCGTGGTGGTGCTGGCCGGATGGGCGGGATGACGGCTCCGGCCCGGGACGCGGGGCTCCAGCCGCAACGCACCCGGCTGGCGTGGCGGCGTACGACCCTGGCGGGCACGGTGACCGCCGTACTGGCCGTACGGGCCTCGGTCCGCGCGGCCAGCCCGCTCACCGGGGCGGTGCTGGTCCTGCTGTGCTGTGTGTGCTGGCTGGCCTTCCTCGGCCTGGCCCACCTGCGCATCAGCACCCTGGCGGCGAGCCCGGAACCCCCCACGCTCACCCCGCGCCTGGCCTGGGCGGCGACGGGGTGCGCGATGGCGCTCGCGGTGTGCGCGGCGGTACTGGTGAGCTAGGGCCTCTCGTTTGGATCAGGCCGGGCTCGCGTGCCCCGGCACCGCGCCTCGCCGCGTTGTCGTCACTCGCCATGGCTCCGCCATGACTCCCTCCTCCGCCTTGCGATCCACGGCACCGGACCCCGCTCCCTGATCCGGCCTGATCCAAACGAAAGACCCTAGCCGTCGGCTCCCGACACCGTCACGACGATCTTGCCGCGGGTGCGGCCCTCCTGGCTGAGGCGTTGGGCGTCGGCGGTCCGCTCCAGGGGAAAGGTCTTGTCGACGTGGACGGAGACGGCGCCCTGGTCGGCGAGTTGGGAGAGCTTGGCGAGGTCCTCGGGGTCGGGGCGGACGAACCAGTAGCGGCCGCCGTACTCGGTGACGTCCGGGTCGGCGATGGAGGCGAGGCGGCCGCCGGGGGCGAGGAGCTGGGCGGAGACCTTCAGGGTCTCGCCGCCGACGGTGTCGAAGACCGCGTCCACGCCCTCGGGCGCGATGCCGCGTACGCGTTCGGCCAGGCCCTCGCCGTAGTCGACGGGTTCGCCGCCGAGGCTGCGGACGAAGGCGTGGTTGCGCTCGCTCGCGGTGCCGATGACGCGGGCGCCGAGGTGGGCGGCGATCTGCACGCCGAGGGAGCCGACCCCGCCGGCCGCCGCGTGGATGAGCACGGTGTCGCCGCGGCCGACCTTCAGGATCTGGACGAGTACCTGGTAGGCGGTAAGGCCCGCCAGCGGCAGCCCGGCGGCCTCCTCGAAGGAGAGCGCGGCGGGTTTATGGGCGAGGGTGCGCACGGGGGCGGCGATGTACTCGGCGAAGGTGCCGAGCGAGAGCAGGTCCTCGCGGACGTACCCCATCACCTCGTCCCCTTCCGCGTACTCGACGACGGAGGCGCCGGGGCGGACCACGACGCCGCTGACGTCCCAGCCGGTGACGACGGGGAAGACGGTGTTGAGGATCGGGTCGAGGTACCCCTCGCGGCACTTCCAGTCGACCGGGTTGACCGCGGCCGCGCGCACCCGGACCAGTACCTCGTCGGGGCCCACCTTGGGCTCGGGAACCTCGCCGTACTCCAGCACCTCGGGGCCGCCGTAGCGGCGGTAGCTGATGGCCTTCATGATCTGGACCCTCTCGGCTGTGCGCCCGTCCCGCAACCCCTGTGTGACGATATGAGCGGTTCGCGGTGTCCGCGCCGCAGGAGGTGTGTCCGGTCACGTCGGCGCACGCTTTGCGGTGTACGTACTGGACGGCATACCGACCGGTCGGCATCATGTGACGCGTTCCTGTTCACCCGTTCGTAGGAGTGATGTATGAGCGCCGACCACCCGCCCGGACTCGATCTCGACCGGCTGCGCGCGCTGCTCGACCGTGAGCGGCCCGGCCTGGTGACCGGTCCGCTGACCGGCAGGCTGATCGAGGGCGGACGGTCGAACCTCACCTACGCCGTCACCGACGGCACCTCCCGCTGGGTCGTCCGGCGCCCCCCGCTCGGCCATGTGCTGGCCACCGCGCACGACATGCGCCGCGAGCACCGGGTGATCAGCGCCCTGCACCCCACCCGCGTGCCGGTCCCCCGGCCGGTGCTGCTGTGCGAGGACGACGAGGTGCTGGGCGCCCCGTTCTACGTGATGGAGTTCGTCGAGGGCACCCCGTACCGCACGGCGGACCAGCTCGCGCCGCTCGGCGCCGAGCGCACCCGGAACGCGGTGCTGTCGCTGGTGGACACCCTGGTCGAGCTGCACGCGGTGGACCCCGCCGAGGTGGGCCTCGCCGACTTCGGCCGCCCCGAGGGTTTCCTGGACCGCCAGCTCCGCCGCTGGGGCAAGCAGCTGGACGCCTCCCGCAACCGCGAACTGGCGGGCGTGGACGAGCTGCACGCGGCCCTCGGCCGCTCGCTGCCCACCTCGCAGGCGCCGGCCGTGGTGCACGGCGACTACCGCCTGGACAACGTGCTGATCGGCGAGGGCGACCGGATCGAGGCCATCCTCGACTGGGAGATGTCGACCCTGGGCGACCCGCTCACCGACCTCGGCCTGCTGGCGATGTACAGCCAACCGCTCGGGATGACCCACTCCCCCGTCTCCACCACCGCCGAGGCCCCCGGCCACCCGACGCCCGCCGAACTGATCGAGCGGTACGCCGAGCGCTCCGGGCGCGATGTCTCGGACGTCAACTGGTACACCGCGTTCGCCTGGTTCAAGCTCGCCGTGATCCTGGAGGGCATCCACTACCGGTACACCCTCGGCCAGACGGTGGGCGGCGGCTTCGACCGCATCGGGGATCTCGTGCCCGTCTTCATCGACCACGGACTGACGACCCTTCAGGAAGGCTGAAGCAGATGGACTTCGCGTTCGACGCGCGCACCGAGGAACTCCGCACCCGTCTCCTCGCCTTCATGGACGAGTACGTGTACCCGGCGGAGAGGACCGCCGAGGAGCAGCGGGCGCTGCTGGACTCCCCCTGGGACACCCCGGCGGTGGTGGACGAGCTGAAGGCCGAGGCCCGCCGGCAGGGCCTGTGGAACCTCTTCCTGCCCGACGCCGAGTACGGTGCCGGGCTGACCAACCTCCAGTACGCCCCGCTGGCCGAGATCACCGGCCGCTCCCCGCAGCTGGCGCCGACCGCGCTGAACTGCGCGGCGCCGGACACCGGGAACATGGAGGTGCTGGCGCAGTTCGGCACCGACGAGCAGAAGAAGCAGTGGCTGGAGCCGCTGCTGGCCGGGGAGATCCGGTCGGCGTTCGCGATGACCGAGCCGGAGGTGGCCTCCTCGGACGCCACCAACATCACCACGCTCATCGAGCGGGACGGTGACGAATACGTCATCACGGGCCGCAAGTGGTACATCTCCGGGGCGATGAACCCGGACTGCAAGATCTTCATCGTGATGGGCAAGACCGACCCGGACGGCGCGGACATCCGCCGTCAGCAGTCGATGGTGCTGGTCCCCCGGGACACTCCCGGTGTGACCGTGAAGCGGGCCATGCAGGTCTTCGGGTACGAGGACCACTCGCACGGCGGGCACGCGGAGGTCGTCTTCGACCACGCGCGCGTGCCGGTGGCCAACCTGGTGGGCGAGGAGGGCGGCGGCTTCGCCATCGCGCAGGCCAGGCTCGGTCCGGGGCGCATCCACCACTGCATGCGGCTGATCGGCATGGCCGAGCGGGCCATCGAGCTGATGTGCCGCCGGGCGGTGTCCCGTACCGCGTTCGGCAAACCGCTGGCGCAGCAGGGCGTGGTGCAGAACTGGATCGCGGACGCGCGGGTGACGGTGGAGCAGCTCCGGCTGCTGGTGCTGAAGACCGCCTGGCTGATGGACACCGTCGGCAACCGGGGCGCGCACACCGAGATCCAGGCCATCAAGATCGCCACTCCGCGCGCGGTGGTGGAGATCCTGGACCGGGCGATCCAGCTGCACGGCGCGGGCGGGGTGAGCCAGGACTTCCCGCTGGCCGACCTGTACGCGGGCGCCCGCACGCTGATGCTGGCGGACGGTCCGGACGAGGTGCACCAGCGCTCGCTGGCCCGGCGCGAGCTGAGGAAGTACCTGTAGACACAGACCTGTTGTAAGGGGCGCCTGCCATTGCGGGCGCCCCTTACGCGTGTGCTTCAGGGGCGCAGGGCGCGCAGCAGGAGGTCGGCGAGGTGGTCGGCGACCTGCTGCGGGGTGAGCGGGCCCTTGGGGCGGTACCAGGTGGAGAGGTGGTGGACCGACCCGAAGTGGTAGTCCACGACGAGGTCGGCGGGGGTGGCGGTGGAGAACACGCCCTCGCGCTGGCCCTCCTCGATGAGCGCGCGGAACCGTTCGTGATAGCGGCGGCGCTCGGCGCGGACCTGCTTGTTCTTCTCCGGGCTGAGGTGGTGCATCGACCGGAAGAAGATCATCGCGTCGTCGAGGTTGTCGATGGTGGTGACGACGACGTCGGCGGCCGCGTCCCGTACCCGCTTCTCCACCGGCTCGTCGGCGTCCGCGAAGGCGTCCAGGCGCTCCTGCTGGAGGCGGAGCACGCGCGCGTAGACCTCGTGCAGGAGGTCGTCCTTGGAGCCGAAGTAGTGGTAGAGCGCGCCCTTGGTGACTCCGGCGGCCTCGACGATCTCCTGCACCGAGGTGCGGTCGTAGCCCTGGTCGGCGAAGAGGCGGGTCGCGGCGTCCAGCAGCCGCCGCGGGACGGGCGTGGCGTCTCCGTCCGTGGTTCTGGGCACTGCCGCCACCTGCCTTTCCGTCGGGTCCGCCGACTGTCGTCACTGGCGCGGGAACGGTCTCCCGCCGGAGGATCTTCCCATCCCGGCGCGCGGCCGGTTCAGCGGGAGTCCTCCCAGGCGCGCTGGAGCCGGTTCATACCGCCCAGCCACTTGTCCGGGTGGGCCGCGCGGGCCTGGTAGTACTCGGCCACCTCGGGGTGCGGCAGGATCAGGAAACGGTCCTCGGCCATCCCCGCGAACAGGGCGTCGGCGACCGCGTCCGGCTCGATGGCGGTCGGCTGGAGCACCAGGTCTCCGGCGCTGCCGGTGGCGGCCAGCATGTCGGTGCGCACGCCCTGCGGGCAGATGGCGTGCACCTTGACGCCCCGGTGGCGGTAGGTGAGGGACAGCCACTCGGCGAAGGCCAGCGCGCCGTGCTTGGTGACGCTGTAGGAGGGAGCGCCGATCATGGTGAGCAGTCCGGCGGCGGAGACGGTGGAGACGAACCGTCCGCCGCCGCGCTGGAGCCAGTCGGGCAGCAGGTCGTGGGCGGCGCGGACGTGGGCCATCACGTTGACGTCCCAGGACACCGCCCAGGAGCGCTCGTCCAGCGGATCGCCGGGGGTGCCGTCCTCGAAGGCGACGCCCGCGTTGGCGCAGTACACGTCGATGGCGCCGCCGAGGGCCGCGCGGGCCTCGGCGACGATGCCGGAGGCGTCGCCGGGTACGGCGGTGGCGCCGATCTCCTCGGCCACCGCCTTGGCCTTGTCGGCGTCGAGGTCGTTGACGACGACCCGGGCGCCCTCGGCGGCGAACCGGCGGGCGAGCGCGGCCCCGATCCCCCCGCCCGCCCCGGTGACGACGACTCCGGCGTCCTGCACGGCTTCCACCAGCGGCCTCCTTCGAGCTGTGGCTGTGCGCGGCGATCCCGCCTCCGCCGCGCCAGACTAACCAGTCGGTATGCCGGAGGGAAGGGGGATCCCCCTGCGGCCCCCGGTCCGGCGCGTTCCCTGGCGGGCCGCCAGCCGCTAGCGTCCCCGTGGTCATGACACCCGCCGCGCTCACGGAGGTCCCCGTATGACGCTGTCCAGACGGAGCATGCTCGCCACCACCGCCACGGCCGCCGTCGGGGCCGGGGTCCCCGCCCCGGCCTCGGACGCCGGAGCGGGGCACCGGGTGCGCACCGGGTTCGAGCGGCTGGCCGCCGACGGGTACGCGTCCCTGGCCGGCCGGCAGGTCGGCATCGTCACCAACCCGACCGGGATCACCCGCGACGTCCGGCACATCGTGGACGTGATGCACGCCGACCCCCGGGTGAGGCTGACCGCCGTCTTCGGCCCCGAGCACGGCTTCCGGGGCACCGCCCAGGCGGGCGGCTCGGAGGGGCGCTACGACGACCCGGCGACCGGGCTGCCGGTGTACGACACGTATCTCAAGAGCGGCCAGGCGCTCGCCGACGTCTTCACCGCCTCCGGCGTGGACACGGTCGTCTTCGACATCCAGGACGCGGGCGCCCGCTTCTACACGTACATCTGGACGCTGTACGACTGCATGGAGGCGGCGGCGCTCGCGGGGAAGCGGTTCGTGGTGCTGGACCGGCCGAACCCGGTGACCGGCCGGGCGGCCCTGGGGCCGGTGCTGCACGAGGAGTTCGCCACGTTCGTCGGCCGGCGGCCGATCGCGCAGGCGCACGGGATGACGGTTGCGGAGCTGGCCCGGCTGTTCAACGGGGAGTTCCTGGCGAAGCCGGTGCCGCTGGAGACGGTGACCATGACCGGCTGGCGGCGCGGGATGTTCTTCGGCGACTGCGGGCTGCCCTGGGTGCCGCCGAGCCCGAACATGCCGACCCCGGACACCGCCCTGGTGTACTCCGGGACGGGGCTGTTCGAGGGCACCAACCTCTCCGAGGGCCGGGGTACCACCCGCCCCTTCGAACTCCTCGGCGCGGAGGGCGTCGACGGCCGCTGGGCGGCGGAGGCGAACAGGGCGGGGCTGCCGGGGGTGCGGTTCCGGGAGGCGTACTTCGCGCCGACGTTCTCCAAGTTCCAGGGGAAGACGGTCGGCGGGGTGCAGCTCCATGTGCACGATCCGGCGGCCTTCGACCCGGTGCTGACCGGCGTGACGCTGCTGGTGACGGCGCGGCGGGTGTGGGACGGGTTCGCCTGGCGGCCGGACAACTGGATCGACAAGCTCACCGGTTCCGAGCAGGTGCGCACGATGATCGACGCCGGGGCCGGGGCGGACGAGGTGGCCGCCGCCTGGCACGGCGAGCTGGCCGCGTTCCGCCGGACGCGGGCGACGTACCTGATGTACCGCTGAGCGCGGCGGCCCCCGTACCGGGAGCCGCCGCACCGGCCGTCAGCGGTGCGAGGTGTACTCCACGACCTGCTGGTAGGTCGGCCGGTTCTGCCAGCTGATGTTTCCGTGCTTGATGCCGCCCAGGGTGCGCTGCTGGATCGAGTCGGCGCACCACTGGTCCCCGGCCGAGCACAGGTCGTCGCCCGGGTAGACCTGGGCGGCGGTGAGCCCGGCGGCCTGCTTCAGCGTGCCGACCAGGGCGTCCCGGCAGGCGGAGAGGCTGCCGTCGCCGCAGTACTTGCGGGAGAGCGCGCCCTGTACGGGCTCACCGAGCACCGCCCGTATGTCCTTGTCGACATAGCTCCACCAGCCGTACTGGAACGAGCTTCCGGCGTGCGAGCCGGTCGGGCCGTGTCCGGCGGAGGGTGCCTCGTCCACCGGGAGGTTGGCGGTGAAGGCGCCGTACAGGTCGCTGCCGAGGCCGGGTTCGAACTCGGCCTTCACCAGCAGCGGCCACCAGGCGTCCAGGATGCGGATCGCGTCGGCGTCGGCGTACTTCTTCGACCCCGCCGACGTCTCGGTGCGCTTGGCTCCGGCGCTCAGCCACGTCTGGAGCTTGGTCGCGGCCGCCGCTGCCGTCGGGTCGCTCACCGGCGCGGAGTTGACGACCTTCAGCAGCTTCGGCAGCACGTCCTCGGCGCGCAGGTCGGCCAGGGCCGCGTCCGCCATGGCCTGGACCAGCTTGGTCCGGGTGACCCCGCCCTGCGCGACCAGCTTGCTCACCCGGTCGTCGAGGAGGTCGCCCCGGTGCACCGAGCCCTCGCCCCAGGGCGCCGCGGTGTACGCCTCGGCCTGCTTGTTGTTCCAGGAGATGTAGTAGTCCTGGTCGATGGAGTTGGGGTGCGCGCTCGCCGGGGTGTAGTCGGCGATGTTGGCCGCCGGGTCCCAGTTGCGCCACTCGTAGGCCGGCTGGGCCCACACCGGGAACTCGGCGTCGACACCGGCCGCGCGGACCGGGTTGTCGCCGCTGTTGTAGTACGCGGTGTGCGCGGAGTCGGCGTAGAACCAGTTGAAGGTGAAGTTGATGTGCTGGGCGGCCTTCTGGAAGTCCTCGGGGCCCTTCACATAGCCGGGGTCGTTGAGCATCTGGAAGCCGATGATGGAGTCGGCCTCGTGCAGGTAGGAGGAGCGCAGGGTGGTGTAGGCGACCTTCTTCCCGCCGACGGTCGCCCGGTACTGCACGGGTCCGTACTTGGTCCGCCACACGCGCATGGCGTACGAACCGGCGGCGGTGCCGTCGGCCACGGTGGGCTTCCAGGCGTTCTTCCGCTCGACCTGCTCCATCGCGGTGCAGGTGCCCCGGTAGAGGTAGTGGTGGTCGTCCTGGCACAGCTCGACGGCGTAGGTGTCGATGATGTCCTGGCCGGAGGTGGTGGCGCTCCAGGAGTAGTCCTGGCCCCGGCCGAGTTCGACGTACATGCTCAGGCCGGCGAAGGAGGCGCCCCGGGCGCTGATGCCGGGGCCCTGGATCTCCTGGAGCATCAGGAGCTGCGGGGCGAAGTAGCCGGTCTGCGGGCCGAAGACGGCGACCGGGTGGCCGCTCGCGGTGTGCTTGCCGCTGACCACCAGGGCGTTGGACATGCCGCGCCGGGCGGAGCTGAGCGTGTCCTTGGCGACGGCGGTGGAGGAGTTCTTGGCGCTCGCGGTGCCTGCGCTGCCGGTGCGGTCGTAGACCAGTGGCTCCTGGGTGACCGAGCCCGCGTCGGGCAGGGCCCGGCCCTGGGGGCTGTCGGGTCGGGTGGCGTAGGGGAAGCGCTGTCCGTCGTGGAGGGTGAGGGCGGCCTCGGGGTCGTTGCGCTCACGGAAGGACTCCCAGACGCGGGTGCCCTCCTCGACGCCGTACTTGGACTGGGCGGCGATCAGGGAGAGGGCGTTGTTGACCTCGCCGCCCCCGCCGGAGCCGAACAGGGTGCCGACGACCGAGGCGAGCGCCACGAGGTCGGTGACCTTGAAGTGGTCGATGGTGCCGGCGTTGGTGATGGAGTCCTTGTGGCCGGTGAGGACGTACTCGCCGGGGAAGTAACGGCCGCTGTCGGAGGCGTCGATGTAGGCGTTGATGCCGTCCAGGTAGGCGGTGACGTCGGCGAGGGCCTGCTGTCCGCGCTCGCCGTTCCGGGCCACGGCGCCGTCGATCTGCGCCTGGAGGTCGGCCTCGGTGTAGGGCGCCTGGCGGTAGAACTCCTGCTCCAGACCCTGGTTGGCGGGGGCGCCGCCGGCGAAGCCGGTCAACTGGCCCCGGCCGACGTGCCGGAACACGTCCATCAGCCAGAGCCGGTCCTGCCCGGCCGCGTATCCGGCGCCGAACTCGGTGCCGTAGCGGGTGGTGCCGGTGATGTGGGGCACCCCGGTCTTCTTGTCCCGGACGATCGTGACGTCGGTGCGCCCGGCGGGCTTCTCGGTGGAGGCGACCTGGCCGGCGGGGACGCCGAAGGAGGCGTCGTTGAAGAAGTTGTTGATCTTCGCGTCGGTCAGGCCGGGGTGGCCGGTGGCGAGATTCGCATAGGGGCCGAGCTGGTCCTCGGCGTGCGCCGGCTGGGTGCCGAAAGCCTGGTTGAGCAGGATCTGCGCCAGGGTGGCATTGCCGTTCTCACCCGGCGGAAGGATGTCCGAACACTGGCCGGAACAGTAGTCGTTTGCGGCGGTGGGGGCGCTGGTGGCGGCCGCCGCCTGACCGAGCGGTGAAAGACAACCCGCGATCAGGACGCATATCGAGGCCGTCTTCAGGAACCCGGAGAGTGTGCGAGGAGTTCTGAGTCTGTCGGACAACACGTTACGTGGGGTGCGCCGTGGCATGGCAGCTCCTCCCGACGGGGGTGGGCCGGACGTTACCGCCGGTATCCCCGCGAACGAAGGTGAACATGCGTCAAGTTCCGCGGCTACTCAGGCCGGTGCCCGGCGGTCAACACGGAACGCGTTATGGGAGGGCATCGGAAATCGGATGGAGCCGGATCGGCCCGCGACACGTCTATCCGGCGACGTCGCGCGACAGCCGTACGGCGACGCCGAGGTGAGCGAAGAGCGGACACAGGTGTGACGGAGGTGCAGGGCGATGGCCGGATTCCGAAGTCTGGCGAGACAGGTGCGCGATCCGCGATGCGATCTGGCGCTGCGGCGCTACTCACTGCGCAAGTGCCTGGAGCGGTTCGCTCCTTACGGGCACCGGGCGACCTGGGACCATCTGTGCGGGCGGGCCGGTTTCGGCCCGGAGGACCGCTCCCCCGACCCGGCGCGGCTCGTGGCCGCACTGGTGGAGCTGGAGCAGGCCCGCGCGGTGTGGCTGACCTATGAGGCCGATTTCGCGGAGCGCCGGAAGAAGGAGAAGCACGACGGCCTGCGCAGGCCGGGCAGTGTCGACGACTGGCACCGGATGACCTGGGGCGGCTTCGGTGTCGCCTGGTGCGACGACCCGCGGCTGCACCCCCGTGAGCCGCTGGCCGACGTACTGCACCGGCTCATCAGCGCGCTGGAGCGCCGGCCGGGCTCGGTGTGCCCGGTGTGCGACGGCGAGCGGCTGGTGTGGCGGTACGGCCTCGATCACGAGCCGTCGGCCGGGCCGGTGTGCGCCGACTGCGGCATTTTGGTGCCGCGACCGGTGCTCACCGACGACGCGCTGGCCTCGGCCCGGCGGGAGCGGCTGCTGATGTCGGCCTGACCGGGTGCGGCACCATGGTGCCGTGCAGGTCTGTCTGAACGGGAGCAGAAAGGCGGCGGACGGGGCGCAAGTCCCTTTGACGCCGGAGGAGTTGGCCCGGTCGGCCGCGGAGGCGGCCGCCGCCGGGGCCACGGAGACGCACGCGCATCCCCGGACGCCGTGCGGGCGGGAGTCCCTGTCCGCACGCGTCGTCGGGCCCGTGGTGGAGGCGCTGCGCGAGCGGGCCGGGGTGCCGGTCGGGGTGACCACCGGCGCCTGGGCCGAGCCCGATCCCGCCGCCCGGCTGGAGCGGGTGCGCTCCTGGTCCGTGCTGCCCGACTTCGCCTCGGTCAACTGGCACGAGCCTGGCGCCGAGGAGCTGGCCGAGCTGCTGCTCTCTCGGGGCGTCGACGTAGAGGCGGGCATCTGGTCCGGCACGAAGGGCGCGGCACGCTTCGCACTCTCCCCGCTGGGACCGCGCGTGCTGCGGGTCCTGGCCGAGGTGACGGACCCCGACCCGGCCACCGCCGAGATGTCGGCGCACACCCTGCTGGCCGAACTGGGCCCGGCGCACGGCCGACCCGTCCTCCTCCACGGCGAGGACGGCGGCGCGTGGCCGGTGCTGCGGCTGGCGGGACGGCTGGGTCTGGCGACGCGTATCGGGCTGGAGGACACGCTGTTCCTGCCGAACGGTGAACGGGCTTTCTCAAACGCCGAGTTGGTGGCAGCTGGGCTGGCAGAGCACGGGGCTCAGCAGGACCAATAAGGGGTCGTTCCAGCGGGTGCCGTACGGCAGGCGCGGCCGGCGAGGCCGGTCAGGCTCGACGCCCGCAGGCGCACCGGGGCTTGCCCGCCCGGCCAGGTCCGGAGTTCGGTGAGTGTGGCGGCCGGGGGTTCCCGGAGGAAGCCCGGCCGGTGGTCCAGCATCAGGTAGTCCAGCCAGTCTCCGCGAGCGCGGCGGCGAGTTCACGGCTGTGCACGCGCTCCCCCGTCCTCCCGCATCAGGCGGGACCCGGCACCCCGTTCGCCGAAGGCGTCGTCCGGGTTGGAGAGGACGCAGGTGGCCAGGGAGAGGCAGCCGCAGCCGATGCAGTCGGTGAGGTGGTCGCGCAGCCGGTTGAGCTGGTTGATCCGGTCGTCCAGCTCGGAGCGCCACGCCTCGGAGAGCCGGGCCCAGTCCGCACGGGTGGGCGTGCGCTCCTCGGGCAGCTCGGCGAGGGCCTCGCGGATGGTGGCGAGCGGGATGCCGACCCGCTGGGCGGCGCGTACGAAGGCGACCCGGCGCAGGGTGTCGCGGGTGTAGCGGCGCTGGTTGCCGGAGGTGCGGCGGCTGCTGATCAGGCCCTTGGACTCGTAGAAGTGCAGGGCGGAGACGGCAGCGCCGCTGCGCGCGGACAACTGGCCTACGGTCAGCTCGTGGATCTTCTCGGGAAGCTGGGGCACCGTCCCGAGCCTACCGACCCGCCGGGCCGGACGAGCCGTTGACAGGCGCCGCCCACCCCACCATGCTAAGCAGTTGCTTAGACTTACGACGCGAGAGGCCGGGATCATGGCAGAACCGAGGACCTTCCACTCCCCCGACGAGCTGAAGGCGGCCGTGGGCGAGCAGCTCGGCCACACCGACTGGCTGGAGGTCGACCAGAAGCGGATCGACCTGTTCGCGGAGGCCACCGGCGACCACCAGTGGATTCACGTGGACCCGGAGAAGGCGGCCCAGGGCCCCTTCGGCACCACCATCGCGCACGGCTACCTCACCCTCTCCCTGCTCCCCCTGTTCGGGCCGCAGCTCATCGCGGTCGAGGGCGTGAAGATGGGCGTCAACTACGGCACCAACAAGGTCCGCTTCCCGGCCCCGGTGCCGGTCGGCTCCCGGCTGCGCTCCACCGCCGTGATCACGAACGTGGAGGACGTGCCGGGCGGGGTACAGGTATCGGTGGCCTTCACCGTGGAGCGCGAGGGCGGCGACAAGCCGGTGTGCGTGGCGGAGTCGGTGTCCCGCTACTACTTCTGACCCCGGAACGCGGGCGTCGGGGTCAGTGGGCCCCGACCATCCGCAGGACGAGTCCCGCGTACAGCTCGCCGACCTGCTCGGGGGTGCGCGGGCCGTCGACGTTGAACCAGCGGGCCACGTCGATGCAGAGCGACAGGATGGCGAGCGTGGTGCCCTGTATGTCGGGCACCTCGAACTCGCCGGCGGCCACGCCGTCCTCGATGATCCCGCGCACCTCGGCGTCCACCTGGCGGCGCAGCGCGACGATCTCGGCGCGGGCGTCCGGGCCGAGCGCGTCCAGTTCGTACTGCACGACCCGTGCGGTGGTGCGGCGGCCGGCGTGCCAGCGGACGAAGGAGCTGACGCCGTCGGCGAGCCGCTCGGCGGCCGTGCCCTCGCCGCGCGCGGCGGTGCGCAGGATGTCCAGCGCCTTGTCGTGACCGATGCGGCTGATCCGGTGGAGCAGCTCTTCCTTGGTCTTGTAGTGGATGTAGAGCGCGGCGGGGCTCATCCCGGCGCGGCCCGCGATGTCGCGGGTGGTGGTCGCGTGGTAGCCGCGCTCGGCGAAGGCTTCCACGGCGGCGACGAGCAGCCGCCGGGCCGCGTCCGGGGTCACCTCGGCCCACGCGTCGGCCTCGCCGCCGACCGTCTCCTCCGCCGTACTCATCGCTCGCCCCTCCTCGGATGACAGGAGCACCACCATACCGCCGAAGGTGAGCGCCCGCTTAGCGAGACTGCTGCCGGGGGTCGGGGGTCTTGCGGTAGGGGTCGTGGGCGGTGAGGAGTTCCTCCATGCGGGCCTGGTCGACTCTGCTGACGATCTCGCCGGCCTCCTGTCTGTCCCGGATCACCTTGGCGAGGGTGAAGGCGGAGGTGACGAGGTACAGCACGGCGATGGCGAGGAAGCCGCGCACCCAGGCGCTGGCCTCCAGCCGGTAGATGCCGATCGCGGTGGCCGTCATGGCGACGGCGAAGGAGGCGACGGCCTGTCCGTAGAAGGCGCCGGTGGTCTGCTGCTTGACTGGTGTGTCGCTCATGACACGAGTCTCGGCGGACGCGGCGCGCGCCACATCCGCCGAGGTACTCAGTACCCGTACTCAGAACAGCGCGGCCTCAGAAAGCCGAAACACCGGTCAGCGCGCGGCCGATCAGCAGCTTCTGGATCTGGCTCGTGCCCTCGTACAGGGTCATCACCCGGGCGTCGCGCAGCAGCTTGCCCACCGGGTACTCGTCGATGTAGCCGTAACCCCCGAATACCTGAAGGGCGTTGGAGGCGGCGCGCACGGCGGCCTCGGAGGCGAACAGCTTGGCCTTGGAGGACTCGGTGGCGAACGGCTCGTCCCGGTCGATCAGGTCGGCCACCCGCCAGGTCAGCAGCCGGGCGGCGTCCACGTCCACGGCGATGTCGCTGATCAGCTCCTGCACCAGCTGGTGCTTGGCGATGGAGCTGCCGAACTGCTCGCGCTCACCGGCGTATTGAACGGCCGCGTCGAGAGCGGCCTGGGCTATGCCGACGCAGCCCGCGGCGACCGACATCCGGCCCTTGGCGAGCGCGGACATGGCGACGGAGAAGCCCTTGCCCTCGGCGCCGACCATCGCGGAGGCCGGCACCCGTACGTCCTCCAGCACCAGTTCGGCGGTGGCCTGGCCGCGCAGGCCGAGCTTGCCGTGGATGGTGCGGCGGGTGAGGCCGGGGGTGTCGGTGGGGACGAGGAAGGCGGAGACGCCCTTGTGGCCGGGGGCGTCGGTGGAGCGGGCGAAGAGCAGCACCACGTCGGCCCAGGTGCCGTTGGTGATGAACATCTTGGTGCCGCTGAGCACGTAGTCCTCGCCGTCCCGTACGGCCCGCGCGCCGAGGCTGCCCGCGTCCGAGCCGGTGCCGGGCTCGGTGAGGCCGAAGCAGCCGATCAGCTCGCCGGAGGTCAGCCCCGGCAGCCAGCGCCGCTTCTGATCCTCGTTCCCCCAGGCCGCGATCGACTTGGCGACCAGCCCGAGGGAGACGGAGACGATCCCGCGCACCGAGGAGTCACCGCGCCCCAGCTCCTCGGTGACCAGGCAGTACGCAAGATGGTCGCCGCCGGAGCCGCCGTACTCCTCGTCGATGGTCAGCCCCAGGAAGCCGATCTCGCCGAGCTTCTTCACGATGCCCCGGTCGACCTCCTCGGCACGGTCCCAGGCGGTGACATGGGGGGCGATCTCGCGCTCCACGAAGTCACGGGCCAGCTGCCGTACGGCCGACTGTTCCTCGCTCAGGCCCAGGTCCACCATGCGATCACCCCACACGGCCTCAGCGGGAACCCGTAAGGCCCTTGAAAGACGTACATTTAAATTAGCAGTGCTAGTTTCTGCTCGCAGCCCTACTATGTGCGCCATGGCCCGACCGCGCAAGCCCCTCCTCAGCACCGACCGGATCGTGAAGACGGCACGGGCCCTCGTGGACGCGGAGGGCCTCCAGGCCGTCTCCACCCGGCGGCTCGCCGCCGAACTCGGGGTGAGCGGGCCCTCGCTCTACAACCACTTCCGCACCAAGGACGAGATCCTGGAGGCGGTCGCGGACTCGGTGAGCGCGCAGGTCGACCTCACGATGTTCGAGGACGGCCGGGACTGGCGTACCGCGCTGCACGACTGGGCCGTCTCCTACCGGTCCGCGCTGCGCGACCACCCCAACATCGTCCCGGTCCTCGCACGCGGCCCCGGCCGCCGCCCGGCCGGACTCCGGCTGGCGGACGCGGTGTACGGCGGGATGGTCGACGCGGGCTGGTCCCCGGCGCAGGCGACCTCGATCGGCGCGCTGATGCGGTACTTCGTCATGGGCTCCGCGCTCAGCTCCTTCGCGGGCGGCTTCGTGGACGACGCGAGCGCCTACGACCCCGCCGACTATCCCCACCTCGGGCAGGCCCACCTCCTCGCCGAGCAGCAGGAGAAGGTCGACGAGCGGGCCTTCGAGGTCGGGCTCGCGGCGCTGCTGGCCGGTCTGGAGGGGCAGTACGGTGAGCCGGACCCCCGGCCATGATTCGGTGAGCACCGAAGTGTCCGTGCCGCATGCTGGGCGCATGACCGCCACGGAACCGTGCGCCACCGCTCTCGCCTCGCTCGCCGCGCTGCTCGCCGACGAGACACGGGCCGGCTGTCTGCTCGCCCTGCTGGACGGGCGCGCGTGGACCGCCGGGGAACTCGCCCGGCACGTACGGGTCGCGCCCTCGACGCTCACCGGGCATCTGAACCGGCTGGTCGCGGGCGGCCTGCTGGTGACGGAACGCCAGGGGCGGCACCGCTACGTCCGGCTGGCCGACCCGCGCGCCGCGCAGCTCGTCGAGGATCTGGCCGCGCATCTGCCGCAGGACGTGGTGGTCCAGGTCCCGCGCACGCTGCGGGAGGTCCGTACCCAGTCCGCGCTGGCGCGCGGGCGGACCTGCTACGACCATCTCGCCGGCCGGCTCGGCATGGCGGTCACCGACGCGCTGACCTCGCACGGGCTGCTGCGCCAGGACACCGGGTTCGCGCTGACCGACGCGGGGCTGGCCTGGTTCGGGGACGCGGGCATCGCCGTCGACCGCTCCACCCGGCGCCCGCTGGCCCGCTCCTGCCTGGACTGGACGGAGCGGCGCCCGCATCTCGGGGGCGCGGCGGGCGCGGCGCTGTGCCGGCACGCGCTGGACGCCGGATGGTGCGCCCGCGTGGGCTCGGGGCGGGCGGTGCGGGTGACGCCCGTGGGGGCGCGTGCGCTGGCGGAGCTGCTGGGCATCGACGAACCGGCGCTGGTCTGAGACCGCCCGCCCTTTCACCTCTTCTCACCGCATCCACCGAGGAGTCCGATGGACCTCAGTCCGCGTCATCGTCTGCTGCCCACGGCCGCCGCCGTGGTCACCGTGCTGCTGTGGGCGTCCGCCTTCGTGGTGATCCGTACCGCCGGTGACGCCTACTCACCGGGCGCGCTGGCACTCGGCCGCCTGCTCGCGGGCGGTCTCACCCTGGCCGTGCTGTGCGCGATACGGCGCGAGGGCTGGCCGCCGCGCGGGGCCTGGCCAGGCATCCTGGTGTCCGGGGTGCTCTGGTTCGGCTTCTACATGGTGGCCCTGAACTGGGGCGAGCAGCGGGTGGACGCGGGCACGGCCGCTCTGGTGGTGAACGTCGGCCCGCTGCTGATCGCCCTGTTCGCCGCCCGGTTCCTGGGCGACCCGATGCCGCCCCGGCTGCTGGCGGGGATGGCGGTGTCCTTCACCGGCGCGGTGATCGTGGGCCTGTCGATGTCGGCCGGGGGCGGCGGCTCCTCGGTGCTCGGCGTGGTGGCCTGCCTGCTCGCGGCGGTCGCCTACGCGGCCGGGGTGGTCGCGCAGAAGCCCGCCGTGGCCCGCGCGAGCGCCCTTCAGGTGACGACGTTCGGCTGCCTGATCGGCGCGGTGGCCTGCCTGCCCTTCACCGGCCGGCTGATCTCGGAGGCGTCCGGCGCCCCGCTGTCGGCCACGCTGGGCATGGTCTACCTCGGCGTCTTCCCGACCGCGCTGGCCTTCACCGCGTGGGCGTACGCCCTGGCCCGCACCAGCGCGGCCAAGCTGGGCGCGACGACGTACGCCGTCCCCGCGCTGGTGGTGCTGATGTCCTGGCTGGCGCTGGGCGAGGTGCCGGGACCGGTGATGCTGGGCGGCGGCCTGCTGTGCCTGGCGGGCGTGGCGGTGGCCCGCTCGCGGGGGCGTACGGCGCCCGCGCAGGTGGCGGACGCGGCGCCCGACCCCGACCCTGACCGGGTGCGCTGAGCCTCCTGGGGGTGTCCCCCTAGAACACCACCAGCGCCCGCCCGCCCCGGCCCGCCAGCATGTCCTCGAAGGCCGCCGGGATGTCCTTCAGGGTGATGTGTTCGGTGACCAGGGCCGAGAGGTTCAGGCGTCCCTCACGGACGTGGGCGGCGATGGCGGGCAGATCACGGGCGGGGTCGGAGTTGCCGTACACGCAGCCGGTGAGGGTGCGGCCCCAGTGGAAGATCTCCAGGGCGTTGAAGGTGACCTGCTCGTCCTTGCCGCCGATGCCGACGACCGTGGTGCGGCCGCCCCGGCGGGTGGACTCCCAGGCGGCGCGGATGCTCCGCGCCCGGCCCGCGCACTCCACGGCGACGTCGACGCCCTGCTTGCCGGTGAGGGCGCGGACGGCGCGCGGGGTCTGCTCGTCGGCGAGGACGAAGTCGGTGGCGCCGCAGGCGCGGGCCAGCTCCTCCTTGGCCGGCGAGACGTCCACGGCGACGACCTGGGCCGCGCCCGCGATCCGGGCCGCCTGGAGGGTGGCGAGCCCGACCCCGCCGACCCCGAACACGGCGACCGTCTCGCCGGGCTGGACCCGCGCCGAGTGGTGGACGGCGCCGTACCCGGTGAGGACGGCGCAGCCGAGCAGGGCCGCGTCGGTCAGCGGCACCCCCTCGGGCAGCGGCAGCGCGCAGGCGGCCGGTACGACGGTCTCCTCGGCGAACGCGCCGACGTTGAGGCCGGGATGGAGTTCGGTGCCGTCGGCGGTACGGGCGTGCACCCGGGCGGCGCCGTCCAGCGCGTGCCCGCACAGCCAGACCTCGCCCCGCGCGCAGGCCGGACAACCCCCGCAGGCGGGAGCCCAGTTGAGGACGACGGGCGTGCCGGGTACGAGCCCCGCGACCCCCTCCCCCACGGCGGTCACGGTGCCCGCGCCCTCGTGTCCGAGAACCGCCGGGACCGGCACCCGCATGGTGCCGTCGGACAGCGACAGGTCGGAGTGGCAGACCCCGGCGGCGGCCAGGCGCACCCGCACCTGACCGGGCCCCGGCTCGGGCAGTTCGATCCCGGTGATCTCCAGCGGGGCCCCGACGGCGGGCAGGACGGCGGCTCGTACGGTCATCGCGCGCGGTCTCCTCGGAAGCTGGGGCGACGGTGCCCGGCGGGCGCGTGCCCGCCGGCGCACCAAACTAGCGGCGTTAGTTTTCCGGCGCCAGGGCTGCCGGGGCGCCGGCGGGGCTCACCCGGACCGGGATGCCGTTGAGGACGGCGTTGCCGGACAGGGGATCGAGGAGGGTGCCGTCGAGGAGCTGGTTGACGTTGACGCCGGGTTCGCGGCCGGCGTGGGCCTGCCGGGTGCCGGGGCGGTCGTGGCCCCAGCCGTGCGGGAGGCTCACCACGCCGGGCCGGATGGCGTCGGTGACCTCGGCGGGCGCGGTCACCTCTCCCCCGGCGCCCTTGATCCGTACCGGTTCGCCGTCGCGCACGCCGAGGCGTTCGGCGTCCTCGGGGTGGAGGTGGAGGGTGCAGCGGTTGGTGCCGCCGGTGAGGGCGGGCACGTTGTGCAGCCAGCTGTTGTTGGAGCGCAGATGGCGGCGGCCGACGAGGACGAGCCCGGTGGGCCGCTCGCGCAGGGCCTTCCGCAGCCGGGGCAGATCGGCGGCGAGGGGCGCGGGCAGCAGTTCCACCTTGCCGCTGGGGGTCTTGAGCGGCTGGGGCAGGCGGGGGCGGAGCGGGCCGAGGTCGATGCCGTGCGGGTTCTCGAGCAGCCGGGCGAGGGTGAGGCCGTCGGGGCGGGCGCCGAAGCCGTCGCCGTAGGGGCCGAGGCGGAGCATCAGGTCCAGGCGGCGTTCGGGGCCGTCGGCGCCGGTGAGCTGTGCGGCCAGCTCGTGCGGGTCGCGGCCGTGGACCGGGGAGTGGGGGTCCTGGACAGCTTTGCCGAGGGTCTGGTCGATGACCATGGTGTCGACGGCGTCCGGGTCGGCGCCGTGCATGCCGCTCGCGGCGAGGATCAGCCGGGCGAGTATCCCGGTCTCGGCCATCCGGCCGGGCTCCAGCGGCACGGCGGGCCGGGTGTAGCGGACCTGGTTGCGGACGGCCAGGGTGTTGAAGGCGAAGTCGTGGTGCGGGCTCTGCGCGGGCGGCGGCGGGGGCAGGACGACGTGTGCGTGGCGGGAGGTCTCGTTGAGGTAGGGGTCGACGCTGACCATGAAGTCCAGTGAGCCCAGGGCCTTGTCGAGCCGGTTGCCGTCGGGCGCGGAGAGCACCGGGTTGGCGGCGATCACGATCAGCGCGCGCAGGGGCTCGCCCTCGGGGGTGGCGGTGTCGATCTCCTCGGCGAGCGCGGAGAGCGGCAACTCGCCCTTGGCCTCGGGCAGTCGCCGTACCCGGGAGTGCCAGCGGCCGAGGGAGAAGCCCCGGCCGGGGCCCGCCGGGCGGGGGGTGCGGTCGGTGGCGGCCTGGGGGAAGAGGGCGCCGCCAGGGCGGTCGAGGTTGCCGGTGAGGGTGTTCAGGACGTCGACCAGCCAGCTCGCCAGGGTGCCGTGCGGGACGGTGCAGCTGCCGATGCGGGCGTAGACGGCGGCGGTGGGGGCGGCGGCGAGTTCGCGGGCGAGGGTGCGGATGGTGTCCGCGTCGACGTCACAGGCCCCGGCGACGGCCTCGGGGGTGAAGTCCTTTATCGCTTCGCGGAGTTCGGGCAGTCCGTCGACGTGCGGCGCGAGGTCCCCGAGGTCGACGAGGCCCTCCTCGAACAGCACGGTGGTCATAGCGGCGAGGAGCAGGGCGTCGGCACCGGGCCGGATGGCGAGGTGCCGGTCGGCGAGCTTGGCGGTGCGGGTGCGGCGGGGGTCCACCACGGTGAGGCGGCCGCCGCGCGCCTTGAGCGCCTTCAGCTTGCCGGGGAAGTCGGGCGCGGTGCACAGACTCCCGTTGGACTCCAGGGGGTTGGCGCCGATCAGCAGGAGGTGGTCGGTGTGGTCGAGGTCGGGCACCGGGATGGCGTTGGCGTCGCCGAACAGCAGGCCGCTGGAGACGTGCTTGGGCATCTGGTCGACCGTGGAGGCGGTGAACAGGGAGCGGGTGCGGACCGCGCCGAGCAGCACGGTCGGGTAGAGGGCGCCGGCCATGGTGTGCACGTTGGGGTTGCCGAGGACCACCCCGAGGGCGTCGGCGCCGTACCGCTCCACGACCGGGCGCAGCCCGCGCGCGACGGCGTCGAACGCCTCCTCCCAACTGGCCTCGCGCAGCTCGCCGTTCTCCCGGACCAGCGGGGTGCGCAGCCGGTCGGGGTCGGCGTCCAGCGCGCCGAAGGCGGCGCCCTTGGGGCAGATGAAGCCCTTGCTGAACACGTCGTCCCGGTCACCCCGCGCGGCGGTGACCCGGGTGCCCTCGATGGTGAGGGTCAGCCCGCAGGTGGCCTCGCACAGGGGGCAGATTCGCAGGGCGGTGCGGGGCACGGGTCCTCCCGGAGAGTCGGCGGCACTGCCGGACGGGCACGGCCGTACCGGCCCCGGCGAGCATACCGACCGGTAGGCATGGTGGGGAGTCCCCGCGGTGGTTCAGTCCGCCGGGTCGAGCACGCGGCCCAGGTAGGCCCGCAGGAGTTCCCGTGTCTCATGGATGATCGCCGGGTCGCCGTCCGGGTCGGCGCGGAAGGCGAGCTGGATGAGGGTGTCCGCGCTCTCCACGGCCACCAGCAGGACGCGGCGCAGGTCGTCGTCGGGGGTGCGGCCGAGATAGCCGGCGATGAGACTGCCGAGCCGGTCGGCGACGCGGGTGTTGGGCGCGGCGCCCCGGGTGCCGACCGGTATCTGGTTGCCGAAGTCGACCAGGGCGAAGCCGGGCGCGGTGCGCTTCATGCCGAGGTACTCGTCCAGGATGACGTCCATCGCCGCGCGCCAGTCGCCGGGCGGCGCCTCCCGCAGCCGGGCGGTGACGTGCTCGGCGTAGTGGCGCAGGTTGCGCTGGGCGAGGGCGTCGGCCATCTGCCGCTTGTTGCCGAAGAAGCGGTACACCGAGCCGATGGGCACCTCGGCCCGCTCGGCGACCGCGCGGGTGGTCAGCGCCTCGTAGCCGACCTCGTCCAGGAGAGCGGCGCACGCGTCGAGAATTCTGGTCAGCCGTTCGGCACTGCGCCGCTGAACGGGGGCGCGCCTGAGGGATGTCGCATGGGGCACGGCCACATGATGCCTCGCCATGGGCAGGCGGAGAAGGGCGGGGAGTCCCCATGGGCCCCGCGTACACCCCCGTGCGGCCGGTTCTCGCGCTCCGGCCGGGTGAAGGGCGCGTTCGCCTCTTGCGCACACCCCCCGGCATTCCTACGGTGCTCCATAGGAATGCCGGAGCAGCGTGTGCGCAAGGGAGCGATCATGACCGATGGGGGTACCTCCCGCGTGAGCGGGTTCGAGCGTGGGGGAGCGCGGAAGACCGCCGAAGCACTGGCGTACCTGACCGGGTTCGGCAACGAACACTCCTCCGAGGCGGTGCCCGGCGCCCTGCCCGACGGCCGCAACTCACCGCAGCGCGCACCGCTCGGCCTGTACGCGGAGCAGCTCAGCGGTACGGCGTTCACCGAGCCCCGCGCCCACAACCGCCGCTCCTGGCTGTACCGCATCCGCCCCTCGGCCGCGCACCCCGCCTTCACCCGCACCGCCAACGGCGCGATCCGCACGGCCCCCTTCGCCGAGACCGTGCCCGACCCCAACCGGCTGCGCTGGAGCCCGCTGCCCGAGCCACTGCCGGGCACCGACTTCCTGGCCGGCCTGTGGACACTGGGCGGCAACGGCGACGCGACCCAGCGCAGCGGCATGGCCGTGCACCTCTATCACGCCAACTCCTCGATGGAACGGGTGTTCTCGGACGCCGACGGCGAGCTGCTGATCGTCCCCGAGCGGGGCGGACTGCTGCTGCACACCGAGTTCGGCCGCCTCCATGTGGAGCCCGCACATGTGGCGCTCATCCCCCGTGGAGTCCGCTTCCGTGTGGAGCTGCTGGACGACTCGGCCCGGGGTTATGTGTGCGAGAACTATGGCGCGCCCTTCCGCCTTCCCGACCTGGGCCCCATCGGCGCCAACGGCCTGGCCAACGCCCGCGACTTCCGGGCGCCGGTCGCCGCGTACGAGGAGGTCGAGGGCCCGGTGGAGGTGGTCAACAAGTACTGCGGCAACCTCTGGACGGCCACCTACGACCACTCCCCGCTCGACGTGGTCGCCTGGCACGGCAACTATGTGCCGTACGCCTATGACCTGCGCCGGTTCAATGTGATCGGCACCATCTCCTACGACCACCCGGACCCGTCGATCTTCACCGTCCTGACCTCCCCCTCGGACACTCCCGGACTGGCGGGCGCGGACTTCGTGGTCTTCGCCCCGCGCTGGCTGGTCGGCGAGGACACCTTCCGGCCGCCGTACTTCCACCGGAACGTGATGAGCGAGTACATGGGCCTGATCGAGGGCGCCTACGACGCCAAGGCGGAAGGGTTCGTGCCCGGCGGTGGCTCGCTGCACAACATGATGTCGGCGCACGGCCCGGACCGGGAGACCTTCGACCGGGCGAGCGCGGCCGAACTGCGCCCGCAGCGGATCGACGACGGGCTGGCCTTCATGTTCGAGACCCGCTGGCCGATCGCCCTCACCCCGGACGCGGCCCGCGCGGACCACCTCCAGCGGGACTACGACGACGTGTGGCGCGGACTGGAGCCGCACTTCCGCACGCCCTGACGATCCCAGCCCCAACTCCGATGTGTGACCGCTCCGTTGCGCCGACCGGTCCGGACAGGTACGGATAGCCGCGTGACCTCTTTCGCCCCGGACTCGATCGTCCTGAACCGCAAACTGCCGCTCTGGTACCAGGTGTCGCAGTCGCTGCGGGCCTCCATCCTGGGCCGCTCCCCCGAGGACCCGCTGCGGCTGCCCACCGAGGAGCGGCTGGCCGGGCACTACGGGGTGAGCGTGCTGACGATGCGGCAGGCGCTGAAAGAGCTGGAGGACGAGGGGCTGATCAGCCGGCACCGGCGGCGCGGCACCTTCATCGAGCCGGGGGTGCGGCGCGGGGCGCCGGTGAGGCTGCTGGGCTCGGTGGACGCGATCGTGGCCCAGCAGTCCGGGATGACGGCCGAACTGCTGGACGCGGCGCGGGTCCCGGTGCCGCCCCTGTGGGCGGAGCACTTCCCGGACCTCGACGAGGTGGCGGTCTACCACCGGCTGCGCGGGGACGCGAAGACCGGCGAGCCGACCAACCACGCCGTCAACCATGTGCGCCCGGAGCTGGCCGACCGGATCGACCCGGCCGATCTGGCCCGGTGGCCGATGACCAAGGTGCTGCGGGACGTGGTGGGCGCCGACATCAGCCGGATCACCGACACGGTGGAGGCCCGTCTCGCCGACCCGGAGACCGCGCGGCTGCTCCAGGTGCCGCTACTGAGCCCGATCCTGCACTACACAGGGGTCACCTACGACTCGGCGGGCCGGGTGCTGGACGTGGCGGTCATCCAGTACCGGGGCGACCGCTTCTCCTTCACCGTCACCCTGGAGGCGACCTGAGCGCCGCCCGCACCTCCGCCCCCGTTCCGGTACCCCGTCCGGGCCGAGGCCGTAGCATTCCGGGCGTGACGTACGAGGACGCGCCGCCGCTGGCGGACCTCATGCCGTGGTCCGTCGCACCGCTGCGGCCGGGCCGCGCCTGGCCGACGGCACCCGACCCGGCGTCCCTGAGGGCCCGTTGGACGGCCCTGCTGGCGGCCGAGGGGCCGGAGCGGGAGGCCCTGTTCGAGCCGACCCGCTCGCGCACCGTCCATTCGGCGGTGGCGCAGCTGCCCGGCCGGAGCACCGGTACCGAGCGGCTGGCGCGGGCCTCGGGGCCGTGCCCGGAGCCGGTGCGGGTGCTCGCGGCGCCGTTCGACGAGCGCTGGCTGATTCCGGACCACCGGCTGCTCGACCTCGCCCGCCCGGAGCTGTGGCGGGTGGCGGACGAGCGGCAGGTGTTCGTGGTGGAGGCGGGCACCGGGCTGCTGGCGACCTCGCTGCCGCCGACCCTCGCGGCCGGGCGCGTCCGCCCGCTGTACCGGCGTCCCGGCGGCGCCGAACCCAACCTGGCGCCGGGCCTGTTGGACGAGCTGGCCGCACGGCTCGGCTCCCGGCCCACGGCGGCGGACGTGCTGGCGTGGACACTGGCCGCCGTCCAGGCAGACCTGACCGTCCCGCTCACCGGGGACCCCGAGGTCTGGGCAAGGGGCGTGGCGACCGGCCGGCGCGCGCTGTGGCTGATGCTCCGGGACGGGGAGCGCCCCAAGCTGCCCGGCGGCCGCCGCCCGTACGTCCGCGCGCCGCTGCCCCCGTACCCGCGCACCCTGCGCTACGACACTGACGAGGAGACCCTGTTCCTGGACGAGGGCCGCGTCTCCCCCGTCCCCCGCGCCGCCTGGGAGCACGAGGTGGCCGGGGTCCGCACGCTGGAAGCCTGGTTCACCGCCCGTACGACCCCGGGCACCCCCGGCACCCTGGCCGCGATCGGCCCCCGCACCTGGCCGCAGAGCTGGACCTCGGAGCTGCTGGAGCTGATCACGGTACTGACCCTCCTGGCCGAACTCCCCGAGTCGGTGCCGGTGTCGGACCCGCTCACGGCAACCGCTCTCCGCACGGCCGGAGTTCTCCCGCCCGCACCTCCGACCCGCCGTCCCGCCTCGGTGCTGGACCACCAGGAGGAGGGCCCGGAGGGGCAGTTCGCCCTGCTCTAGCCAGATGCCGGGTGACAGCGGGAGCCCGCCGGGAGATCATCGCGGGCATGGATCTGCTGCCGCCGCCCCTGGAGGGCGTCACCGTCGTCGCCGTCGAACAGGCCGTGTCCGCGCCCTTCGCCACCCGCCAGCTGGCCGATCTGGGGGCCAGGGTGATCAAGGTGGAGCGGGTCGACGGCGGTGACTTCGCACGCGGTTACGACACCGCCGCCGAGGGGCTCGCCTCGCACTTCGTGTGGTGCAACCGGGGCAAGGAGTCCATCGCGCTGGACCTGAAGGACCCGCGCGGACTGGACGTCGTGCGGCGGCTGGTCGCGGACGCGGACGTGTTCGTGCAGAACCTCGCGCACGGCGCCGCGGCCCGCCTTGGCCTGGACGCGGCCACCCTGTGCGCGGCCGACCCGCGCCTGATCGCCGTGGACATCTCGGGGTACGGCGGCTCGGGGCCGTACGCGGACAAGGGGGCGTACGACATGCTCGTGCAGTGCGAGGCGGGGCTGGTGTCGGTGACCGGGACGCCCGAGCGGCCGGTGAAGGCGGGCATCCCGGCGGCGGACATCGCGGCGGCCATGTACGCCTTCTCCGGGGTGCTGGCCGCGCTGGTCAGGCGCGGTACGACCGGGCGGGGCGGTCCGGTGGAGGTGTCGATGCTGGAGGCGCTGGCCGAGTGGATGGGGCATCCGCTGCACCACACGATGCACGGGGGCGAACCCCCGGCGCGCACCGGTCTGGGGCACGCCGTCATCGTGCCGTACGACTCCTACGGAACGGCGGACGGCGGGCGGGTGATGCTGTCGGTGCAGAACGACCGGGAGTGGCGGCGGCTGGCCGAACAGGTACTGGACAGGCCGGAGTTGGCGCACGACCCGGCGTACGCGACCAACGCGGCGCGGGTGGCCGGGCGGGAGCGGACCGACACGCTGGTCGCCGGGGCGCTGGGCGCGCTGACGGCGGACGAGGCGCTGGCGCGGCTGGAGGCGGCGGGGATCGCGTGTGCGCGGATCAGGGATCTGGCGGAGCTGGCGGAGCATCCGCAGCTCGCGGCGCGGGAGCGGTGGCGGCGGGTGGGTTCGCCGGTGGGACCGCTGCGGGCGCTGCTGCCGCCCATCACGCTGCCGGGCGGCGCGGAGACGCGGCTGGGGGACGTGCCCGCGCTCGGCCGGCACACCGACGCGCTGCTCCGTGCCGTGGGGATGACGGACGACGAGATCGCGGCGTTGCGCCGGGACGGTGTGGCGGCCTGAGCGCGGATGACCTGCTGGGCGGGGCGCCGGTGCGCTCCGGGCCGGGCCGGAACCGGGCGGGACTCCGGGGAGTCCGCTCGGTACGGCTCAGTGGCTGCCGAAGAGCGACCGGCGCAGCCGGCGCAGTGGCGCGAAGAGAGAGACCCGGCTGACGCGGACGCGCCGGTCGCTGCGCTGACGCACGGTGTCCCGCGCGGTCAGTTCACGCATCAGCGACGTCGCCTCGACCGTCTCCCGCTGCGGTACGGCAGGCCCGCCGAGCACCGCGAGGTGGCGGTCCAGACGCCTGCTGGTCGCACCACTTCCGCAGGTGATCGCAGGGACCCTGGCCCTGCTGCGCATTGCTATCTGCTCCATGTCACTCCCCACCCGTACGAATCCACCCGGCCCACGGGCAGAGTAACCCTATCGTCCCCATAGGGCATGCGTGTATCTCGGCCACGGGATTCACCTTCCCCACAAGGCGGTTGATCATCCCTCGTTGACTACTCTCCGAATCCGACTGATTTCAGGGTGAGTTGGACAACGGGCTGGCCAGTGGGGTGTGTGGAACCGCCGTTCGGCTCGACGGTCACCGCGAGTGACGCCGAGGACTTCTCAAGCCCCTTCACCGCCAAGGGCGTGTCGGCGCCGAGAAGCCCGAGAGAGAGGGGCTCGGCGCCGGGACGCGTGAGCCAGAGCTGGTGCACCCGGCCGCCGGACGGGGTGCCGTATCCGCTCAGGGTGACGACGGCGCGGCCCTCGGACGGCGAGGCGACGACCGCGAGCGCGCGTCCGTGTCCGTCGGTCCCGGCGGTGGCGCGGGCGTCCGGAGCGGCGAGAACGTGGGCGATGTCACGTGCCCGCGCCCGCTCGGCGGCGAGCCGTCCCTCGGTGCGGTGCGCCTGGACGGCGAAGAGCGAGGCGACGACCAGGGCGGCGGCGGCCGTCACGGTGGCGAACGGCACGAACAGCGGACGTGTCCCGGCCCGCCGGGCACGGGCGGGCGGCGGCTGGACTCCCCAGACGTGCGGCGGCAGTTGGGCGGCACGCGGCCGGCCGGCGGGCGCCGGTTCCTGCGGGGTGGCGCGTACGGCGGCCAGGACGCGTTCGCGCAGGGCGGCCGGGGCGGGGGCGGCGGTGGACCAGGCGAGCCGGACGGCGTCCTCGGACAGTTCACGGACCTCGACCGTGCACCGGCCGCAGCCGGCGAGGTGCTTCTCGAACCGGCGCCGCTCGCCGGGGTCGAGGGCGTCCAGGGCGTAGGGCGCGGCCAGCGAGTGCGGGTCCTCGCGGCGCAGCAGCCGCCCGAAGAGGCTCACGCGGCACCTCCGAGGCAGCCGCGCAGCCGGTTGAGGCCGTCGCGCATCCGGGTCTTGACGGTGCCGAGCGGCAGGGCGAGCCGTTCGGCGACCTCGCGGTAGGTGTAGCCGTCGTAGTAGGCGAGGGTGACGGACTGGCGCTGGAGGTCGGTCAGCCGTCTCAGACAGCGGCGCACCCACTCCCGTTCGAGTCCGGCCTCGACCTCCTCGGTGACGTGGTCGAAGGCGGGTTCGCCGGCGCGCAGGGCCTCGCGCTGCTCGCGTTCTCCGGCCGCGCGGGCGCTGCGCACCCGGTCGACGGCGCGGCGGTGGGCGAGGGTGAGTATCCAGGACAGGGCGCTGCCGCGTGCCGGGTCGAACCGGCCCGCTGAGCGCCAGAGTTCGAGCAGCACCTCCTGGACGACCTCCTCGGACTGGGCGGGGTCGCGCACCACCCGCCGGACCAGTCCGAACACCGGGCCGGAGATCATGCCGTACAGCTCCTCGAACGCCTGGTGGTCGCCGCCCGCCACGCGTACCAGCAGCGTTTCGGCCCCCTCACCCCGGCCGCCGTGGCCGCACCCGGCCCTGCCTGTGACCCCTCGCATCCGCACGAACGCACACCTCCGGCGGTTGATACGGATCGGCGGGCCGAAAACGCGGGTCGAAAAAAGGAAAAAGAAAGTTCCTCTCCGGTCCAATCCGTCCGCGCCGGCCGCTCCGTATACCCGTCCGTCAAGCAAGTCGGATTCGAGGACGGACGGCATGACTCTCTTCGCCAGAAGCGGCACGGCACGCAAGGGCCTGGTCCCGCTCATCTGCGGCGCGCTGGCCGCCGGTGGGCTCGCGGCCGCCGGTGTCGCCACGCTGGAGCCGGGGGCGGCCTCCGCCTCCTCCCACCGGGAGGCCCCGCTGATCTCGGGCACCCCGCAGTACGACAACACCGATCTGTACGCGTTCGTCAGCCCCGACAAGCCGGACACGACGACGATCGTGGCCGACTGGATACCGTTCGAGGAACCGGCGGGCGGCCCCAACTTCTACACCTTCGCCGACGACGCGCAGTACGACCTGCACATAGACAGCGACGGCGACGCCCAGGACGACCTGCTCTTCCGCTACACCTTCAAGACGAGGACGAGGAACGGGAAGACGTTCCTGTACAACACCGGCCCGGTCACCAGCCTGGACGACCCGGACCTCAACATCACCCAGACCTACGACCTCGAACTGGTCCGCATGAAGGGCGGCCACGCGATGTCCCGGACGAAGGTGGCGGACGACGTGCCGGTGGCGCCGTCCAACGTGGGCAAGGCGTCCATGCCGGACTACGGCAAGCTGCGTTCGCAGGCGGTGTACAGGACAGCGGGCGGCGCGGCGACCTTCGCGGGACAGGCGGACGACCCGTTCTTCCTGGACCTGCGCGTCTTCGACCTGCTGTACGGCGGCAACCTCAGCGAGGTCGGCCGGGACACCCTCAAGGGCTACAACGTCAACACGATCGCCCTCCAGGTCCCCAACGACCTGATCCGGCAGTCGGCCGGCCAGCCGGTCGTCGGCATCTGGTCCACCACCCAGCGCCGCAACGCCCAGGGCTACTACAGCCAGGTCTCCCGCCTCGGCAACCCGCTGGTCAACGAGGTGGTCAACCCGCAGGCGGACAAGGACCGCTTCAACGCCTCGCAGCCCTCGCACGACGCCCAGTTCCTGAAGAACGTCACCAACCCCGAGCTGCCCAAGCTCATCCAGGGCATCTACAAGATCGACGCCCCGGCCGAGCCGCGCGACGACCTGGTGGACGTCTTCCTCAAGGGCGTCAAGGGCCTCAACCAGCCCCCGAACGTGCGCCCTTCGGAGCAGCTCCGGCTGAACACCTCGATCAGGCCGACGATGCACCCCAAGCGGCTCGGCGTACTGGACGGCGACAACGCGGGCTTCCCCAACGGGCGCCGGCTCACCGACGACGTGGTCGACGAGGCCCTCCAGGTCGTCGAGGGCGAACTCCTGGGCGCCAAGAACGACTTGGGTGACGCGGTGGACGCCAACGACAAGAAGTTCGAGAAGTCCTTCCCCTACGTCGCCCAGCCCACGGCGGGTTCGCGGGGCGCGCTGGCCAAGGGCACGACCGCGGGCGCCGACGTCAAGAGCCAGCTCGGCGACGCGCTGAGCCCGGCCTCGGCGGCGGGCGGCACCAGCGACACGGTGCTGATCGCCGGCTCGGCGGCGGCGGGCGCGGCCGCAATCCTGCTGCTGGGCACGGTCGTCGGCTGGTGGCGGCGCCGGATGCGCCGCGCCTACTGAACCACCCCTTGAGCGACCGGCACGGCCCGTACCCCTTCCCCCACGGCGGGCCGCGCCGGTCTTTCCCCACCACCACCAGGCGAACCAGGAGAGGGCGATGGGCCCGCGTACGAGTAGTGACGAGCAGACCGGCGGCACGCCGGACGGTCGTGTTCAGGGGCGCCGACGGACGGCGTGGCGGGTGGCTTCCGCGACCCTGCTGGCCGTCGCACTGACCGGCGGCGCGGTCGCCTTCGGGGCCGCGCGGGACGGCGGGCGGCCGGCTCCGGCCGCCGCCTCGGCCGCCCTGGACCCCGGCGCGCTGGCGGGCGCCGACCCGGACGCGGCCGTCGCCGCGCTCCAGACCCAGCTGAAGGCGCAGCCCAAGGACCACGACGGCTGGGCCACCCTCGGCCTCGCCTATGTGGAGCAGGCCCGCACCAAGGGCGATCCGGCCCGGTACCCGCAGGCGCAGGCGGCCCTGAAGCGCTCCCTCGCGCTCGCCCCAGGCAACGACAGGGCGGTGGCCGGACAGGCCGCCCTCGCCGCGGCCCGCCACGACTTCGCCGGCGCCCTCGCCGGCGCGGACCGCGCCCTGAAGCACAACCCCTACGACGAACGCGCCCTGTGCTCCCGCATCGACGCCCTGGTCGAACTCGGCCGGTACGCCGAGGCGGCCCGCGCCGCCGACACCGCCGACGCCCGCAGGCCCGGCATCCCCGTCTTCACCCGGTACGCCTACGTGCACGAGCTGCGCGGCGACGTCACCACGGCCCGGCGCGTCCTCCAGCAGGCGCTCACCGGCGCGACCTCCCCCGGCGACATCGCCTACGTGGCCGCCCAGCTCGGCCAACTCGCATGGAACCAGGGCGACTACAAGAGAGCGCTCACCCAGTACGCCCGCGCCCTGGCCGCCGACGACACCTACCTCCCCGCGCTGGAGGGCCGGGCCCGCGCCCGGGCGGCGAGCGGACAGCAGGCCGCCGCGATCAAGGGACTTGAGGCGGTCGTCGCCCGCGCCCCGCTGCCCACCTCGCTGGTGGCGCTCGGGGAGCTGTACGAGGCGCGCGGCGGTGCCGGTGACCGGGAGAGGGCGCGCGAGCAGTACACGCTGGTCCAGGCGTGGATCGCGCTGGCCCGCGCCAACGGGGTCGACGCCGACCTCGACACCGCGCTGGCCGCCGCCGACCACGGCGACAAGGCGGCCGCCCTGCGCGCCGCCCGCGCCGAGTGGGCCCGCCGGCACACCGTCCACACGGCGGACGCCCTCGCCTGGGCGCTGCACGTCAACGGCCACGACACGGAGGCCCTCGCGCACGCCCGGGAGGCCACCGCCACCGGCTACCGCAACGCGTCCTTCCTCTACCACCGGGGCGTCGTCGAACTCGCCACCGGCCACGCGAAGGAGGGCCGCGCCTCACTGGCGGCGGCGCTGAGGCTGAACCCCGGCTTCTCCCCGCTCGGTGCCGCGGACGCCCGCAAGGCGCTGGAGGGGGCCGAGTGAGGCTCCGCCGTCCCCTCGCCGTCCTCGCGGGCGCCTGCGCCGTACTGCTCGGCTCCGCCTCGGCGGCGGACGCGCATCCCCTGGGCAACTTCACCGTCAACCGGTACGACGGCCTGGTCGCCGCTCCCGGCGCCCTCCGCGTCACCCATGTCGAGGACCTCGCGGAGATCCCGGCGACCCAGGCCAAGCCGGAGCTGGAACGGCTCGGCACCGCCCGGTGGGCCTCGTCGCGCTGTGCCGAGGCGGCGCGGGGCAGCGAGGTCACGGTGGGCGGGCGCCGGGTCGCGGTCACGGTGTCGGCCGCGCGGGCCGAGCTGCGGCCGGGGCAGGCGGGGCTGGACACCCTGCGGCTGGAGTGCGCGGAGTCGGCCCCCCTGCCCGAGGGTGCGACGGTGAGCGTCGGGTTCCGCAGCGCCGGGGTGTCCTCCGGGCCGGGGTGGCGGGAGATCACGGCACGGGGTGACCGGATGACGCTGAGCCGGTCCGACGTGCCGCGCGAGTCGGTCTCGCGTGAACTCACCACCTATCCGGCCGGCTTGCTCTCCTCCCCCGCCGACACCTCCACCGCCCGGCTCACGCTCCGGCCCGGCGGGGCGGCCCTCTCCCCGGAACGGGACGCGCCCGGCGCCTCGGTGCTGCCGCGCGGCGCCGACCGCTGGACCCAGGCGCTCAACGATCTGGTCGCCCGGCGTGACCTCACCCTCGGCTTCGCCACGCTCGCCCTGCTCATCGCGGTCGGGCTGGGCGCGGCCCACGCGCTGGCACCGGGACACGGCAAGACGCTGATGGCCGCCGCCGCTGCCGCCCGGGGCGGACGGGCCCGGCTGCGGGACGTGCTCCCGCTGGCCGCCTCGGTCACCGTCACCCACACCCTCGGGGTGGTCGCGCTGGGGCTCCTGGTGACGGCCGGCTCCGCCGCGACCCCCTCGGTGGTGGCGTGGCTGGGGGTGGCGAGCGGGGCGCTGGTGCTCGGGGCGGGGGTGAGCCTCGTACGGCGGGCTTGGCGGGGACGGGGGGTTCAGGTCGCGCACACCCGTGAACCGGTGCCGGTGCCGGCCGCCGGGGTGGAGGGGCGGGCGTTGGCGCTGGTGGGCGGGGGTGATGGTGGGGAGGCACATGTGGGTGCGCACCACGGCGCGGGGCCACATGTGCCCAACCACCACCCGCACCCCCACCCCCACCCCCACACCCACCCCCACACCCACACCCACGGTGGCCACACCCACACCCACCCCACAGCCCCCACCCTCAAAGGCACCCTCCTCCTCGGCTTCGCGGGCGGCCTCGTGCCCAGCCCCTCCGCCGTGGTCGTCCTGGTGGGTGCCGCCGCCCTCGGCCAGGCATGGTTCGGCCTGCTCCTGGTCGTGGCGTACGGCGCCGGCCTCGCCCTGACCCTCACCGCCGCCGGCTTCGCCGTGGTCCGCCTCGGCTCGGTCACCGGCCGCCTCCTGGACCGGAACCCGGCCCGCCGTGCCCACCCCCTCGCCGCCCTGATCCGCCGCGCGGTCCCGCTGGCCTCCGCGCTGGCCGTGCTGGTGCTGGGCGCCGGATTGATGCTCAAGGGGGTCGCAAGCGCTCTCGGCTGAGCTAGGTTGTTCAGGATTCGCGCGACGTGCCATGGGGGGAAGCCCGTGTCAGAACAGCCGGGACGCGATCGGTTGATCGCCGGCCGTTACCGTCTGCTGTCCCCGCTGGGCGAGGGCGGCATGGGCACCGTGTGGCGCGCCCACGACGAGGTGCTCCAGCGCGAGGTGGCCGTCAAGGAGGTACGCGCCCCGGCCGGGCTGCCCGCCGGGGACGTGGAGCGGATGTACGCCCGCCTGGAGCGCGAGGCGTGGGCGGCGGCTCGGGTCGCCCACCCCAACGTGGTCACGGTGTACGACGTGGCGATGGAGGGCGGCCGCCCCTGGATCGTCATGGAGCTGGTGCGCGGCCGCTCGCTCGCCGACATCCTGGAGACCACCGGCCCGCTGTCCGTGACGGAGACCGCCCGCGTCAGCGCCGAGGTGCTGGACGCGCTGCGCGCCGCGCACGACGTCGGCGTACTGCACCGGGACGTGAAGCCGGCCAATGTGCTGCTGTCCGACGACGGCCGGGTGGTGCTGACCGACTTCGGTATCGCCTCGGTCGAGGGCAGCTCTGCGCTGACCATGGCCGGAGAGGTCATCGGCTCGCCCGAATTCCTGTCCCCGGAGCGGGCGTTGGGCCGTACCCCGGGCCCCGGGTCGGACCTGTGGTCGCTGGGCGTGCTGCTGTACGCGGCGGTGGAGGGCGGCTCCCCGTTCCGGCACGACACCCCGCTGGCCACCCTGCGCGCCGTGGTGGACGAGCCCCTGCCGCCCCCGCGCCTGGCGGGCCCGCTCACCCCGGTCATCGAGGGCCTGCTCCGCAAGGACCCCGAGGAACGGCTGCCCGCCGAGCAGGCCGCCCGTGACCTGCGGCTGATCGCGGCCGGGGGCGCGCCCACGACCCGTGTGGCCTACGTACCGCCACCCCCGCCGACCGTGCCGCTGCCGGAGGGCGAGCCCGACCCGGGGCCACCGGTGCGCGAACGCCGGGCCGGTGTCGTCCTGGTGATCGGCGTGCTCGCCCTGGTCCTGGCGCTGGCCGGGCTGACGTACACCCTGCTGCACCGGGACGACGGCGACCGGAACGAGGGCGGGAGCACGCCGAGCGCGACAGTGACGAAGACCGGTGAGCCCCGCTCCCCCACGCCGACCAGCCACGAGCCGTCGCCGTCGACCTCCAAGAGCAGCGCGCCGCCGAGCAGCAGCGAGCCCGCGCAGTCGGTACGGGTGGCGCTGAGCGGTGAGCACACGCGGTACGAGGGGAGTTGTCCGCCGCCGGAGGCCGAGTCGCCGGTGTTCACCGCGACGTTCACCGTGGGGCGGCTGCCCGCCGAGGTGCGGTACCGGTGGAAGCTGAGGCATGGCTCGTTCGAGGGCCGGGAGTGGCGCACGCTGTCCTTCCCCGAGGGCGGGGAGCGGACGCGGCAGGCGCGGGTGACCGTGCGGACGAACGACGAGGACGGCGCGTCGGAGAACGCGATCAGCGTCGAGGTGCGCGAGCCGGAGCGGGCCACGTCCGACGAGGTGCCGTTCACCGTGACGTGTGACAAGACGACGGAGACCCCGTCGGACGGGGCCTCCGCTTCATCCTCTGGCACACCGTGATATTTCGTTCGTCCGAGTGAGTCCCGCACGGCTCACATTGACGGGGTCACCCTGGTGGACGGTGGGGGGTCAGGCCGCGTTGGTGAGCACGGGGAGATAGCCGCCGGACTGTCCGGCCGCCGTCGGGTGGTACGACTCGCCGATGTTGGTCCAGTTGACGCTGTGCAGCCAGGAGTTGCTGGAGCAGATCTCATGGCCGGTGAAGGTGGTCCGGACGTCGCCGAAGACGAAGCCGTGGGCCTGGGCGCGCTTCTGGATGGCGCTGTCCATGTAGTCGGAGGCGCTGTTGATCGCGGAGCGCTTGGTCTCGGAGAGGCCGAGGCAGCTCTGGCCGAGCAGGTAGAAGCGCGGGTAGCCGATGACGACCACGCGGGCGGAGGGGGACTTGGCGCTGATCGCGTTGTACACGGCGTCGAGCTTGCCGGGCAGGGTGGAGTCGACGTAGGCGCGGGCGGTGTTGATCCGGGACAGACAGGTGCTGTCGGAGGAGATGACACAGGTGGTCATGACGTCGGCGAAGCCGGCGTCATTGCCGCCGATGGTGATGGACACCAGGCCGGTGGAGGAGTTGAGCGAGCCCAGCTGGTTCGCCAGGACGTCGTCCGTGGTGGCGCCCGAACAGGCGTTGAAGGCGAACGAGGACGGGCCGTGCGCGGCGTTCCAGAGGTAGGGGTACGCCTTGGTACTGCGGTCGCAGTCGCCGCTGGAGCTGATGTAACTGCCTGAGCCGACCCCGGAGGAGTAGGAGTCGCCGAGCGCCACATAGCCGCCGGTGGCGGCCTGCGACGATCCGGCACCGGCGAGGGTGAAGCCGGTGGCGAGGAGGAGTGAAGCCACGTATGCCGCAATTCGGGTACGTCTCATGGAACCTCCCTTTAGCAGGATCTCTGCCACAACTTTGGTACCAGCTACGCGCGTTGACGGGAAGTGTTCATGCCAAAACAATTTCGGGTCTCAACCATGATCGGCCGATTGAACTGACGCCTCGCCACATAGCACAAGCCACAGGCGGGTTCATGGACAATCCCCCGGAAGGGTCACGGAGACAGAGGTCGTCTTGACGCCCTCGGAGCGGCTGCGCCACATTGAAGCCCGGCATCCGGCGCGTCGGGGGGCAAAGTCGGCCCATGCGGTCCTCAACTGGCAACAGATCCACGGCAGATGGCTTTACAGCGGGTGAAGGTGGGCGGCGGGCAGGTCCGGGGAGGGACCTGTCGGCACTGCTCGCCGGAGCCGCGACCGGCATCGCCGCGTGCGGCGCGCTGCTCGCGCTCATCGGCTCCGGCTCACCGCTGCGCGGCCCGTGCGCGCTGTTCTTCCTGCTCGCCGCACCCGCCCTGGCCATCGCCGTGGCACTGCGCGGTCTCGACCCCTTCGGCCGGCTGATCGCCGCGCTCGCGGGGGCGGTGGCGCTCGACATGCTGGTCGCCCAGGCCATGTTGACCGTGCACCGCTGGTCGGTGACCGGCGGGATCGTCGCCGTGACCGCACTCAGCCTGCTGATCCTTGCGGCCGGCCGGGTACGGCAGCGACCGGGCGCACGGGAGGGGAGCAAAACAGGCCAAAGTTTCGTAACGGCCAAACCAACTGATTCGTGAGACCACGTCCAGGTCTTGCGATTCTGCTTCTATCGTCAATACCGTCGTACATCTCACCCGCATCGGTCCGTCGCCCACGGTTCAGGGGAGGGCTCGGAGCCGTGACGCACCGGGGTGAGGCGCGGTAGGGGGGTGCCGCGCTCGGTGACCGCACCAGGTGACCGGGCCGTGCCGCGCGACCGGAGGTCCTTGCACGCTCGGGGGCCCGGTCAGCTTTGCCAGCTCGTCCTTTTCCGGCCCGGAGCGCGATTCGCCGTGCCGCGGGCCAGGACGAGAACCCCCCTTTCGAACCGGACACACAGCCGGGCCGCCCGAGGGGCGGGCGGTCCACCGGACGAGAGGGACCACAGTCATGAGTTCTGTTCTGCGCACGCCGGGTCCGGACCGCGAACCGCTGCTCGCGGCCCACTACCGGCCCATCTCCTCGCACCTGGCGATCACTCCGCCGGTGAGCGTGGTGATCCCCGCCATGAACGAGGCGGAGAACCTGCCGTACGTGTTCAAGACACTGCCGGACTGGATTCACGAGGTGGTCCTGGTCGACGGCGACTCCATCGACGACACCGTGGACGTGGCCCGTTCGCTGTGGCCGGACGTGAAGGTGGTCGCCCAGCGCGGCAAGGGCAAGGGGGACGCCCTGATCAGCGGGTTCGAGGCGGCTTCCGGCGACATCATCGTGATGGTCGACGCGGACGGCTCGGCCGACGGCAACGAGATCGTCTCCTACGTCTCCGCGCTGGTCTCCGGCGCCGACTTCGCCAAGGGCTCCCGGTTCGCCAACGGTGGCGGCACCGACGACATGACCCTGATCCGCAAGCTGGGCAACTGGGCGCTGTGCACGGTCGTCAACCGCAAGTTCGGCGCCCGCTACACCGACCTGTGCTACGGCTACAACGCCTTCTGGCGGCACTGCCTGGACAAGATCGACCTGGACTGCACCGGCTTCGAGGTCGAGACGCTGATGAACATCAGAGTGGTCAAGGCCGGGCTGAAGGTGCAGGAGATCCCCAGCCACGAGTACCTCCGTATCCACGGCACCAGCAATCTACGGGCGGTGCGGGACGGGCTGCGGGTGCTCAGAGTGATCCTCCAGGAGCGTTCCAACCGCCGTGCGCTGCGCCGGGGACGCCGCTCGCCGCTGGCCGACTCCCGGCGGGGAGCGGCGTCTTGACCGCTCCGGCCATCTCCGTCGTGATCTGCGTGTACACCGAGGACCGCTGGGCGGACATCCTCGCGGCGGTCGCCTCGGTGCGCGCCCAGTCCCGCCCGGCGCTGGAGACCCTGCTGGTGGTGGACCACAACACCGCCCTGCTGGACCGGCTGGCCGCCGAGTACAAGGAGGCGGACGCCCCGGTCCGGGTGCTCGCCAACGCCGGTCCGCGCGGCCTGTCGGCGGGGCGCAACACCGGGGTCGCCGTGTCGAAGGGGGAGGTCATCGCGTTCCTCGACGACGACGCGGTGGCCGAGCGGGACTGGCTGCGCCGCTTCGCCGAGGGGTACGCCGACCCGCGCGTGCTGGCGGTCGGCGGCCGGACCGAGCCGGTGTGGGCGTCGGGCCGGCGGCCGGTGTGGTTCCCGGAGGAATTCGACTGGGTGGTGGGCTGCACCTACCGGGGTCAGCCGCCCGGCCGGGCCCGGGTGCGCAACGTGCTGGGTGGCAACGCCTCCTTCCGGCGTACCGCGTTCGAGGTGGCGGGGGGTTTCGCCACCGGGATCGGCCGGGACGGCGACCGGCGTCCGCTGGGCTGCGAGGAGACGGAGCTGTGCATCCGGATCAGCCGGGCCCGGCCGGACGCCGTGCTGCTCATCGACGACCGCGCGGTGATCCACCACCGGGTGCCCGAGGTCCGCGAGCGCTTCGCCTACTTCCGCACCCGGACGTACGCCGAGGGCCTGTCCAAGGCGCTGGTGTCCCGGAGCGTGGGCGCGGCGAAGGGGCTGGAGTCCGAACGGCGGTACACCACAAGGGTGTTGCCCGCCGGAATCGCACGCGGGCTGCGGGACGCGGTACTGGCCCGGCCGGGCGGCGCGGGGCGGGCCGGGGCGATCGTGGCGGGCCTGCTCGGCGCGGCCGGCGGTTACCTGGTGGGCAGCGTACGGGCCCGGCGCGGCGGCACCCGGTTCGCGGTGCCACCGGCGGAGGTGGGCGGATGACCGGGACGGCGGTACCGATCCTGATGTACCACGCGGTGGCGGCCGCGCCCAACGACGCGACCCGCGCGCTGTCGGTCGCGCCGGAGGCGTTCGCGGAGCAGATGGCGCTCATCGGCGACCTGGGCCTGACCCCGCTCACCACCGCCGCGCTCGCGGCGCACTGGCGCCACCGGCGTCCGCTGCCTGCCCGGCCGGTACTGATCACCTTCGACGACGGCTACGAGGGCGTCCACCGTCACGCCCTGCCGGTGCTCGCCGAGCACGGCTTCCCGGCCACCCTGTTCGCCTCCACCGGCTGGCTCCGGGGACCGTACGACACCGGGGGCGGCCTGGACGCCATGCTCGACTGGGACCAGCTGCGCGAACTCGCCGACAGCGGCGTGGAGATCGGCGGCCACACCCACAGCCATCCGCAGCTCGACCAGCTGGACGACGCCGCGATCGCCGCCGAGCTGGAGCACAGCACCGCCATCCTCACCGACGAACTGGGCGCCCGCCCGCTGTCGTTCGCCTACCCCTACGGTTACTCCAGCCGCCGTGTCCGCGAGGCGGTGCGGTCGGCGGGGTACACCCAGGCGCTGGCGGTGGGCAACGCGCTGGCCCGGCGCCGGCAGGGCCCGTACGCGCTGCGCCGGGTCACCGTACGGCGCGCTACCGGGGTGGCCGAGTTCGAGCGGCTGCTCCAAGGACGTTCCATCGCACGGGACTTCGCCAAGGACCGTGCGCTCACCAAGGGATACGCACTCGTGCGAAGAGCACGCCAGGTCTGCCGGAAGGCCATCCGCTCCCGTGTCTGACACGACCACCGCCCAAGAGGCCGCCCCGGCCGTCGCCGCGCCGGGGCGCCGCCCGCGACTGCCCGTACTGGGCCGCGCGTTCGGCGGCAATCCGCTGTTCCGCAATGCCTACGCGCTGATGCTGAACACCGGCATCTCCGCCGTCCTCGGTCTCGGCTTCTGGCTGGCGGCGGCACGCTACTACTCGGAGTCGGCGGTCGGGCAGGGCTCGGCCGCCATCGCCGCGATGAAGCTCCTCGCGGGGCTGACCGCGGTGACCCTGACCGGCGCCCTGGCCCGTTTCATCCCGGTCGCCGGACGCGCCACGGCGCGGCTCATCTTCCGCACGTATGCCGGAAGTTCGGTGGCGGTGGCGGTGGCGGCGGGGGTGTTCCTGCTGACGCTGGACGTGTGGGGGCCGTCGTACCGGTTCCTGCACGGGCCGGTGGGCGGGCTCGGGTTCGTCGCGGCGGTCGTCGCGTGGAACGTGCTCACGCTGCAGGACGGGGTGCTGACCGGGCTGCGCAGCGCGCCGTGGGTGCCGGTGGGCAACACCGTGTTCTCGGCGGTGAAGCTGGGGCTGCTGGTGGCGTTCGCGGTGGCGATCCCGGCCGCCGGGGTGTTCGTCTCCTGGGGCGCGGCCATCGCCACCTCCGTACTCCCGCTGGGCTGGCTGGTGTTCCGGCGGCTGGTGCCCCGGCACACGGCGGCGACCGAGGGGCGGGCGCATCCGCCGACGCTGCGGGAGATCGGCCGGTTCCTGGCCGGCGACTACACCGGCTCGCTGTTCTCGCTCGGGGTGGTCTACCTCGTCCCGGTGATCATCGCGTCGAAGGTCAGCGCCGAGGACAACGCGTACTTCTACATCACCGCCACCATCGGCGGCACCACCAACCTGCTCGCCATCAACATGGGTGCCTCGCTCACCGTGGAGGGCTCGCACGACCCGGCGCGGCTGGCCGCCAACACCCGGGCGGCACTGAAGCGGATGACCCGGATCATGCTGCCGGTCGCGGGCGTCCTCTTCATCGGCGCCCCGTGGATTCTCGGCGTGTTCGGCGCGGGGTACGCGGAGGCGGCGACCCCGCTGCTGCGCTGGTTCGCGGTCGGCGCGGTGCTGCGCGTGGTGATGGAGACGTATTTCGCGGTGCTCCGGGCGCAGAGCCGGACCGCCGGACTCGCCTGGCTCCAGGGGCTGTTGTGCGTACTGGTGCTCGGCCTGACGCTGCTGCTCCTGCCCCGGATGGGGCTGACCGGGGCGGGCGTCGCGGAGATCTCCAGCCTGGCGGTGATCGTGGCCGTCGCCGCGCCGCGCCTGTGGCAGGTGATCCGGCCCGGACCGGTGACCCCGGCCCCGGACGGCGATCTGGCCGACCTGGGCCCGCGCGAGGCGGCCCGGCCGGCGCCGTCCTGGGTCAAGGGGGCCGAGCCGGTGCCCTTGCAGGTGGCCCCGCCGGAAGCGCCACCGGCGGCTGCCCCGCCGGAAGTGGAAAATCCTTCGGCTGCTCCACCGAAAGAGGCGAAGCGGACCCCCGCCGAGCCGCCTCCACCCCGGCCCCGCCGCGCCCCCACCCGCACCGGCCTGGTCCTCGGCTGCCTCCTCCTCTCCGCGCTGCTCCTCTACTGGGTCCCCGCGCTGCGCCTGACCGACGCCGACCTGGACCGGATGGGCGGCCTCGGCCTGATCTCGGTGCTGCCGCTGACGACGCTGGCCGGTGCCGCGCTGCTGGTCACGGTGTTCGCCGCGCTGCTCAGGCTGCGCCGGGAGCACCGGGCGCTGCTGCTGCTCACCCTGGTGGCGACGGTGTTCTCGCTGCACGCGCTGCCCGCCGTGCTCGAGAGCGCGCCCCGGTTCCCCACGGCCTGGCAGCACCTGGGCTTCCTGGACTACATCGACCGCACCGGCTCGACCGTGCCCGACCTGGACGCCCGCTGGAGCTGGCCGGGCTTCTTCGCCCTCACCGCGTTCGCCGCCCAGGCGTGCGGGGTGTCGGACTTCACCGAGGTGATCCGCTGGTGGCCGACGGCGATCCAACTCGCCTACCTGGCCCCGATGTTCCTGCTCGCCCGGTCGCTCCGGGCGAGCTGGCGGGCCCGGTGGGCCGGGGTGTGGCTGTTCGCGCTGAGCGGCTGGGTCGGGCAGGACTACTTCTCCCCGCAGGGCTTCACCTTCCTGCTGTACCTCGTGTTCGTGGCGATCCTGCTGGTGTGGTTCCGGGCCCCGCACATGATCTGGTCCCGGTCCCGGCCCGGCGAGGCCGAGGTGGAGCCCACCGACCGGCGCCAACGGGCCGTGCTGTTGCTGGTGTTGATCGCCCTGTTCCTGGCCTGCGTCCCGGCCCACCAGCTCACCCCGTTCGTGATGCTCGGCGTGCTCGCGGCCCTGGTGCTGCTGCGCCGCTGCGAACTGCGGGGGCTGCCAATGCTGTTCGCGGTGGTGGTGGCGATGTGGGTCGGCTTCATGGCGGAGCCGTACTGGTCGGGGCACTTCGACGAGCTGTTCGGCGGGCTCGGCGGGGTCGGCGGGAATGTGTCGACCTCGGTCTCCGGCCGTATCGAGGGCGGGAGTTCGACCCACAAGCTGGTGCTGTACACCCGGGTGCTGCTGGCCGGTTCGGTACTGGCGCTGGCCTGCTGGGGCTGGTGGCGGCGGCGCTCGCACGGCTACCGCGAACGCTCGCTGCTGGTCCTGGCGTTCGTGCCGTTCCTGGGCTTCGGCATGCAGTCGTACGGTGGCGAGATGGCGCTGCGCGTCTTCATGTTCGCGCTGCCGGGCGCCGCTCTGCTGGGTGCGCTCGCGCTGTTCCCGCGTACCGGCGCGCGGGAGCGGATCCGGGTGAACCTGGCCGCGCCGGCCGCGCTGCTGGCGGGGCTGCTGCTGATCGGCGGCTTCCTGGTGGCCCGTTGGGGCAACGAGCCGTTCGAGCGGACCCGGCCCGGCGAGGTCTCCGCGATGAACTGGGTGTACGCCCATGACGAGCCGACGGTACGACTGCTGTGGCTGAGCACCGACACGGTCAACGACGTGACTCCGGCGCTGGCCTGGGGCGCGCGGGACATGGAGCGGGTGACCTATGTGCCGACCCTCGCACCTCCCGACCCGGTGCTGGTGTCCGGGCTGGTGAAGGCGCTGAAGGACGCGGGCCCGAACTCGTATCTCATCGTCAACGAGAGCCAGGTGCGCTATCTGGAGCTGGACGCGGGTTATCCGGCGTCCTGGGAGTCCCGGCTGACCCGCACGCTGGACGACCGTGCCGAGCTGGCAAAGGTGCTGGTGAACAGGGACGCGACGGTGTACGCGCTGCGCGGGGGCGGGTCGGCGGCGGTGCCCGAGCCGGACCCGGGTCCGATCGGGCCGCAGGTCACCTGGACGCCGTGGTCGGTGGTGGGCGCTCTGGCCGCCGGGGTGCTGATCCTGCTGCTGGCCGGGCGGGAGGTGCTCCGGGTGGCGGGCCGGCCGAGCGTGTGGCGGCTGCGGCGGTCGCAGAGCGCGTTCTGGTTCGCGCTGCCGCTGCTGGCGGTGGTGCTGGCCTCACTGGTGCAGCGGTTCCTCACGCTGAGCTGATGGGGGGGTGAAGTGGCTCAGCGGTCCAGCCACTTCACCTCGTAGCCGCGCAGCTCGAACCGCTTGCCGTCGACGCGGGCGCTGACCGGGCGGTCCAGGGTGTTCACCACGAGGACGGTGTCCCGGCTCGCCAGGACGCGGAGGTTGGGGCGGTCGTCGGCGGCGACGGACACCGTCTCGTACCGGGTGCCGGGCGGGAACGCCCGGCCGAAGCGGGAGAGCAGGCCGTACATGGGCAGTGCGCGGCCGCCGTCGCTGTCGCCGGCCGGGGTCCACAGGCAGCCGGGGCAGTCGGCGCCGCTCTTCTTCTCCGGGTTCCAGTAGAAGCCGGAGTCGGCGCCGCCTCTGGCCATGGCGATCAGACCGGCGGCGTGAACGGCGATGCGGCGGTCCTCGGCCCAGCCCTCGCGCCGGTCCTGGGAGTCGGCGGGCTCCACGTAGTACTCGGCCCACCACAGCGGGAGGCCGTGCGTACGCCCGCGCACCCACTCCCCCACGGCGGTGAACTTGGCGGTGGCGGCGAACTCGTCGGGGAGCAGCTCGTCGTCGTTGGTGTAGCTGGAGCCGTCGACCACGACGAAGTCGGCGCCGGACTTGTGGGCGTTCCAGTAGTCGAAGGCGTCCAGCACCCGCTGGTCCATGGCGCCCCAGGGCCCGCGTACCCGGGTGGAGGCGTGGTCGGCGCGGGGGTCGACGCTGTCCATGGGCAGGTAGGGTCCGCCGACGAGGTTGGCCGGGTCGGCCTTCTTCAGCGCCGCCCGGACCAGGTTGTACAGCTTGGTGTACCCCTCGTAGTCCCAGCGGCCCTCCCCTTCGTTCCAGAACCCCTTGAACTCGTTCCAGACGACGAAGTGCCGTACGTCGGGATAGCGGCGGGCGACGGTGGCGGCGAGGTCGGCGAAGTCCTGGTAGTGCTCCGGGTCGGGCGCGCGTTCCAGCGAGCCCTGGCTCCAGTCGGTGGCACCGACACCGGCCTTGCCGCCCTTCATCCAGTCGGGCGCGCAGCACAGGGTGAGGACGGGGGTGCCGCCGGAGGCGCGGATGAAGTCGATACGGCGGTCCAGGGCGCCGAAGTCGTAGTGGCCCCTGACCGGTTCGGGGTTGTCGGCGCCCCAGCCCATCACGGCCTGGTCCTGCGGGAGTCCGCCGTCGCCCTTGAGCAGCCGGGCCACGCGGTCGCTTCCGCCGCCCTGGTCGGCGCTGTACTGGGTGTGGGTGAAGCCCCAGCCCACGTCGGGGCGGACGGGCCTCGCGGGGGCGCCGGGTGTGCCGTGCACCTTGTCGCCGTCGCGGGTGGTGCCGCTTATGTCGGCGCCGCGTCCGGGGAGGGTGTTCAGGAGGGTCACCAGCAGGGCCAGCGCGGTCACGCACACGCCGAGCAGGGCGGTGAGCCGCCACCTCCGTGCCCCCGTGTACCACCGATGACTGCCCATCAGCTCCACAGTAACGGCGGAGACCCGGCGTCGGGCGCGAGTTGGGAACACCTGCCGACAAGCGGCGGAATTGCCGTGCGCGCGGTGCGCCGGTGCCCGATCATGGCGGCATGTCTGTGAACCCGCGGAACCCGCACGACGCGCTGCCGATCCGGCTGAACGTCGACGACTCCGACTCGCCCTCCGACGTCGTCGACGCGCTGTTCCTCGGCCGTTTCGCCACGGGTGAGCAGCCGTACGCGCACGCGGCCAACATCGACCGGGTCCGCTCGGAGGCGACCCTGCTGCCGGACGGCGCCCGGGTGCTGCGGGTGGCGCGGGACGAGGACCGCAGCGCGACCCTCGCGGAGGGCGACGGCTGGACCCTGCTGGTCTCCCGCTGGAACCGGGGCGCGGACGTCACGGTGACCGCGACCACGGCGGAGCTGGCCAAGGAGGTGCTGGGCCGGGCCACCGACGGCGCGGCCGACGATCCCGCCCCGCAGCCGGACAACGTGACGATGGGTTTCTGGTACGTCTCGCCCCGGCGCGGCCCGCACCGCACCACCCGGCAGATCTCGGCCGGCACCTGGGAGGAGGTGCGGTCCAACTACACCGCGCCGGTGGCCCAGGCGATGGACCGGCTGATGAAGACGACGCCGGAGGACATCGCGGGCCGCCTCCTGCTGCTGCACGGCCCGCCGGGCACCGGCAAGACCTCCGCGCTGCGCACGCTGGCCCGGTCCTGGCGGGAGTGGTGCCAGGTGGACTGCGTACTGGACCCGGAGCGGCTCTTCTCCGACGTGGGCTATCTGATGGACATCGCGATCGGTGAGGAGGACGGCACCGGCAAGGCGCGCTGGCGGCTGCTCCTGCTGGAGGACTGCGACGAGCTGATCCGGGGCGAGGCCCGGCACACCGCGGGCCAGGCGCTGTCCCGGCTGCTGAACCTGACCGACGGGCTGCTGGGCCAGGGGCGCAACGTCCTGGTGGGGGTCACCACCAACGAGGACCTGGAGCGGCTGCACCCGGCCGTGGTCCGCCCCGGCCGCTGTCTGGCCCGGATCGAGGTGGGCCCGCTGACCCGTCCGGAGGCGGTGAGCTGGCTCGGCGACCAGGCTCCGGAGCTGAAGAGCGAGCTGGGCCGGGACGGCTCGACGCTGGCCGAGCTGTACGCGCTGCGCCGGGGCACGGCACCGACGTCGGTACCGGGCGCGCGGGAGGGCGCGGACGCGGGGCTTTACCTGTAGGCCCGGTCGGGACCTGTAGGCCGGGTCAGGCTCACGCCCGGATGTTTTCATGGACGTATGACCCTGTTCGTCGGTACGTCGGGGTGGCAGTACAAGAGCTGGCGGGGCGTGCTGTACCAGGCGGGCGTGCCGGTGCGCCGGTGGCTGGAGGAGTACGCGGAGCACTTCGCCACGGTGGAGCTGAACAACGCGTTCTACCGGCTGCCGTCCCGCGAGAACTTCGAGGCGTGGCAGGACCGGCTGCCCGAGGGGTTCGTGGTGGCGGTGAAGGCGAGCCGCTATCTGACCCACATCAAGCGGCTGCGGGACCCCGAGGAGCCGGTGCACCGGCTGATGAGCCACGCCGAGGGGCTGGGCGACGACCTGGGCCCGGTACTGCTCCAGCTCCCGCCGACCCTGCGCGCCGACCCCCCGCTGCTGGACGCCTGCCTCGCCTGCTTCCCGGCGAGGACCCGGGTGGCGGTCGAGCCGCGCCACGACTCCTGGTGGACCCCGCGGACCCGCGAAGTACTCCAGGCCCGCGAGGCCGCCCTGTGCTGGGCGGACGAGCTGGGCCGCCCGGCCGGCCCGCTGTGGCGCACCGCCGACTGGGGCTACGTCCGCTTCCACCGCGGCCGCGCCAAGCCCTGGCCCCGCTACGGCACCCAGGCCCTCCAGTCCTGGGTCGACCGCATCGCCACCACCTGGCCGGAGGGCCAGGACGTCTACGCCTACTTCAACAACGACCCCAGAGGCGCGGCGGTCAAGGACGCGGCGGAGTTCGGCAGTCTGGCCCGCCGGGCGGGGCTGGAGGTGACCCGGACCCCGGAGCCCTGGGCGCGGCGGTGAGCGCCGGTCAGTCGGTGCCGTAGGCGGCGCGCAGGGCATCCCTGACCGTGGCGAGGGCCGTGTCGTGGTCGAGGCCGAGGCGGCGGGCGCGTTCGGCGTACGTCTGGGCGGCGGTGCTGGCCTCGCGGGTGGCGGCGGGGGCGGCGATGTAGGTGCCGTTGCGGCCGCGGGTCTCGATCACCCCGTCCGCCTCCAGCGCCCGGTACGCCTTGGCGACGGTGTTCACGGCGAGGCCGAGGGACTCCGCGAGGCCGCGCACGGTGGGCAGCCGGTACCCGGTCGGGAGGGCGCCCGCCCGCGCCTGCTCGGAGATCTGCGCCCGGACCTGCTCGTACGGCGGCGCGCTGTCATCGATGTGGATCTTCAGGCTCACAGGCCGATTGTCCCGCACCGGGCGCGGACGAGGGGCGGAAAATGAGAGGCGCTCCGCCGGTCCCGCCCGTACGGTGCCTGCTCATGACCGTACTCGTGCGCGATCTGCGCCCCGACGTGCCGGCCGACACCGAGGGCTTCGCCCGGGTCCGACGGCTGGCGCTGCCCTACATCCTGTTCACCCCCGAGTCGGTACGCCATGTGCTCGTCCGGAGCCACCCGGCCGCGAGGTTCCGCTCGCTGGTCGCGGAGGAGGACGGCGAGGTGATCGGCACGGCGCAGGTGGCGCTGGCGCACGAGAGCACGGAGCCGGGGCAGGCGTACGTCAACGTCCATGTCCGCCCGGACCGCACCGGCCGGGGCGCGGGGCATCTGCTGGTCGCCACCGCCGAGGAGTACCTCGCCTCGCTGGGCGCCGCCCGGCTGTACTCCTGGGTACTGGACGAGCCGGCCAGTGTGCGGTTCGCCGAACGGCACGGCTACCGCGCAGGCCGCACCGCCCGCTTCCTCCGCCTCGACCTGGCGCACAGCGCCCTCCCGCCGTTGCCGGAGACCCCGGCCGGGGTGGATCTGCGCACGGCCGCCGACTTCGCGGCCGACCCGCGCCCACTGTTCGAGCTGGACGCCGAGACCGTGGCGGACGAGCCCGGCGAGGTCACGCTCGCCTACTCCGACTACGAGGCGTGGCTGGCGGAGACCTGGGAACACCCGCTGCTGGACCTCGACTTGACCATGGTGGCCGTGGTGGACGGCCGTCCGGCCGCCTTCAGCGTGGCCTACTCCGACGGCGCCACCCGCTACTTCACCGCCATGACCGGTACCGCCCGCGCCCACCGGGGCCGGGGCCTGGCCAAGCTCGCCAAGCTGCACTCGCTGCACCGGGCCCGCGCGGCCGGCCACACCGAGGCGTTCACCGGGAACGACGCGGGCAACGGCCCGATGATCGCCATCAACAAGTGGCTCGGCTACGAGTTCTGCGCCACGGAGGTGCGGTATGTACGCGAACTCGGCTGACACGGCACAGGAGTTGGAGGTTGTCCTCGTCAAGGCGGGCCGTACGAAAATCCGTTACCCGGCGACCCTGCTCGCGGACGACGGCACCCGCGTCTCGGTGCGCGCCCCCTGGGCGGGCGAGGGCGTACGGGACTTCGGGTTCGTGCGCTTCGAGCCGGGCGACGTGTTCACCGAGCACTACTGGCGGGACCGCTGGTACGCGGTGAAGGAGGTCCGCGCCGGGGACGGCACCCTGAAGGGCTGGTACTGCGACGTCACCCGGCCCGCCGTCCGGTCAGGCGCCGAACTGGTCGTGGAGGATCTCGACCTGGACCTGTGGGTCTCCGCCGACGGCACGGACGTACTCCGGCTGGACGAGGACGAGTTCGCCGCGAGCGGGCTGGCGGAGCGGGACCCCGGGGCGGCGGCCTTCGCCCGGTCCGCGCTGGACGAACTGGAGGCGCTGGCCCGCGCGGAGGGGCTCGCGGGCCGGCTCTGAGCCTCAGATCTCGGCCAGCACCGCGTACCGCTCGTCGGTGACGGACTTGCCCCAGAGCAGCGGGTCGTCGGACAGCGGCTCCACCCGTATCCGTCCGGCGAGCGGCGCCAGCAGGCCGGTGACCTCGTCGACGGGCATCCCGACCGGGGAGAGGCTCCCCCAGACGCCCTCGACCAGCACGAACCGGCCGCCGGGGCGCAGCAGGGTGCGCCAGTGGCGCAGCACCTCGGCGGGGCGGGGCAGCGTCCACAGCACGTGCCGGACGAGGATCACGTCGTAGCCCTCCTCCCCCACCGGCGGTACGGCCGCGTCCCCGCACAACACCCGGGCGTCGTGCCCGGCGAGCTTGGCGCGGGCGCGTTCGGCCATGGCCGGGGAGGCGTCGACCCCGGTGACCCGGTGCCCCTGCTCGGCGGCGAGCAGCGCGAGGCTGCCGGTGCCGCAGCCCAGGTCGAGCACGTCCGAGGGCGTTTCGGGCAGCCAGCCCCGCAGCCGTCCGGCCCACGCCGCCCGCACTTCGGGCGCGCGCAGGCCGTGGTCCGGTTCGTCGTCGAAGGCGGCGGCCCGGGCGTCCCAGTCCACGTCCGTCCCGGCGGTCCACTCGTTCGCGTCAGTCATACGGCAAGCGTGCCATCCAGCGGCTTGCGGTAGTGGAGCCGGTCGTAGGGGCCGTCGATGCGGCGGTCCACCAGCTCGTAGCCGTAGCGGGGGTAGATCCGCTGGTTCTCCCACATCAGGGCGTGGGTGTAGAGCCGGATCTCTCGGAGGCCGAGGGCGCGGGCGTGGGCCTCGACGAAGCGCAGCAGCCGGCGGCCGACGCCCCGGCCGTGGGCGTCGGGGTGGACGGCGATGCTGTCGAGGAGAAGGTGGTCGGGGCGGGCGCGGACGACCACGAGTCCCTCGACGGGCTCCCCTGTGAGGTAGACACACCCCTTTTTCACGTCGGCCATGTGGTCCGCCTCCATGGGCTGGGGCACCACACCGATGCGCGCGATGTAGGGACGGTAGGCGGCGTCGGTGACCGCGCGCACGGCGGGCACGTCGGCGGCCGTGGCGGCGCGGACCGGGGCTTCGGGGTGATCGTCCATGCCGGGCACGGTAGCGACCTGAGCCCAGTCTGAGCACGGCCTTAAGCGGACCATAAAGATCGCCCCAAGGGGGCCGGCGCAGGCCGATCCCCTGCCGTACGCGGCTAGTTTCTGAGCGTCCCCCCACGGGACCAGCCCCCTTCCAGCACACCCTTCCGAGGAGTTCCGATGCCCTTCGCCACGCCCTCGACCCCGCGCGGGCGGCGTCTGCCCCGGCTGCGGGCCGCCGCCACCGCGGCCGCGCTCGGCCTGGCGCCGCTGACCCTGAGCGTGCTGGCCGCCGCGCCCGCCTCCGCGCACGGTTCGATGGGCGACCCGGTCAGCCGGGTCGCGCAGTGCTTCGCGGAGGGCCCGGAGTCCCCCGAGTCGGCGGCCTGCCGGGCGGCCGTCGCGGCGGGCGGCACCCAGGCGCTGTACGACTGGAACGGCATCCGGATCGGCGACGCGGGCGGCCGCCACCAGGAGCTGATCCCCGACGGCAAGCTGTGCAGCGCGGGGAACGACGAGTTCAAGGGCCTCGACCTGGCCCGCGCCGACTGGCCGGCGACCGGGGTGCACAGTGGCGCGTACACCTTCAAGTACCGGGTGACCGCGCCGCACAAGGGCACCTTCGAGGTCTACGCGACCAAGCCCGGCTACGACCCGGCGAAGCCGCTGGCCTGGTCCGACCTGGACCTGGCCCGTCCGGTGGCGAAGTCCACGGACCCGGTCGCCACGGACGGCTTCTACACGTTCTCCGGCACGCTCCCCGACCGTACGGGCCGCCACCTGCTGTACGCGGTGTGGCAGCGCTCGGACAGCCCGGAGGCGTTCTACTCCTGCTCGGACGTCGACTTCGGCGGCACGACGGCGGCCGCCCCGGCCGGTACGGCCAAGGTGACCAAGTCCGCGAAGTCGGCCCCCGCGCCCACAACCCCCGCACCCACGGTCTCCGCCCCCTCGGAGCGTCAGATCGCGGCCGGCGCCGGCCGTTCCACGGTGGAGCACCACGGCCACGGCGACAACGACCCGAGCACCTCGGCGAAGCCGGTGACCCCCGCCACCCCCAACGCCCCTCAGCCGGAAGGCACTTCGGTCCCCCTGGCCGAGACCGGCACCCCCGCCGGCACCTCGTACGCGGCCATCGGCGGCGCCGCCGCCCTGGCCCTCGGTTCGGCCGCACTGTTCCTCTCGGTGCGCCAGCGCGCGACGGGCCGCGACCGCGCCGCACGCTGAACACCCCTGATCACGGGGCCCTGCCGGGCGGCTCAGGCCGGGCAGGGCCCCGAGTCACATCAACTGAACGCCGACGCGCAGCTGGTGGTCGTGGCGTGGGACGGGTCGAGGGCGTTGGCGACCTCGTGGTAGGCGATGCGGTCGAAGATGCCGATCGCGACGTGTTCGGAGAGGTCGAGCGGGCAGAGGTCCTGGAGGAGGACGTTGCGGACGTCGGAGCCGGTCAGGTACTGGGTGCGCCAGGGGGTGACCACCTCGTCGTACTTGGTGGCGATGACGGTGTAGTGCACCCCGGGGACGGTGTCGCCGCCCGCGTTGAGCTTGGTCATGAAGGCCGAGCCCGTGATCTGGTCGGCCAGTCCGGGCGTACTGGACTTGATGAGGTCCTCGGCGCCGGGGAAGTACGGCAGCAGGTTGGTGAGGCCGCTCAGGTCGGTGCCGTGGTTGCTGGGGGCGATCCCGACGAGCGCGTTCACCTTGGCGGCCCCGCCGAGGAACTTCAGGTAGTACCGGGGCATCATGCCGCCCTGGGAGTGGCCGACGAGGTCGGCCTTGGTGGCTCCGGTGGCGGTGAGCACCTTGTCGACGAAGGCGGAGAGCTGCTCGGCCGACTTGTCGATCGGGCCGAGGCCGTAGAAGACGGGGACGCCGGGGAGCTGCCCGTAGTCGAGGGAGAAGACGCAGTAGCCGCGCTCCTTGAGGTACGGAGCGAGCGACACCCAGTTGGTGACGGAGTTGCCGAGGGTGCCGTGGACGAGGACGACGGGCCGCGGGTGGGCGGCGGAGGGCTTGCAGGAGTAGTCGTTCCAGCCACTGCTGGGAGCGGCGTGGGCGGTGGCGGCGGGAACGGTGGCGAGCGCGGCGGCCAGAACCAGCGCGGCGAGCGGTCTGAGCGCTCGCTTCCAGGGCAGCATCGTGTGATCTCCTTGCGGCTCAAGGGAGAAGGTGCACGGCCTAACCCTGTGATCCGGATCACGGGATGCTGTTCACTCGTCAAGTTACGGACGAGTAGTGCAACTGTGAAGTTACGCGTCGGTAAAAAGTTCTCTCACTCGCGCACCCTGTGCTACTCAGGCCGCGAGCGTCCCGGGCATCACCGCGCGGGGCCCGAACTTGGCCCGCGCCAGGTCGGCGACCTCCTCGATCCGGCGGACCTTCTCGTCCACGGGGTCGAAGGTGAGCTGGTGCGCGGCCTCCCCGGCCGGGGTCAGCCCCTCGGCGCGCAGGGCGAGCGCCCGCACCCGCGCCCGCTGCAGCCCGAGCGCCTCGTACATGCCGTACGCGGCCCTGGTGAGGTCGGCCGAGTGCGCGGTCGGCTCGGCGAGGGTGCGCCCGCGCACCGTGGTGGAGCGGTCGGCGTAGCGCACGGTGAGCGTCAGGGAGCGGCAGACGTGCTCCATCTCCCGCAGCCGCGCCCCCAGTTCCCCGGCGTCGGCCAGCAGCGCCCGCCGGTGCCGGGCGGGGTCCAGCTCGTCCACGCCGAAGGACCGCTCGGCGGCCACCGACCGGGAGACGGCGTTCGGCACGACCCGCCCCCGGTCCACCCCGTTGGCCCGCTCCCGCAGCTCACGGGCGGTCCGGGCGCCGACGAGCCGCTGGAGCGTGGCGGGCGGCGCGACGGCGACGCGCCCGAGGGTGTCGAGCCCGTACTCGCACAGGGTCCGGGCGGTGGCCGTGCCCACACCGGGCAGCGCGACCACGGGCAGCCCGGCGAGGAACTCCGCCCCGGCACCGGGCTCGTCGGGGACGGCGCGCACCTGCCCCGGCCGGGCCTCCCGCAGCGCCATCCGGGCCAGCATCGGGCCGGGCCCGGCGCCCACCACGCAGTCGACCCCGTACCGGGCGAGGGCCCGTACCCGGATCAGCGCGGCCAGTTCCACCGGACCGCGCCCGAAGTACCGCTCGGCCCCGCGCAGATCGGCCAGCGCCCCGTCGGGCGGCAGCCCCTCCACGACGGGCGTGAACTCCTCCAGCAGCCCGAGCAGTTCGGCCAGCTCCAGCTCACCGTCGCCCTCGCTCGCGCGGCGAAAACGTACACAGAGGATGGTCATCCCGCACTCCCCGGACTCTGGTGCCACAACTTCCGCATGGCGGACGGCGCCTGCTCGGACACCTCCTGGCCGGCCGGGCGCAGGTCGGCCCAGGGGTGCATCTGGAAGCCGGTGGACATCCGGATGCGCCGCCCCGACCCGTCCTCGGCGGCCTTCGCCTCCGGCGCGGGCTCGGCCAGCCGGGCCGCCACCCGCTCAAGGCCGCCCTCGGCCCGCAGTTCGGCGAGTTCGGCGAGGTTCCAGGCGACCGACCCGACCACGCTCAGGCTGCGCGGCCCGCGCCGCTGCACCACCCCGCGCACCAGCAGCAGCCAGGAGTGGAAGACGGTGTGCGCGCAGGCGTCGTGCGAGTCGTCGAAGAAGGCGAGGTCGACCAGCCCCGTGCCGTCGTCGAGCGTGCTGAAGATGACCCGCCGGCCGGACCGGATCGGCGGTGTCTGGGTGGCCGCCTTGGCCCCGGCGACCAGCACGGTCTCCCCGTGCCGGGCCTCGCGCAGCCTCTTCGCCGACACCACGCCCAGCTCCTCCAGGAAGCCCCGGTGGTCGTCCATCAGGTGGTGGGAGACGTCCATGGACAGCACGCCCAGCTCTGCGCTGAGCCGCTCGGCGTCCGACAGGTCGGGCAGCCCGGCGGAGGCGGTCCGCCGCCCCCCGCCCAGCGGAAGCTGATCCCCCCGCCCGCCCCGGGCTCCCCGGTGCAGCTCGGCCAGGTGCAGCTGGAGGTCACGCCGGTTGGCCCCGAACGCGTCCAGCGCTCCCACCTGGGCCAGCCGCTGCGCGAGCGGCCTGCCCGGCCGCCCCCGCTCCCAGAAGTCCAGCAGGGACGCGTACGGCTGCCCCTCGGCGATCCGCGCGGCCTCCGCCTCACTGATCCCGTGCACATCGGCGAGGGCGAGCCGCACCCCCCACGCCCCCGAACCAGACACCAGTTCGATTCGATGAGCGACCCCGGACACATTCACGTCCAACGGCAGAACCGGCACCCCGAGCCGCCGGGCGTCGGCCAGCAGCAGCCGCTTCGGATACATGCCGGGATCATGAGTGAGCAGCCCGGCGTAGAAAGCGGCCGGGTAATGCGCCTTGAGCCACGCCGACTGATAAGTGGGCACAGCGAAAGCAACTGCGTGCGCCTTGCAGAACCCGTAGGACCCGAAAGCCTCGACGATCTCCCAGGTCCGCCGAATGGTCTCGGTGTCGTACCCCTTTTCCTCGGCCCGCCGAGCGAACCACACACGCACCCGCCCCTGAGCCTCGGCATCGGAGAGCAACCGCCGCACGGCATCGGCCTCTCCCCGCCCGCACCCGGTCATGACCGCCAAAATATCGATGACCTGCTCATGAAAGACCACCACGCCATACGTGTCCCGCAACGCCGGCTCAAGATCCGGATGCGGATACCGCACAGGCGCCCGCCCATGCCGAGCCTCGATGAAAGGCCGCACCATGTCGGCGGCGACAGGACCGGGCCGGAACAAGGAAATATCCACCACAAGATCCTGAAAACAATCAGGCTGAAGCCGCCCGACCAGATCCCGCTGACCGGGCGACTCGATCTGAAAACACCCGAGCGTCTCGGTGGACCGAATGAGCCGGTACGTATCCGCGTCCCCCTCCGGCAGAGCGTCCAGATCGACCCGCTCCCCCGAAGCCCGCTCCACCTCGGCGACGGCATGCGCCATGGCCGACTGCATCCGCACCCCGAGCACATCCAGCTTCAGCAGCCCGAGATCCTCCACGTCCTCCTTGTCGAACTGCGACATCGGCAGTCCCTCCCCACTGGTCGGCACCACCGGAGTACGCCGGAGCAGCGAGGAGTCGGACAGCAGAACCCCACAAGGATGCATGGCGACCCCACGCGGCAGCGCGTCCAGCGCCTCCACCAGTTCCCACAGCACCCCGTACCGCTCCTGCTCCCCCGCGAGCCCCTTCAGCTCGGGCAGCTCGGCAAGCGCCACGCGGGCATCCCGAGCCCGGACATGCGGAAACGCCTTGGCGACCCGGTCGATCTCGGCGGGGTCCATCGAAAGCGCGGCCCCCACATCCCGAATGGCATGCCGGACCCGATAGGTCTCCGGCATGGCGACGGTAGCCACCCGCTCCTCGCCGAACCGCCCGATGATGGCCCGATAAACCTCGATCCGCCGGGCGGACTCCACATCCACATCGATATCGGGAAGCGCAACCCGCTCCCGCGACAGAAACCTCTCCATGAGCAACCCGTGCGCCACCGGATCGGCATGAGCGATACCCAGCAGATGATTCACCAGAGACCCGGCCCCGGACCCCCGGGCAGCGACCCGAATCCCCATCCCCCGCACATCATCGACAACCTGGGCGACCGTCAAAAAATAGGACGCGAACCCGTGATACCCGACAATCTCAAGCTCCTCATGCATCCGCTCCCAGTACTCCCGCCGCCCGGAATACCCAAGACGCACCATCCCGGCGACGGCCCGGGAGGCGAGCGCCCGCTGAGCCCCCCGCCGCCCGGCCCCCACGAGCCGCCCCTCGGGAAACCGCACACTCCCGATCCCCAGATCGTCCTCAGGATCGACCACGCACTCCCCGGCCACAGCAAGCGTCTCGGCGACCAGCCGCCCCGCGACCTCCCGCCGATACCCCGCGGCCTCCACCACCCGCTCGGCCACCCGGAACATCTCCTCGGGCCCCTTCAGCCAGGCTTCCCCGGAATCAAGCCCTTTCCGAGGATCAATGGGCACCAGCCGCCGAGCGGCATCCAGCACATCGGCAACCCGCCCCTGCCCGGCATCGGCATACCGCACCGCATTACTGAGCACAGGCCGCACCCCGTGCTCCACAGCGAACCCAAGACTCCGCGCGGCAAGCCGCAAGGACCCACTTCCCGTCCCCTCCACCCCATGCCACACCACCTCGACCCGCAAAGCGTCCCCGAAAACCTCCCGCCAGCCCCCCAACAACCGCCCAGCCCGATCCGGCCGCCCAGCGGCAAGAGCCCGCCCCACATCGGAGTCGGGCCCCAACAGCACGACAACCCCTTCCCCCCTAAGCGCCTCCCAGGGCAACAGCGGCCGAGCACCCCCACCCGCCCAGGCAGCGCTGACCATCCGACAAAGCTCAGCCCACCCCAGAGCCCCGTCCCGAGCCAGAAAGGTCACCCGAGGAGCCGACTCATCCACAAAGGCGCCCCCACGCACCGGAGCCCGAAGCCGCCCCCCGCCACCCCCGGAAGCAACGGTGGCAACCCTAAGGTCAACCCCAAAAACGGGCCGCACCCCACTCCCCGCACAAGCCTTGGCAAACCGCACGGCCCCGGCAAGCGAGTCCCGATCAGCAAGGGCCAGCACATCCATCCCCCGCTCGGAGGCCCGCTGAGCCAGCCGCTCCGGATGCGAGGCCCCGTACCGCAGGGAGAACCCGGAGACGACCCGCAAATGCGCGAACGCCACTCCCAGCACCTCCCACCACTCAGCCAATCGAACACCCGTTCCATCCCCACCATACCCCCACCATCGAACGCACGTACGATGAGCGCGACCACCCCCCTCACCTGCAAAAACGGCAAGGAAGCCCCACGAGGAGCCCCCCGGGCGGGACGGCCGGCCACGGCGGCGAGGGGACGTGCCGGGGGGTGTCCGCCCGCAGCGGCCGGCGAAACACCAAGCTGAACGCACCGAAGAAACCCAAGTCGCCGGACCGAGGACGGACACCCCCCGGCGCGGCCCCGCCCCACACGCAAAGGACCCCCGCCCTCCCGAAGGAGAAACGGGGGCCAAAGGCCGAACCGGAAGCCTCAGCCGATCTGCGTCCCCGTGGCGGACAGCGCCTCGGTGACAGGCTGGAAGAACGTCTCCCCACCGGAGGAGCAGTCCCCACTACCCCCCGACGTCAGCCCCACCGCACTGCTCCCGGAGAACAGCGACCCACCACTGTCCCCAGGCTCAGCACACACATCGGTCTGGATCAGCCCGCTGACGGTCCCCTCGGAGTAGTTCACGGTCGCGTTGAGCCCGGTGACGGTCCCGTCGTGAACCTGGGTCGTGGACCCGCTACGGGTGACCTTCATCCCCACAGTGGCCTCAGCGGCCCCCGTGATCGCCTGAGCGGACCCGTTGTAGAGATTGACCTCGCTCGGGTGGTCGACCCCGTCGACGTACTTCACGAGCCCGTAGTCGTTCCCGGGGAAGCTGGAGTCCGCGTTGGACCCGATCGCGTTCCCGGAGGCATCGGTCCAGCTGGAGATCGCGTCGGTGCAGTGCCCGGCGGTGAGGAAGTACGGCGCCCCGCCCTTGGTCACGTTGAACCCGAGCGAACACCGCCCGCCCGACCCGTTGATGGCGTCACCACCGGAGACGAAGGGCTTGAACTCCCCCTTGGACCGCTTGAGTTCGGTGGTGTCCCCGAGCCCGGAGACGACCTTGCCCAGCTTGGCGTACTCGGCCGGGGACACGGTCTTGTCGGCGGTGACGACGACCTTGTTGGAGACCGGGTCGGTCGCCCACGAGGTGCCGGGGATCGTCGCGTCCTTCTTGAGCGTGGACCGCGCCCCGTCGAGGACGGCGAGCGAGTGGGAGACGATTCTGGCCTTGGCGCCGGCCGCCTGGACGGTATCGGCGGCGGAGGCGTCGAGCACGTTGACGACGAGGCTCTTGGCCTGCGCGTCGTAGTAGCTGCCCGCGCTGTCGGAGCCGAGGTCGGCGAGCAGCGTGGAGGCGAGCTTTCCGGCCGCGGGAGCGGACAGAACGCGTGCGCCGGCCGTGGAGTCCGCGGCGCCGGAGGATTCGCTGGCGTTCGCAGTCTGGAAGGTGACACCTGCTCCGACCAGTGCGAGAACACCCGCTCCGGCGATCGCGGCCCGGCGTGCGGGTATGCGTCGGTGCTTCAACTCATGTCCTCCTGTGGGGGGTCGGACCGCAGGTTGTGGGGACCTGACGGACCGGAAGGCTGGTTGACGAGCGCCACTCTTCCGAAGGTCACAGCGGGCACACAAGACCGACTTCAGGCCGCACTCTCGAACAACCTCTCCAGGTTGACCGAGGACAGTCACCCCAGGGAGTTCGTATCGCAAACGCAGAATCCACACCTTGGAAGACCGGACGGCAACAGGATCGGCTGTCCGAAAACCGCCCTTCCCAAAACCCCCGAAAACCGAAGCCCCACACACCCCACACACCCCACACAGGCCCCCCGCACAGAGACCCACCCGCCCCCACATCCCCGCCCCCACCAAAAAGCGGGCCCCCGCACGCGAGTTGCCGCGTGCGGGGGCCCGCCGAACCGACCCGTCAGTGAGGACGGCCCGTAAGGGAACTACGGAAGCGTCACCCCGTAGTAGCTCAACGCCTCGGTGACCGGCTGGAAGAACGTGGTGCCGCCGGAGGAGCAGTTGCCGCTGCCCCCGGACGTGAGCCCGTAGGCGACGCTCCCGCCGTACAGCGGACCGCCACTGTCGCCGCCCTCGGCGCACACGGTCGTCTGGATGAGCCCGGAGACCACGTCACCGCCGCCGTAGTTGACGGTGGCGTTGAGCGCCGTGACCTTCCCGCTGTGCGTACCGGTGGTGGACCCGCGCCGCGTCACGGTGGTCCCGACCGCCGGAGTGGCCGCGCTGCTGATGGTCTGGCTGCCGACCGCGCTCGGGTGCGCGACGGAGGAGTTGGTGTAGCGCACCAGCGCGAAGTCGTTGCCGGGGAAGCTGTACCCGACGTTGGTGCCGAGCACCGTGGTCTTCGCGGAGTTGCTGTACCAGGTGGAGGCGACCTCACCGCAGTGCCCGGCGGTCAGGAAGTAGTACGTGCTGCCGCTGCGGACGTTGAAGCCGAGCGAGCACCGGTAGGAGCCGCCGTAGATGGCGTCACCGCCGGTGATCAGCTTGTTGAACTTGCCGGCCGTCCGCTTGATGGTGAGCGTGTCCGCGCCCGCCTGCCGCTTGATCTTGGCGATCTCGGCCTGGGACACCGTGCTGTCGACGGTGACGAGGACGCGGTTGGTCCTGCTGTCGACGGCCCAGGCGGTGCCGGGGACGTCGGCCTGGCGGACGGAGTCGCTCGCCTTGGTGAGCTGACTGGCGCTGAACGTGTGGGCGTCACTGGCGTTCGCGGTGGGGGCGGCGAACGCGGCGACGGCGAGAAGGCCGCTGACGGCCGCCGTGAGCTGGGTGCGTCTGGCGATACGGCCTCGGGGAGTGGTGCGCTTGATCCTCACGTGTCGTTCCCTCCTGGGGAATTCGGGGGCCCGCGTGGGGTCGGGGCCCGTGAGGCGCAGCCAGCGGCAGGTCGATCGGACGTGCATGCCCCTGACAAGCGCTGAGGGGGAGTATTCGGCCGAACGACCGGTCGGCACAAGGGTGCCTTTCAGCCGTACACGGCTCAACGATCAGGCGTCCCGCGCACCCTGACGTCCCCTCATGTCACAAGAGCCGACAATCGCCCCACAAGCCACACCTCGGGCGTCCCGGAGACCCCTTCCGTCACCCGGACACACCACACATCACCCTTCCGCCGCGACAAATCATATTTCACTCACAGTCAGCAGCCGTATGGTTCGCCGCCCTTGGGGCACAAGGGCTCTCGACGGATCGATCGTGCACCAGTACCGTCACAAACCCCCCGCGCGGCGTCTATCCACTTGGCGTGCCGTCCGCATCATGGATGACCATAGGGAAGCGAAGAACAGACAAGACCGCTGTGAGAGGAGGCGTCCATGGGATCGGTACGCAAGGCGAGTGCGTGGCTCGGCCTCGTCGACGACAACACCGAAGACGAGCGTTACTACGACGACGACTACTCCGAGGGCACGGAGCCCGCTGACGCCTGGGTCACCGACCCGCGGGTGAAGGTGGCCGCGGACACGGCCGAGGACAAGGGCCGCCGCATCGGCACGGTCACCCCGGACAGCTTCCGGGACGCCCGCGCCATCGGCGAACTGTTCCGGGACGGCGTCCCGGTGATCATGAACCTCACGGCGATGGAGGGCGCCGACGCCAAGCGGGTGGTGGACTTCGCGGCCGGGCTCACCTTCGGTCTGCGGGGCACGATCGAGCGGGTGGCGACGCGGGTCTTCCTGCTGACGCCCGCCCACACCGAGATCATCAGTGGCGAACCGGCGGGCCGCCGGGAGGACGGCTTCTTCAACCAGAGCTGAGGCGGGGCCGTCCACCGGCCCCGCCCCCTGGGGGCTCACCGGAAGGCGTCGAGCCCGGTGAGCGCCTTGCCCAGCACCAGCTGGTGCATCTCCACGGTGCCCTCGTAGGTGAGCACCGACTCCAGGTTCGTCGCGTGCCGCATCACGGGGTACTCCAGCGAGATCCCGTTGGCACCGAGGATCGTCCGCGCGGTGCGGCAGATCTCGATGGCCTCGCGGACGTTGTTCAGCTTGCCGAGACTGATCTGCTCGGGCCGCAGCCGCCCGGCGTCCATCCGCCGCCCCAGATGGTGGGCGAGCAGGATGCCCTTGTGCAGCTCGACCGCCATGTCGGCGAGCTTGGCCTGGGTGAGCTGGAAGCCCCCGATGGGCCGTCCGAACTGCTCCCGGGTCCGCGCGTACTCCAGGGCGGCCTCGAAGCTGGCGCGGGCGGCGCCCATCGAGCCCCAGACGATGCCGTACCGGGCGTGCGAGAGGCAGCCGAGCGGTCCGCGCAGCCCGGTGACGCCGGGCAGCACCGCGTCGGCGGGCAGCCGTACGTCGTCCAGCACCAGCTCGCTGGTGACCGAGGCCCGCAGCGACCACTTGTGCTTGATCTCCGGCGCCGAGAAACCGGGCCGGTCGGTGGGGACCACGAAGCCCCGGATGCCGTCCTCGGTGCGCGCCCAGACCACCGCGACGCCCGCCACCGAGCCGTTGGTGATCCACATCTTGCGCCCGCTGAGCACCCAGTCCTCGCCGTCCCGCTTGGCGAAGGTGCGCATGCCGGCCGGGTCGGAGCCGTGGTCGGGCTCGGTCAGCCCGAAGCAGCCGATCACCTCGCCGGAGGCCATCCGGGGCAGCCACTCGTTCTTCTGCTCCTCGCTGCCGTACGCGTGGATCGCGTACATGGCGAGCGAGCCCTGGACCGAGACCAGGGAGCGGATGCCGGAGTCGGCGGCCTCCAGCTCCAGGCAGGCCAGGCCGTACTGCACGGACGAGGCGCCCGCGCAGCCGTACCCGGTCAGGGACATGCCGAGGGCGCCGATCGAGCCGAGTTCGCGGGCCAGCTCCCGGATGCCGGGCAGCTCGCCCTTCTCGTACCAGTCGGCCACGTACGGCAGCACACGGTCGGCCGCCCAGGAGCGGACGGTGTCGCGTACGGCGAGGTCCTCGGGATCGAGGAGGTCGTCGAGGCCGAGCGGGTCGGCGGGGTCGAACGCGGGCGGCTTCGGGGACGCGGACATGGGAAACACCCTCCGGCACTCTGCGGCTCTGGACCTTCGCGGCGCCAAAAACTAGCACCGCTAGTTACGTATGCCCGGCCGACGTTACGGCTGAGCGCGCCGCACGTCCAGAGCGACCGGGCCGAAGGTCAGGCGGAGACCGTGGGTTTCCCGGCCGCCCGGGGCGCGGGCAGCTCGCCCTTGGCGAGCGGTACGGGGCTCTCCACAGCCGCCTTCGGGACCCCGGCGCCCTCCGGTGCGCAGTTCATGACCTTCGGCAGCCGGAGCGCCATCAGCGCGCCGAGCAGCAGCAGACCGGCGCTGACCAGCAGCGTCACATGGAGCCCGTGCACGAAGGAGTCGCGGGCGGCGTGCCGCAGCGCGGCCCCGGCGGGCCCGCCGAGCCGGGCGGCGACGTCGTACGCCTCGCCCAGGGAGCGGCCCGCGGCCGAGGAGGCGGAGGCGGGGACGCCGGGCACGGAGTCGAGGGCGGGCGCGTAGGCCGCGTTCATCACGCTGCCGAGCAGGGCGATGCCGATGCCGGCGCCCAGCTGGTAGGAGGTCTCACCGATGGCGGCCGCGCCTCCGGCCCGGTCGGCCGGGGCCTCGCTGAGCATGGACTCGTAGGCCCCGAAGAGGGTCGTCTCCAGGCCGAAGCCGAGCAGTACGAAGCCGGTGAGGAGCAGCGGGGTGTTGTCGTGGCCGCCCATCGCGGTGAGGGTGACGACGGCGACGGCGGTGAGGACGAACCCGGCGCAGACCATCCGGCGCGGCCCGAGCCCGCGCAGCACGCGGGCACCGGCCAGGCCCGCCGCCATCGCGGCGACGGTGAGCGGGAGCAGCCGCAGCCCGGTCTGGAGCGGGGACAGGCCCAGCACCAGCTGGAGGTACTGCGCGGCGATCAGTTCCAGGCCGACCAGGGCCAGCATGGCGAGCACGATGCAGCCCACCGAGGTGCTGAAGGCGGGCCGCCGGAACATGCTCAGGTCGACCAGGGGGTGGGCGCGGCTGGACTGGCGCCGGACGAAGAGGACGATCAGGGCCACGCCCACCAGGAGCGGGACCAGGGTGAGCGGGCCGGTCATGTCCTCGCCGCCGCCGAGCCGCTTGACGCCGAGCACGACGCCGAAGAGGCCGCCCGCCGCCATCAGGGCGCCGACGACGTCCCAGGGGCCGTCGCGCTCGCCGCGGGACTCGGGCAGCAGCATCCGGCCGATGGGCAGGCTCACCAGCATCAGCGGGATGTTGACCAGGAAGACCGAGCCCCACCAGAAGTGCTCCAGCAGGAACCCGCCGAGCAGCGGGCCGACGGCCGCGCCGACGGCGGCGACCGCGCTCCAGATGCCGATGGCGAGCGCCCGCTCGCGCCGGTCGGGGAAGACCTGGCGCAGGATGGACAGCGTGGCGGGCATGATCATGGCGCCGCCGACGCCGAGCAGCGCACGGGCCATGATCAGCGTCTCGCCGTTGTGGGCGAGGGCCGCGACGGCCGAGGCCACGCCGAACAGCGCGTAGCCGAGCAGCAGGACGCGTCTGCGTCCGACCCGGTCGCCCAGCGTGCCGAAGAGGATCAGCAGCGAGGCGCAGACCAGGGGGTAGATGTCGACGATCCAGAGCAGTTCGACCGCGCTGGGTCTGAGGTCCTCGGTGACGGCGGGGACCGCCACGTGCAGCACGGTGGCGTCGAGACCGACGAGCAGCAGGCTGACACAGAGGACGACGAGGACGACCCAGCGGTTGGCACCGGTCGCCTCACGGGACGGCCGGACAGCGGCCGTGGTCGTCCCGGACATGTACGTACCTCCCAGAAGAGTCCTCGCGTGCGGCGGGTCGGCGGGGTGGTGGGGGGGGATCTCCACGCCGTACGGCCGGAGAGGAGCGGTGCCTCGCGGCCCGCTCGGACCCACGCGGGTGGCTCGTCAGCGTACGCGAGTTCATACGCAGGTCACGTGGCGGACCTCTCATGGTTGTGCCCCGATCGGTGTGGCGTGCGCCACCTCGCCGCCCGGGGTCGCCGGCGGATGACGGGGCGGCCGGCGCGGGCGTCGATAATCGGCCCGTGACCGAGACAGCCACGCGGGCGGCCCCGCCCGCGCCCTCCCTCCCCCGCCGGGCCCTCCCGGCGCTCCTGGGGTACGCGGGGGTCCGGGGCCTGGGGCTGGCCGTGCTGGCCCTGTGGAGCGCGGCACGCGGCACGAGCGCGCACACGCTGCTCTCCGCCCGCTGGGACTCCCTCTGGTACGCGGGGGTCGCCGGGGCGGGCTACGGCCACGAAATCCGGCTGCCCAACGGCGACGTCCACTCCGACCTCGCCTTCTTCCCGCTGCTCCCCTGGCTGGAGCGGCTGCTGCACGCCCTGGCCCCGCTGTCGTACGCGGACGCGGGCCTCGCGGTGTCCGCCGTGGCCTCGCTGGCGGCGGCTGGCGGGATCTTCGCGCTGGCGGAGAGGCTGTACGGGGCGCGGGCCGGGGTGTGCGCGGTGCTGCTGTGGGCGGTGCTGCCGGTCGGGGTCGTGCAGTCGATGGCGTACAGCGAGTCCCTGTTCACCGCGCTGGCCGCCTGGTCGCTGTACGCGGTGGTGTCCGGGCGGTGGGTGACGGCGGGGGTGCTGGCGGCGCTCGCGGGGCTGACCCGGCCGGTGGGGGCGGCGGTGGTCGCGGCGGTGTGGGTGGCGGCCATTGCCTCGTTCGGGCGAACCGGGAGCGCGGACGCTCCGTGCGCCCCCGCCTGGCGCCGGGTGCTGGGCGCCGCCCTCGCCCCGCTGGGCGCGGCCGCCTATGTGCTGTGGGTGGGCCACCGCACCGGGGACGGCCCGCTCGGCTACCTCGACGTGCAGGCGGGGTGGCGGAACGGGTTCGACGGCGGGTACGCCTTCGCCCGCTTCGTCGGCGGCATGCTCACCGCGTTCCCGTCGGCCCTCGCGGGCATCGCCCTGATCATCGGCGTCGTCCTGCTGCTGTGGCTGTACGGGGCCGGGGTGCGCCGGGGGCAGCCGCTGCCGCTGCTGGTCTACAGCGGGGTCGTGCTGGCGCTGGCGCTGTGCGCGTCGAGCTACTTCGGCTCCAAGCCCCGGCTGCTGCTGCCCGCCTTCCCGCTGCTGCTCCCGCCGGCCGAGGCCCTGGCGCGGGCCCGCCCGGCCCGTGCCGCGCTGCTGGCCGGCGCGCTCGCGGCCGGCGCGGCGGTGTACGGCGCCTGGTGGCTGAACGGCTCCGGTCCGCCCTGACCGGCCCGGCGGGCCGGGTGAGCGGCCCCCGAATACCGGGCCACCTTTCGGTGAACCGAATTTGAACCGAATTAAAAGCGCCATAAAACCGCTCCCGGCAAGATCCGGGGCAATTACGGGGGCCGCTCCGGCGATATTGCCGACGTTCAGGAATTCAAGGGGTTCCTGAGAGGTTTCCCACATCACATCGTCATCACAAAGCCCCAGTACCGACCGGGAACACAGCTCACTCGCTGTAACGTCGATTGGGTGCGTACCGAACGAAAGCTCACCCGGCGTCTGGACCGGGTGTTCGCCAGGCTGGACCGTGAGCCGGAACGGCCGGCCCATATCGACGTGCCGCGGATGTCGCGGCACCGGGCCATGCTGTTCTCCTCGACCCTGGCCTTCTACCTGGCGATCGTGTGGGCCGTGATCACCACGTCCTGGCTGGTCCGGCTGGACTGGCGGGTCATGTTCTTCCGCCCCTACCAGCAGTGGCCCGGCATCCACGCCTTCCTCGACTACTACGTGGTGCTCGGCCAGCGCGGCCCCACCGCGGTGATGGTCGCGGCCTGGCTCGGCTGGCGCTCCTGGCGGCAGCACACGGTCCGTCCGCTGCTGACCCTGGCCGCCTCGCTGCTGCTGCTGAACATCACGGTCGGCGCCGCCAAGCTCGGCATGGGCCGGCTCGGCCCGCACTACGCCACCGTGATCGGCGCGAACGAGATGGGCCTGGGCGGAGACATATTTCCCTCGGGTCACACCGCCAACGCGGTCGTGACCTGGGGCATCCTGGCGTATCTGGCCTCCACGGCCAGGGCGCGCCGCTGGCTGTCCGCCCTGTCCGCGATCACTTCGCTCGGCGTCGGGCTCACCACCGTCTACCTCGGTACGCACTGGCTGAGCGACGTGCTGCTGGGCTGGGCCGCCGGGCTGCTGATCCTGCTGGCGCTGCCCTGGTTCGAGCCGCTGATCTCGCGCGCGGAGAACGCGCTGTTCGCGCTGCGGGACCGGCTGCGCGCCCGTCGGCGGCGCACCGCGCCGGTGCCGGCCGCGCCGCTCGCCCCGGTGGCGCTCCAGCCGCTGGCCAAGGCCGCCGAGCCGGCCGTACCGGCGCGGGAGCCGGTCACGTCGGCGCGCGGGTCCCGGCCGCCGGTCCATCTGGCGCCGGGCCCGCACACCACCCGCTCCGAGCGCACGCCGGTCACCCCGGCGGGCAGCCGGCGTCCGCCGCACGCGGACCGGCTCCCGCGCGGGGCCTCGCAGGCCGCGCGCCCCTGACGGCCCGGGTCAGCCCTTCCAGACGCGGGCGACCCGGCCGTCCTTCACCTCGAAGTTGAGACGGCCCGTTCGGTACTCCATGGTGATGATCGCGCCGGGCGGCAGCGCCCGCACCGTCTGCCAGCCCCGGCTCCGGGCGCGCCGGTCGGCCTCCTCCGGGGCCAGGCCGACATAGCTGTCCAGGGTGTCCTGCGGCTCCGGCGGCGGAGCGGGAATCTGTGCCATGCGGCCACGCTAAGCGGCCCGCGCCCGCTACGGAAGGCACCCGCCGGGGCGCCGCCCGGTCACACTTCTGTCACAGGTCCCGGTGCCCGTCACCCGCGTACTCCGTCACACGTATGGGGGTTTCCGTTCACCTTCACGGGGTAATCGAACAGAATTTTCCCGAGGCGGTCGTCACGGGGTCCAATTAACGCTCGTAATGCGTCGGATCACACACCGGAACCGGCCAAGAACACGGCGGTCACGTTTTTCCCGCGAAATACGGCGCACGCGTCCCGGAGCCGGAACCGCACAGGAAATTCACGCACCGCCCGGCGCGAACAGACATGCGAACGGCCGCCGCCCTCCGGAGGGCGGCGGCCGTCAGCCGTCAAGGCGGGGGCTCACTCAGAGCGCGAGGTGCTGCCCCGGCACGATCAGGTTCGGGTCGGCCCCGATGACCGACCGGTTGGCCTCGTAGACCCGCTGCCAGCTCACCCCGTGCCGGGCGGCGATGGTGCTCAGCGTGTCGCCCTGGCGGACGGTGTAGCCGCCCCGGCCGGCCCCCCGGTCGGCGTGGGTCGTCGCCGGGCGCTGCGGGGCCTGGGCGGACCGCGTCGGTGCGGTCCGGGTGGGGGCGGACCTCGTCGGGGCGGACTTCTTCGTCACGCCCTTGTCGGTCCCGCCGCCCGTCGAGGCGCTGGACGGTGCGGACCCGTAGGCCCCGGCGCGGCCGGAGCAGACGGGCCAGGCGCCCCAGCCCTGGGCCTGCTGGACCCGGGACGCCACGGCGATCTGCGCGCTTCTCGACGCCTGGTCGGCGGTGGCGGCGTAGGCGCCGCCACCGTAGGCACGCCACGTGCTGGCGGAGAACTGGAGCCCGCCGTAGTAGCCGTTGCCGGTGTTGATGTTCCAGTTGCCGCCGCTCTCGCACTGGGCGATGCGGTCCCAGACTCCGTTGTCCGCCGCCTGCGCCTCTCCGGAGGCTGCCAGCAGCCCCAGCGGGGCGAGCAGCGCGGCCCCGGCGAGGGCGGCCGTCGTACGGCCCTTACGGGCGGTCGAACGGGTGGTATCGGCACACTCGGACATGCAGTTCCCTCTCCACGAACCCGGGCTCCCCCTGAGCGGGGCACGTCTCGCCGCGTCGGACCGCGGTTCCTCGCGCCCGCCCCGTCCGCCGGTGACCGGTGCCACGGCCCTGACGGACCCGGCGCCGGGCGGCGGAGCTGCCCGAGCGGTGCTAGTTGCACACGGCGAAGGAATCTAAGGAGGACAGGTGCCGCATTTCAACAACACCCCGTAGAGGCAGGCCAGTTGGCGGTTACCGCCGGTATCGGCGATTTCCGGCCAACCACTTCATACGGTTATTTCGGCACTTGTCGACCATGGGCGGCACCTGCCCGTGACGCACATCACCCTTTCAAGTTCCTTGACTGTGTACGGAGTTGACGTTGAGTGGCCGATTCCGTGCCGAAAGTGACCCTGCGCGCAGGTCGGTTCGATTCCGTTCCCCCTGGGGCGTGACCCCCACCACAGGACGCCCGTTGTCTTCTGTATGAGCCCGCGATCCCAAGGCTCAGCGACCGGGAGCCACCCGGCCGACCGCGCGCATCCCGAGGGAGCCACCGTGCCGCGCATGCTCGACGTCAGTGACGCCGTACGCGCCGAGATCGGCGACGAAGAAGCCGACCGGCTGCTCACCGGAGCGAACGCTCCGGGCAGTTACGACTGCACGTCCTGCCGCACTCCGGGGGACTCCGAGCAGGAACGCACCAGCACCGTCCTGTTCGTCGGGGACGAGACCGCCGTCCTCGCCTTCGCCCACGCGGGCTGTCTGCCCTCGCAGGTCGTGCAGGTCACCGAGGAGCAGTTGCAGGGCGCCGTCCGCTCCATCGGCGGCGAGGCCGCCCCCCAGGAGCATCAGCAGGAGCAGCCCCACCGCACCACGCCCGAACCCGCCGTGCTCGGGGTGACCAGCGGACTGGTGCTGATCGAGGGCGAGTTGCACCCGGCGCTCGTCGTCGAGCCGACCGCGCCCATCGCGCGCCCCGGCGCCACCGGGGGCGGGGACGACTTCCTCCCCCTCCTCATCGAGCAGGGCTTCATGCCGGTCACCGCGCTCGACGCCGTCCCCCCGGTGCTGCACGGCTGGTCGGTGCTGCTCGCCGTCGGCCAGCTCCACGCGGTGCTCCAGCCGGGCCCGCACGGCCACCAGCCGGTGGCCTGGTGGCAGGCGCACCAGCCGCTCCAGGTCACCGACAGCTGGCGGGCCGCCGCCAACAAGCACCAGCAGGTGCTGATGTTCGCGGCCCCGGTCGGCTCGATCGGCCGCCAGCCCCGCGAGGACCTGCTCCGCGACGCCCTGGACAAGGCCGCCGCCAACGGCCGCCTGGTCGCCGCCGCCCTCCCCCTCGCCGGCACCTGACCGCAACCCCTCCCCCGGACACCGGCCGTGCCGCCCTTTCACCCCAGGGGCGGCACGGCCGGTCGTGCTGTCCGGCGCACCCCCGACAGCCCCCCGCGTGGCCGCATCCCTTTGGGTGCACCGTCGTTTGGACATACGTGCACCCATACGACGCCTCTCCCCGCCGGCCCGCCCTGTCCCCCGTCCCCGTCGCCCGCTCAGGGCAGGACAACCCCGGCGGGCCCTCGTCCACGCCGATCTACGACACGCTGTACGCGGAGTGGGTCAAGACCTTCCGTACGCTGCCCGGGGACCGCAGCGGCGAGGAGAACCTGGGCTTCACCGCCTTCGGGAACCTCCCCCAGGGCACCGGCTCGTACGGCGGGCACCGGCCGGGGTCGTTCAGCAGCTCCTACAGCGCCTACAGCGCGGGGGCGTACAGCGCGCGGCAGCAGTCCCAGCAGTCCCAGTGGCAGCGGATCGGCACGATCGGGCGGGCCCGGCCGGACGGCGAAGGCCCCCCGGCGCTCCCGCCGGGCCCGCGCCAGGGCAACTGAGCCGGACACGAAGGGGCGGCCCGTCTCCACCGAGACCGGGCCGCCCCTTCGCCGTGTGTTCCTCCGCCGTGGCGGTTACTTCTTCTTCGCGCCGCGCTTCTCGCGCACCCGCACCGAGAGGTGGATCGGGGTGCCCTCGAAGCCGAACTCCTCGCGCAGGCGGCGCTCGATGAAGCGACGGTAGCCAGCCTCGATGAAGCCGGAGGCGAAGAGGACGAAGCGCGGCGGCTTGGTGCCGGCCTGGGTGCCGAACAGGATGCGCGGCTGCTTGCCGCCCCGGACCGGGTGCGGGTGGGCGGCGGCCAGCTCACCGAGGAAGGCGTTCAGCCGGCCGGTGGGGACGCGGGTCTCCCAGCCGTCGAGCGCGGTCTCGATCGCCGGGACCAGCTTCTCCATGTGGCGGCCGGTGCGGGCGGAGACGTTGACGCGCGGGGCCCAGGCGATCTGGCCCAGCTCGGTCTCGATCTCACGCTCGAGGTAGTAGCGGCGCTCCTCGTCGAGGGTGTCCCACTTGTTGAAGGCGACGACGACCGCGCGGCCGGCCTCGACGGCCATGGTGACGATGCGCTGGTCCTGCACCGAGATGTTCTCGGAGCCGTCGATCAGGATGACGGCGACCTCCGCCTTCTCCACGGCGGCGGCCGTGCGCAGGGAGGCGTAGTAGTCGGCGCCCTGCTGGAGGTGGACGCGCTTGCGGATACCGGCGGTGTCCACGAACTTCCAGGTCTTGCCGCCCAGCTCGATCATCTCGTCGACCGGGTCGCGGGTGGTGCCCGCCAGCTCGTTGACGACGACGCGCTCCTCGCCGGCGACCTTGTTCAGCAGCGAGGACTTGCCGACGTTCGGGCGGCCGATCAGGGCGATGCGGCGGGGGCCGCCGACGCCGGGGCCGCCGAAGGTCTGCGCGGGCGCCTCCGGGAGGGCCTCCAGGACGGCGTCCAGCATGTCGCCGGTGCCGCGGCCGTGCAGGGCGGAGACCGGGTGCGGCTCGCCGAGGCCCAGGGACCACAGGTAGGCCGCGTCGGACTCGCCGGAGAGGCCGTCGACCTTGTTGGCGGCCAGCACGACCGGCTTGCCGGCCTTGCGCAGCAGCCGGACGACCGCCTCGTCGGTGTCGGTGGCGCCGACCTTGGCGTCCACCACGAAGACGACCGCGTCGGCGGCCTCGATCGCGTACTCGGCCTGCGCGGCCACGGAGGCGTCGATGCCGAGGACGTCCTGCTCCCAGCCGCCGGTGTCGACCACCTTGAAACGGCGGCCGGCCCACTCCGCCTCATAGGTGACGCGGTCGCGGGTGACGCCGGGCTTGTCCTCGACGACCGCCTCGCGGCGGCCGATGATCCGGTTCACCAAGGTCGACTTGCCGACATTGGGGCGGCCGACGACGGCGAGCACGGGAAGGGGGCCGTGGCCCGCCTCCTCGATGGCGCCCTCGACGTCCTCGATGTCGAAGCCCTCTTCCGCGGCGAGCTGCATGAACTCCGCGTACTCGGCGTCGCCGAGAGCCCCGTGCTCGTACTCGTGCGCGGCCGAGCCGTCGGGCTGGTTCTGGTCGTTCATGAAGTCCGTACCTCGTCGTCGTTCGTGGTGATCGGTGGAGTGACCCGTTCCGGGCCGGTTCCACTACTCAAGTGTCGCCCAGCGCCCGGTCAGGCGCCTGGCGTTTTCCAGGTGTGCGGTGAGCCGCTTCTGGATGCGCTCGGTCGCCTCGTCCAGCGCCTTGCGCGTACGCCGCCCGCTCCCGTCGCCCGCCTCGAACGGGTCTCCGAAGACCACGTCGACGCGGGAGCGCAGCGGCGGCAGGGCCTTGACCAGGCGGCCGGGCCGGTCGGCGCTGCCGAGCACGGCCACCGGCACGATCGGCGCCCCGCCGCGCACCGCGAAGTAGGCGAGCCCGGCGCGCAGCGAGGCGAAGTCGCCCTCGCCCCGGGTGCCCTCCGGGAAGATGCCCAGCACGCCGCCCTGCTCCAGCACGCCGAGCGCCCGCCCGATGGCGGTGCGGTCGGCGGTGGTGCGGTCGACCTTGAGCTGGCCGATGCCGGTCAGGAAGGGGTCCAGCGGCCCGATGAACGCCTCCTGCTTGATCAGGAAGTGCGTCGGCCGGGGCGCCACGCCCATGACCATCGGGCCGTCGATGTTGTGGGAGTGGTTCACCGCGAAGATGACCGGGCCGGACGCGGGCACCTTCCAGGCACCCAGCACGCGCGGCTTCCACAGGCCGTACATCAGGCCGACGCCGATGCGCCGCCCGATCTCGGCGCCCCGCTCCGAGGGCGGTGGCGGCTGGCTCACTTCCCGGCCCGCTTCTCCTCGACCAGGGTGACGACGCACTCGATGACCTGGGCGAGGGTCAGCTCGGTGGTGTCGACCTCGACCGCGTCGCCGGCCTTGGCGAGCGGGGAGGTCTTGCGGCTGGAGTCGGCCGCGTCCCGCTGGATGAGGGCCTCGCGGGTGGCGGCCACGTCGGAGCCCTTCACCTCGCCGCTGCGGCGGGCCGCGCGGGCTTCCGGGGAGGCGGTGAGGAAGATCTTCAGGTCGGCGTCGGGCAGCACGGTGGTGCCGATGTCCCGGCCCTCGACCACGATGCCGCCCTCGGCGCCGGCCGCGATGGAGCGCTGCAGCTCGGTGATCCGGGTGCGCACCTCGGGCACCGCGCTGACCGCGCTGACCTTGGAGGTGACCTCCTGGGTGCGGATCGGCCCGGCCACGTCGTAGCCGTCGACGGTGATCGTCGGGGCCAGCGGGTCGGTACCGGAGACGATCTCGGGCTTGCCCGCGACGGCGGCGATCGCGGTGGGGTCCGTGAGGTCGATGCCGTTGGTCACCATCCACCAGGTGATGGCCCGGTACTGGGCGCCGGTGTCCAGGTAGCTGAGGCCGAGCTGCGCGGCCACGGCCTTCGACGTGCTCGACTTGCCCGTGCCGGAGGGGCCGTCGATCGCTACGATCACGGGCTGTGCGGTCGGGGCGGCGCCGTTTTCCACGGGAGGGCACCTTCCTGGTGAAGGGTGTCGGTCGGGGTGGCGGGACGCGAGGGCGCCCCGCACAAGGTTACTGGGTGTGGGTCACTCGTACGGACGCACGTGGGCCGTGTGACCGCCGGGGTGCCGCGCTACTGCCGCAGCGCCCAGCCCCGCTCGCGCAGCGCCTCGGTGAGGACGGGCGCGGCCCCGGGCTCGACCATGAGCTGGATGTGTCCCGCCTGCTGTCCGGTGGCGTGCTCGATGCGGACGTCCTCGATGTTGACGCCGGCCCGTCCGGCGTCGGCGAAGATGCGGGCGAGCTGGCCGGGCTGGTCGTCGATGAGGACCGTGACGGTCTCGTACGCGCGCGGGGCGGAGCCGTGCTTGCCGGGGACGCGGACCTGGCCGGCGTTGCCCCGGCGCAGTACGTCCTCGATCCCGGCGCCGCCGGTGCGCCGCTTGTCCTCGTCGGCGGACTGCAGGGCGCGCAGCGCGCGCACGGTCTCGTCCAGGTCGGCTGAGACGTCGGTGAGCAGGTCGGCGACCGGTCCCGGGTTGGCGGAGAGGATGTCGATCCACATCCGGGGGTCGGAGGCGGCGATCCGGGTGACGTCCCGGATGCCCTGCCCGCAGAGCCGTACGGCGGCCTCCTCGGCGTTCTCCAGCCGGGCGGCGACCAGGCTGGAGACGAGGTGCGGCATGTGGGAGACGAGGGCGACGGCGCGGTCGTGGGCGTCGGCGTCCATCACCACCGGGACGGCGCGGCAGTGCGAGACCAGTTCGAGGGCGAGGTTCAGCACCTCGGTGTCGGTGTCGCGGGTCGGGGTGAGCACCCAGGGGCGGCCCTCGAAGAGGTCGGCGGTGGCGGCCAGCGGGCCGGACTTCTCCCGGCCGGACATGGGGTGGGTGCCGAGGTAGCGGGCGAGCACGGCGTCGTCCAGGCCGAGCGCCTCCAGTTCGCGGCGCGGGCCGCCCTTGACGCTGGCCACGTCGAGGTAGCCGTGCGCGAGGTCGCGGCGCATGGCGTCGGCGAGGACGCCGGCGACGTGCGCGGGCGGCGCGGCGACGAGCGCGAGGTCGACCCGGCCCTGCGGCGGCTCGTCGGTACCGGCGCCGAGGGCGGCTGCGGTACGGGCCTGCGCCGGGTCGTGGTCGGCGAGGTGGACGGTGACGCCCCGCCGGCTGAGGGCGAGCGCGGCCGAGGTCCCGATCAGCCCGGTGCCGATGACGAGTGCGGTTCTCACTGGGCGATGTCCTTGGTGCGGGGCGGCGGCGCCGGCGCTGAACCGGCTTCTGGTGCCGTCCAGCCTAGTCAGCCGGGGCGGTCCGGACGCACGCCGACCGCGGGGTGGGACGGGCGCCCGTTCGGCCGAGGCGGGGGCCGACCCGCTGCCGCCTCCTTCGTGCGGGCGGCGTTCAGTGCCAAGATGCCCGGAAGTCTGGGGCTTTACGTCCCCTTTTCTTGTTTCCCGTCCGTTTTCCGCCTCTTGAACCTCGGAGTGACGACATGACCCAGCCCGCGACGCGGCGCACGCTTCTCACCACGGGGGCCGCCACGCTCGCCGTCTGCTGTGTGGGTTGCGGCAGCGACGGCGACAGCTCCTCGGCCACCGCCAGCTCCTCCCCCGGCGGCGAGAGCGCCTCGGCCTCCGGTTCCGCCTCGTCCGACTCCGGCGACGGCCAGGCGCTGGGCAGCGTCAGCGAGATCCCGGAGGGCGGCGGCAAGATCTTCACCGCGGAGAAGGTGGTGGTGACGCAGCCGAAGAAGGGCGAGTACAAGGCGTTCTCCGCCATCTGCACCCACCAGGGCTGCACGCTGAACAAGGTCGCGGACGGCACCATCGACTGCCCGTGTCACGGCAGCAAGTTCCACGTCGCCGACGGCTCGGTCGCGCACGGCCCGGCCACCGAACCGCTGGCCGCCAAGGAGATCATGGTGCACGGAAACACGGTGCACCTGGCCTGACCGGCCGCGTACGCTCCCCCGCATGCGCTCCGCCGACCTGGTCCGCGACCACACCGTGTACGCCTGTGTCATGGGCTCGCGCGCCTTCGGTCTGGCCACGGACGGCAGTGACACCGACCGGCGGGGCGTGTTCCTGGCCCCGACCCCGCTGTTCTGGCGGTTCGAGAAGCCGCCCACGCATGTCGAGGGGCCGGGCGAGGAGCGGTTCTCCTGGGAGCTGGAGCGCTTCTTGGAGCTGGCGCTGCGGGCCAACCCGAACATCCTGGAGTGCCTGCACTCCCCGCTGGTGGAGCACCTGGACGACACCGGTCGCGAACTGCTCTCCCTGCGCGGCGCGTTCCTCTCCCGCCAGGTGCACGCCACCTTCACCGGCTACGCCCTCGGCCAGCGCCGCAAGCTGGACGCCGACATCCGCACCACCGGCGCCCCGCGCTGGAAGCACGCCATGCACCTGCTCCGCCTGCTGGGCAGCGCCCGCGACCTGCTGCGCACCGGCGAGCTGCGCCTGGACGTGGGCGAGGAGCGCGAGTCGCTGCTCGCGGTGAAGCGGGGTGAGGTGCCCTGGCCGGAGATCGAGGCACGGATGGCCCGCCTGGCCGACGAGACCGACGCGGCCCTCCTCCGCACCCCGCTCCCGGTCGAGCCGGACGAGCCCCGGGTGGCCGACTTCCTGTACCGGGCACGGCGGGCGTCGGCCGCGCGCGTCTAGGCGTCCCCGCGTCTAGGCGTCCCAGAGGGCGCCCAGTTCCAGCAGTTCGTCGCGGTGCTCGATGCGGTCCACCCAGTCCGCGGGCCAGGCGTCCGCGCCCAGCCAGGCGCCCGCGAAAGCGCCGGTCAGGCAGGCGATGGAGTCGGAGTCGCCGGAGGTGCAGGCGGCCCGGCGCAGCGCCAGCACGGGGTCGCCGGGGAAGAGCAGGAAGCAGAGCAGCCCGGTGGCGAGCGCCTCCTCCGCGATCCAGCCCTCGCCGGTGGCGAGGCAGGGGTCGGTCTCCGGGGAGGGGGTGCGCAGCGCGTCCTGAAGCCGGTCCAGGACGGCCAGGCATTCGTCCCAGCCACGGGCGATGAAGTGCTCCGGGCTCGGGTCCTGGGAGCGGCGCCACAGGTCGCCGAGCCAGGTGTGGTCGTAGTGGGTGCGGTGGTCGAGGGCGTACGAGCGCAGCCGGCCGACGAGCCCGGCGGGGTCCATGCCCTGGGCCAGCAGCCACACGGCGTGCGCGGTGAGGTCGGAGGCGGCCAGTGCGGTGGGGTGGCCGTGGGTGAGGGCGGACTGCAACTGGGCGGCGCCGGAGCGCTGTTCGGCGCTCAGAGCGGGGGCGAGGCCGAGCGGGGCGACCCGCATGTTGGCACCGCAGCCCTTGGAGCCGACCTGGCTCGCGTCCTGCCAGTCCCGCCCCTCCTCCTTCAGCAGCGCGCAGGCCGTGAGGCAGGTGCGGCCGGGGGCGCGGTTGTTCTCCGGGGACTCGTACCAGGCGACGAACTCCTCGCGCAGCGGCCGCTCGAGCCGCTCCGGCGCGAGCGGGCCCCGGCCCATGGCGGTACGGAGCCCGCGCCCGAGCGCGAGGGTCATCTGCGTGTCGTCGGAGACGTAGGCGCGGCCCGGCAGCTCCATCTCCCGCCAGGGTCCGCACTTGGCGAGGATGGCGGGCACGTCGTTGAACTCGGTCGGGAAGCCCAGCGCGTCGCCGAGGGCGAGTCCGAGCAGGGAACCGGCGGCGGCGCGCTGTCCCGAGGGCGTGGTGGTCATGGGTGAAGTCCTTCCGGGCACCCATGACCCGGCCCCCGTTGGTCCGGCCGCATGGCCACCCGACTAATCGTCAGGTTGACCATAAGGCCGGACCGTCACCGGCGGCAAGGGGCCGCCCCGGGGACTAGAGGTCGACTTCCTTCATCAGCATGCCGACCTCGGTGTTGGACAGGCGGCGCAGCCAGCCCGACTTCTGGTCGCCGAGGGTGATCGGGCCGAAGGAGACGCGGACCAGCTTGTCGACGGGGAAGCCCGCCTCGGCCAGCATCCGGCGCACGATGTGCTTGCGGCCCTCGTGCAGGGTCACCTCGACGAGGTAGTTCTTGCCGGTCTGCTCGACCACGCGGAAGTGGTCGGCGCGGGCCCAGCCGTCCTCCAGCTGGATGCCGTCCTTCAGCCGCTTGCCGAGGTCGCGCGGGATCGGGCCGACGATGTGCGCGAGGTAGGTCTTGCGCACGCCGTACTTGGGGTGGGTGAGACGGTGGGCCAGCTCGCCGTGGTTGGTGAGCAGGATGACGCCCTCGGTCTCCGTGTCCAGCCGGCCCACGTGGAAGAGGCGGGTCTCGCGGTTGGTGACGTAGTCGCCGAGGCACTGGCGGCCCTCGGGGTCCTCCATCGTGGAGACCACACCGGCGGGCTTGTTCAGCGAGAAGAACTGGTACGACTGGGTCGCGACGGTCAGGCCGTCGACCTTGACCTCGTCCTTCTCCGGGTCGACCCGGCGGCCCTGCTCCAGCACGATCTCGCCGTTGATCTCGACGCGGGCCTGCTCGATCAGCTCCTCGCAGGCGCGCCGCGAGCCGTAGCCCGCGCGGGCCAGCACCTTCTGGAGGCGCTCGCCGTCCTGCTCGGCGCCGGGGAAGGTCTTGGGCAGCTTCACGTCCTTCTTGCCCTCGTACCGCTCCCGGTTGCGCTCCTCGGCCCGCGTCTCGAACTCACGCGAGCGGCCGGGCGCCGTACGGCCGCGCCCCGCCTGCTGGGACTGCTTGGGGCCGCCCTTGGCGCCGCCGCGTGCCGCGCCGCCACGGCCGGACTTCGGGCCGTCCTTCGTGGCGCCGGGTCCGACGTCGTAGCGGCGCTCCTCCGGACGGGGCTTGCTGGGGCGGCCCTGCCCCTTGCGCTCGTCCCGGTCGTTGCCGCGGGGGTTACCGCGTCCGCTGTTCCTGCCGCTGCCGCTGCTTCGCATCAAGGTTTCCGTCGTAGTCGTCTGCGTCCTGACCACCGGCCGCGTCGGGCGCGTCCGGGTCGAACGACGGGACTCCCTCCTGGGTCTCCGCCTCGATCGCCTCCGCCTCGGGGAGGAAGGGCGCGAGTTCCGGAAGCTCGTCCAAGCCGCGCAGGCCCATCCGCTCCAGGAAATAGTTCGTCGTCACGTACAGGATCGCACCTGTTTCGGGTTCCGTGCCCGCCTCGGCCACCAGACCGCGCTGGAGCAGGGTCCGCATCACGCCGTCGCAGTTGACCCCGCGCACGGCGGAGACCCTGCTGCGGCCGACCGGCTGGCGGTACGCGACGACCGCGAGGGTCTCCAGGGCCGCCTGGGTGAGCCGGGCCGTCTGGCCCTCCAGCGCGAGGCGTTCCACGGCGGGGGCGTACGCGGGGCGGGTGTAGAAGCGCCAGCCGCCCGCGACGAAGCGCAGCTCGAAGCCGCGGCCCTGGGCGGTGTAGTCGTCGGCCAGTTCGCGCAGCGCCTCGGCGATCCGGCGCCGGGGCCGTTCGAGGACCCTTGCCAGGTGTTCCTCGGTGGCGGGCTCGTCCACGACCATCAGGACGGCCTCCAGCGCGGGCTTGAGGTCGAGGGCGGCGACGCGGTCGTCCGTGGCTGGGTGGTTCACGTCCGCTGTTCCTCCTTCTTCGGCGCCTCTGCCTTCCTGGGCGCCTCGGCGGGCCGGTCGAACTCGTCGGTAACCACCGGTGCCGCTCGGTCCCCGCCGGTCCAGCGGACCAGCAGGCTGCCGAGCGCGGTCTCCTGCTCCAGGGCGACGGCCTTGTCCCGGTACAGCTCCAGCAGCGCGAGGAAGCGGGCGACGACGGTGAGGGTGTCCTCGGTGTCGGCCACCAGCTCCTGGAAGTCGGCCTCCCCGGCCTCGCGCAGCCGGGCCACCACGACCCGGGCCTGCTCCTGGACGCTGACCAGGGGGGCGTGGATGTGGTCGACGTACACCTGTGGCTTGGCCCTCGGCTGCATCGCCTTCACCGCGAGCCGCGCGAACCCCTCGGGCCCGATGCTGATGACGACCTCGGGCAGCAGCTCGGCGTGCTCCGGCTCCAGGCCGACGGTACGGGGGTAGCGGCGGCCCTCGTCCTCCAGCCGCTCGTTGAAGATGTCCGCGATCCGCTTGTAGGCCCGGTACTGCAGCAGCCGGGCGAAGAGCAGGTCGCGCGCCTCCAGCAGGGCGAGGTCGGCCTCGTCCTCGACCTGGGCGGCGGGCAGCAGCCGGGCGGCCTTGAGGTCGAGCAGGGTGGCGGCGACGACCAGGAACTCGGTGGTGCGGTCCAGGTCCCAGTCGGGTCCCATGGCCCGGATGTGCGCCATGAACTCGTCGGTCACCTTGGACAGCGCGATCTCGGTGACGTCCAGCTTGTGCTTGGTGATGAGCTGGAGCAGCAGGTCGAAGGGGCCCTCGAAGTTGTCCAGCCGGACCTTGAAGACACCGTCGGGCACGGGTGCCTGGGGTGCGGGAGGCTCGGGCAGAGCGGCCAGAGGGGCCGGGTCCGGAGGTGCGGTGTCCGGGCCCCGGCCCAGCGGGCGTCTCGGGCCGGTCGTGGCGGTGCGGTGCGCGTTCATGGGGGTCGCAGGCTATCGGTCGGGCGGCGGGAAGCCGGGTCAGCGCCCCCGCAGCCGCCGTACCAGGATGCTGGCTTCCCCTCGGGACTCCAGGTCGGCGAGGACCACGGCGACCGCCTCGCGGACGATCCGGCCGCGGTCGACGGCGAGGCCGTGCTCGCCGCGCAGCACCAGCCGGGCGTGCTCGAGGTCCATCAGTTCCTCGGCCGAGACGTACACGGTGATCTTCTCGTCGTGCCGCTCGCGTCCGCTGGGCCGCCGGGCGGCCGCGCGGCCGCGCTTGCGGGGCTGCTCGCCGGAGCCGTCCGGCTCGCTCTGCCGCCGGGCGGGCCGGATACGGGACTCGCCGGACCCGTCGGGTTCCGGGCCGGCCGCGGCGGTGTGCTCGGCGCCCTCGCCGTCACCGCCCTGCACGGGCACCGACTGCGGGGCGTCCTGTGCCGCGGCGGCCGGGTCGCTCTCCCCC